>JAUWMQ010000121.1 GCA_030613065.1 Candidatus Aegiribacteria sp. | reverse complement strand
CTCGCATGCTCGCATCGGAAAACGGCCTGTCATCCAGCCGGAGTTCCAGATCATCAACCCATACCGTTCCTGGTCCATAAAGAAAAGCACCCAGTTCCAGATCGCGGCCGAAACGACTGTTCTCAAGGTTAACCTCAATTTGACACCATTCAGCGGAATCAACAGGAATACTCAGATATTCGTTACTGTAACACTCCGGATTACCCAGTTTATCGTAAAGCACCAAATACAGGCCAACATAACTATTATCTGCAGTGTCCTCTGTTCTAAGGCAACCACTAAGTGTAATTGTATCTTCCTCATAATAGAATGGAATTGTCCTGGAAATGCAGCCGGAATATTCAACAGGTTCCATGTATTCTATTCTGAAGGAGCGTTGCCCGTTGTACGCTACCGTAGAATCACAGTACCCGGAATAGCCCGCACCATCAAAGATCCAGCCCTGTGGTGACAGGTCTTCATCATTCATCACTTCAAAGTCCATGTTATCCAGGACAGGTGCTTGAACCTGTTCAACACTGGCAGAAGTAGCTAACCGTAATGAACAGAGCAATATAAACAGCCATCCCCGATATATATCTTTGAACATAATCCCCCTTTAGACAGTCACTCTGAAGAACATGAAACTCATTTATTTGTCCGGTCAGTACTCGTATATATAAAATAATAGCAGAATAATTAACTGATGTCAGTATTTTCAGCGGAATCCGCAACAGGCGATCTCACATTCATAAGTTGTGAGATTATCTTCCGCATTGACATTTTCAAAATCGAACATGAATTCAAAAAGTGATTTGGAGAGTTGCCTTTAGCAATTCGTAAGCCAGTTGCCTTCAAGCGGCCCACCTGATGGAGTCGCTCTTAAAATGGTTAAGATACATGATATAAGCTCTCCGGGAAGATGTACACATATTATTGACATTGTCTATTCGGGTTCTGTATTACATTTGCTTCGATCCTACGGGAAAGAAGTATTTATCTCCCCCGGTGCCTGGTTATCCACACGCCGGGGGGGTTTGTTTAGAAGTGAAAACTGTCAGATAGAGCTGTAATCTATATTGATGGTAATAACTTTTATCATTCACAGAAAATAAGGACATAATCCACAAAAGAATCACTGTCATGTGTTTATCATTACTATTGCACATCTGCATTATAAACCAGACTATTGGATAGACAGAGATAATACTTATAATCCTGTCAGGTATTAATTGAGTGATAGTCGCAGACAAAAGAAGAGATGATCCATTGACAAGGAGTTTCGATTGGTAAAGAAATTGAGAGTCGATAGTCTTTTCATTCCGTGCCCGGAAGCTATCGGTGATGAATTATACCCAAATGGTATTTTCGTGTTTAACATCACCAGGATGCTTGAACACATTCACGGCCATCCTGAAGAATATCTTCTCGAAAACATTTCGGTAAATGAGTTCTGTAAAGAATTCTCATCAATAAATGAGACTCACATGGATTCGGTGGAGATTTCGGGACCGGTAATACTGGCAGAAATATCTCCCGGGCGATACAATCTGATCGATGGAAACCATCGAATGGAAAAAGCTCGCAGGATTGGAATGGAAAGCATTACGGCGTACAGGCTGAATGCGGAGCAGCACATGAGATTCTTAACCAGTAGAAAATCATATGAAGCTTACATTGAGTACTGGAACGGCAAACTGGAATGATTCAATCGCTATAACAATAACGTGAACACGACTACGGAAGAACATCATTCAGGTCTGAGCCAGGTTGAATTGGCAACGGGCTGTATCTCCGATGCTCTTCTATCTTCTCCTTTTCTGAAATGCGAAAAACAGTAATTCAAGGATTTCTCTTATCATTCAATTCACTTTCAAGGTTAGTCAGGTGTTCCAGAATAGAGTCAAACTCCGGGACATCATCAAAAAACATAACCTTCATTGTCTGGTAGTCGTTCCGTAGATAAGACAGACGTTCAGTACGAGGCAGGAGATGGAAACTGCCCGGACGGGCTTCACTATACCGTGCCCAACCACAATGATAGAAACGGTCCTTGTGTATACAAACGTCGCTAAGAAGATCAAGATCACCCAGAGCCTCATCCTTAACGGATGTTTCAGCCATCGCCGCAAGATCTGCATAGTGTCTTGAGTACCGTGAAGGCAGTGGCTTATCCAATGACCTATAGTATTCGGCATGAAGGATCGTGGCTTTCTCCCAGAAAGTGCGTCGGGCTACTACAGTTGTCACGGAACAGGAAGGTTGTGAAAAGACCTGAGGATAATGTTCTGCCGCATAGGGCTGTATAAGACAGTCAGAATGTGGAATTGGTTCTGCATGAGTGCCCAGTTCGAGAACCACACGGGAGTATATATAATCCAGTCCTGAATCCAGTGCACCGGGATATGCGAACTCAACAGAATGCGGATCATCGGATAGGATTTCTATAACCCAGCCTCTATCTCCGAGTACATTCCCGATCCTGGCAGTGAGAACTTCGAGGAAAGGGCCGGCGATATAATTCCTGCAGGCAATGAGCATCTCATTCAGCAAGAACTGACGCTTTGTGTTGGACAATCCATCCTGTCTGGGATCTCTCTTGTCAGTGAAGCCAAGCTTCTCAAAATCCACTGCCAGGTCAATATCCTCCGAGAAACGATGTATGAGATTGAAACACTTGGAGAGACTTGTGCCCCCCTTGAATACAAGCATGTTTTCAAACTCGGGAATCGAATAGAGTTGCTTCAATAGCCAGCACACCCAGAAATCTTTCTCTACATTGACAGGATGAAACCGCATACGTTCAGCAGTTGCTCTGAACAATCCTTCTCGATCTGCTTTACTGAGAGTTGCGACACTATTCATGGTCAGTCCTCATAAGTTTCTGGGCAACATCCAGTATCCAGTCAGTCCCGAACTGGACATCCCGTAGTAAGTCGGTCTTTTCCTGATCAGTTAGCTTGTAATGCAGATGTTTAATAACCTTCCCGTCCACTTTCTCTTTTCCAAGGAAACGTAATGCCTGAGCTATAATCCTGGATGAGTAGTGTTCCATATGCAGATCCTTTGGACTTGCATGGCGAAAGATGATTGTCTGGTTACCGATACTGAACTGCCGGGTAGGTCCATTGGAAAGATAGACGATCTTCACTGGTACCTGCAGGGACAGATTGAGCATGTTTGCTGCCATGGCTCCATCCGGTGAAATTACCCAGCGGTGCTTTCGAGCGATTGCCTGCGCTGCCTGATCCAGAATAGGTGGCAATTCCTCACCAAGCAGGTCGCTTCTTTCAGGGTAGTCATACAATCCCCTTCCTACGCGCCGGATCATGCCTTCCTTTTCCAGACGACATAGAATAACTCCGATTGAACCGCCTGGCGCAATGTCCCGCAGATCCTTCCGCGAAAAGACCCATCCAGCTCCCCTTTCCCTGATTCTGGATTCAATGCTCTTGCGCAGGTTATCCATGACTACCTCCCACTGTTACAAAAATATACCCTATTTTTGTAACACATGTCCAGTGTCATACATGGAAGATAGAGAGCACTTTCTCAAGCCACTAATCGCTGCTTGATTGAATTTAGAATATCAACCCGAAAAAGAGGTCTGTCGGATCAAATTCAATGGAAAGATGACTACGGAATCAGTGGTAAATTTGCTTCGGATTATGCAAAGGCATTCCGCATGTTGGAAAACAACCGCGATTCAGAAACAATTGCTTCCACCCTTTCTCAACAAGCACTGCGCGCAGCCTTCTATCCTTGACCTTATTACCAGGGTCACCATGCAGATTCTTACTCAGCCCATCGATATAAATAGCAACCTTCGCATCTGTGTGAGCGTAATCCCCAACAGTATAGGAACTACCGCCCAGATTAATTCTATATTGATCCGAATCCTCACTGGCTGGCAGCGACCAACTTGCATATGCTCTATTCAAGGAGGATGAACTTGGACAGAGCAGAACTTCTCAAATGCTTTTCGAGCATCACCGTTTGGAAGAAGGGTGACAAACGAGCCCCCCATAAGCCCCTTCTCATTCTTTATATGCTGGGCAGGCTCCAGCGTGGGGAGACCGGACCTGTATCCTTTGACAAGATGGAGACTGGTGTAAGCAGCCTGCTGGACGAGTTCGGCCCACCCAGAAAGACCCAACCCATTTATCCATTCTGGTATCTCCAGAATGATGGCCTGTGGCAGCTCACGAACATCGAAACATCGGATGACGCAACTCTCGGACCATGTCCCACAAAATCATTTATGAGGAGCAGAGACGTTCGAGGACGATTTCCTCAAGAAATAGAACATCAACTATCCTCCGATCAGGAACTTCTGAAGCAGATCGTAGTGAGAATACTCACAGATAACTTCCCAGGCACTCTCCATTCTGACATCTTGCAAGCTGCAGGTTTGAACATGGAATCTTCTGTAAGTTCAGCTGAACAACAGGCCGAAAGCCGAAGAAATCGTGATCCCCGGTTCAGAGAGAAGGTTCTGAGAGCTTATGAGTACAGGTGCGTTGTCTGCGGTTTCGATGTACGGTTGAGAAACACACCGGTCGGGTTAGAAGCTGCGCATATAAAATGGCACCAGGCCGGTGGTCCTGACGAAGAGTGCAACGGCCTTGCCCTATGCTCACTCCATCACAAACTTTTCGACAGGGGTGTCTTCTCCCTGGATCCAGAGAGAAAGCTGATAGTCTCAGAAAGCGCTCATGGCAACGAGGGCTTCGATGAATGGCTAATGCGTTTCCATGGAACCGTGATTCAGCTTCCGCAACGCAGTTCTTACACCCCGCTAAATGACTACACCGAGTGGCACATCAGTGAGGTCTTCAAGGGAAATCCGCGTGAACTTGTAAGCAGCTAGAGAACATGAGGTGGTATACTCTGGGTGAAAACTCGGATCACTCTGGACGAAAAGAGGTGAAGAACTAACAAGCGGTTATTGACACCAAAAGGATATGAAAGCAATTGCTCACATAGTGAAATCAAATGAGAGTTGATCTTCTTCAGTTATACGAGGCGGATAGAACACACCAACGATCATGAAGGGATTCGGTAATCTCCTCACATGATGCACGTAATGTGATCCGACGAACAAATACAGATCTCTATTCAGCGCCAGGTCGTTGAAGAATTTATTCTTCACATCCAGCAAAGCTTCATTCTCATCACCGCCGCTTCGCTTTAAGCATTTCCAGTACAGGGCTCCGACTTCCCAGTCGGTTATGGATATCCTGTGAGGTTTGCTGTCTCCCTCAGTCAGAAAAACGTAATAGAAGTTGTATGGAACCTTTTGGACTATCTTGCTTTCATCCAGATCATAGAATAAATCCTTCTGAAGCCATTTGCTTTTCCATTTCTCGGACCAGTCCCGATCTGTTTGTTCCCATGTGAAATCCAACACTTCAGTCGGTTTTACTACTGCAAGTGATGTATTTCTATCACCGTGTGCGTCTTTCAGAAGCTTCGCCATTGAGTGGTATACATTTCCCAGCACCAGTTCACGTCTTGTTCTCCATCCGTCTTTTGTATCAACCTTATCGAGAATCTCATGATCGTTTTCAGGTACAAAGGATTCAGGTCTCTTATCGGACTTACTCTTCTTCAGATCCAGCCGAATCCAGTGGTATTTCTCGAACTGATTGTACCCTTCCATTCGAAATGGGACCGGATGAATTCTTATCCATCTTCCATCTTTCATAACTCCAGCAGTGCATACATTCTCACCATGTGAAGTATAAGGTTGAGGATAAGTTTTTACGGTGATTAACACTTGGGCACCGGGAATTCTTTCAGCATGGGTAAAAAACATATCTATAAATGAATGAGCTTCAAGCTTGTTGTGGTTATCTCAGATATCTTTTCAGAAACCTTTGACCTGTGACAAATAGATGGATCAGCTTCGCAGCAGGTCAGAGCGACCCTTTTATCTGATAATATTCGATCAATGATTTCTCCCAGTGAGATCTTCTCCTTATCAAGCACTTCGTTCTCGTACCAGATAAAAAGAGCATTGTAATCGGCTCTGGTCTTCAGCGATCGTCTACGTTCGCTTTCAATTGCAAGTGCGGGGAGGTGTATGTAATCAATACCCTCCAACGCCAGCAGCTCTCTCATCCGTGTTTTGGAAAATCCATACTTTCGGGAAACAGGATTCCGTCTGACATCCACCACGACCTTAACCATGTTCTCCTCAAGAACCTGTACATACTCTTCAATATTTTTTCCTTCATAGCCAATTGTAAAGAGAATCATGTTCGATTTCTCAGTCATTCTTTTCCCTTCATAAGATCACTTTCTTCGCATCACTGTTGATCTTTACATACCTCAGATCAAACCTACAGAAAAACACCTTGTGAAACCATACGTTCCAGTTGCATAAGTCTTGTGCTCCAGTGTTATTTCACTCAGGATAAACAGATACTAATCCTATCCAAGGTACTTTACCGAGTTATGCCAGTTGATGAAATCCCGTGCAGGTCTCTCTCCAGCTTTCTCCGGCAAAACGGCAAGCTCCTTTCCATGAAGCGCGTAGTAGAACTTCCCGTTATTAAAATCTTCTCTTATCCTTCCGCTAACCTCTATATGATGGTCGGGACTGACTGTGATGTAGCCCTGGTCGAAGAGGGCGTGAAGATCGGATCTAAGGAACATACCGTTGGATGTATGATGCGGTCCGTTCTCCGAGTAGGGTTTAATATGTGCTGCTTCAAGAACGGGAAGCACTCTTTCCCCTGTCATGGAGCAGCGTCTGTGATAGGCATCCATCACCAGCACTCTGAAGGTTCCCTGTCCGAGCCTCGCTCGGGCAATGTACTCCTCACCGTACCGGCGCTGGTCTGGAATCGATGAAAAAGGACTTGCTATCTCGATGCTCGCACTGCTCCTATGCATCGCGAAATCCCACAGGTCCGAGAACTCAGGGGCATCCATTGCATATGTCTTACCGGAAACGATGTTCGGTGCCCAGCTTGAAGGAACCGGGATCCAGTCAGACTCCGGAAGATAAAAAGGCTCCGCGAGAATCGTACACCCGATAACAGGATCTCGTTCTGCTTTCCTCCGGTGTCTGTTGATGAGCTGCCTCAGCTGATCGAGGTTATCCGTACCATTCTTCTCTCCAAACGCTTTCCATGCAAAAGAAAGGGGCAGGACAAAGTGCTTTACGAAGAAACCACCTCCAGTAATGAAATTCAGAGGACTATGAAGCTTGAAGAGGAAAGGGGCTCCTGGAGGAATCGCTTTGAAGGTTCTTATTCCACCTGGCCTCCAGAAGTTTACCTCATCCGGTGTAATTCTTGAAAGGAAATCGAACCAGTTGTTGTCCGTGACTCCAATATAGAGTTTCATTTCAAACAGATTTTATTCTGAATTATCATCATTCTCAATGATTGTAGCACTCTTACTCGTGAGGATTATCAAATTCCTTTATTTCCACTACTTCAGTATATGTTTTCAATCGCAAGACTACGTCTCTCTCAAGAGCAGCAGCAATCTTTGAAATAGAATCAATTGTGAAGTTCGCAGTTTCATTGAGTACTCGACCAACATACTGACGGCTTTTTTCCAGCCGATCTGCAAGCTGGCTTTTACTGATTCCTTCTTCCTCCATCGCCTGGATAATATCCCCAACAATGCTGGCTTTCATGTATTCCTGCAGGAACTCTGGATCCTTCTCCAATCGTTTCCTATGATTTAACTCATTCAAAATTCCATCCGCCCTCTGCTCCAAGAAATATCACTATTCTCTATTACACTCCACTAAAGAAATATCTACAAGCTTATACATCACCATGTCAATTCATAGGTTTACATCTATTACGGGATCATACATTAATCTCTTAAGTTCCATATTATTCGTTAAGCAACACAGGGTTTTCTTCATCTTCAAAACGATCATGCCCATTCTTTGCCCCACAACTAATTACTCGGTAATAAACTATGTGCTATTCAATTGGGGTGCGCGAGTGATGAGCGTCTGGAAAAAATAGTTATTGGATCAGTGCAGCAGATCAATACGCCATTTCTTATTCAGTAGATTCCATCTCAACAGAACTACGTGCGCTTGATTGATTACCATGCTAGTTGTTAAGCACTATCATCTTTCCGTATATGTAGTACACTTCTGTAAGTATCCAGATATCTATAACTTACAAGAGCATTTTCTTTCTCTTATAGATACTAGTACCTAGTTGCACAAGTTAATGCTATGTGATATATTTGATGGGTCTGTTATATACCCATCAAGGAGGAAGCATGGCTTACACTTCAGTTCCAATTCATCTGACCGATGAGAATCGAGCAATTCTTGAAAAGAGCGTCAGGTCAACAACAACCGAACAGCGAATCGTATTGAGGAGCCGTATCGTTCTTCTTGCTGCAGAAGGTCTTGGTACTAATGATATTGCCCGTGAACTTAATACAAGGCCTGGCACTGTAAGCAAGTGGAGAGTCCGATTCGCAAAGAACGGGATGAAGGGATTATTTGATGCTCCCAGATCCGGCACACCGACACACTATGACAAGGAAACCGAGCTGAGGATATTGTCCAAGCTCGATGAACCCGTGCCCTATGGAGAGACCGTGTGGACAGCGAGGTTACTTGTTAAGGAGCTTGGGGATGTATCCGATCATCACATTTGGAGGGTATTTCGCAAGCATGGAATCCATCTTCAGCGAAGAAGAAGCTGGTGTATCAGCACAGACCCGCAATTTGCCGAGAAAGCCGCTGATATCGTAGGTCTCTATCTTGCTCCTCCCGAAAACGCGGTAGTGATCAGTGTTGATGAAAAACCCTCTATACAGACACTTGAGAGAGCGCAAGGTTATCTTCGCCTCAATGACGGCAAAACATATACCGGATTCTGTGACAGGTATAAGAGGCACGGAACAACTACATTGTTCGGAGCTCTAGAAGTTGCAACTGGAATGATAACTACAGGCCACTACAAGCGAAGGCGGCGGCGGGAGTTTCTGGATTTCATGAACAAGGTCGTATCACAATACCCTGAAGATCAGGAGATCCATGTTATTCTTGATAATCTGAGTACTCACAAGAAGAAGCGGGGAACCTGGCTGTCACGTCACCCGAATGTTCACTTTCACTATACGCCCACCAACGGAAGCTGGCTGAACCAGATAGAAGTGTGGTTCAGTATTCTGACTGTAAGAGTTTTAAGAAACGGCAGTTACACATCTCCAATACAGGTCAGGAACGCAATTGAT
>JAUWMQ010000152.1 GCA_030613065.1 Candidatus Aegiribacteria sp. | reverse complement strand
TACTCCGCATATTCATGCACTCCGCATATCCCCTGCACTTGCATGAGAAGGCTCTCAGATATTCTGCTCCGCACTCCCTGCAGCGAATCCTGGCAAAGCCGTAGTGAGGAGCACCGCATTGCAGGTACTTAACAACAACCTCATCGGTAACCGGACGCCAGAATCCGTATTGTTTTGAGAAGCGATCGTCATACACATTTCTGAACTCTTTGTAATAGCCATCCAGTAATCTGAATAGAGAGGTTTTTTTCGGCTGCCTGGGTCTGTATTCGTCCGGATAAATGCAAAAGACGCCCACCTGTCAATCTTCTTCGAAATAACCGGAACAGGTCCCGCAAACGTAGCCAACTTCTTCTAGGGGACGTACCACACTTTTTCAACTTGTGAGAGAGAATACGGTGTTCTTGGATATCAAATGGGCAGGAACCACGTGAGTTTACTGAAAACTGTGAAGTCAGGTTCTCCATATTCTCCTGTAATCTCATCAGGATCCGCGTTTTCACCGGCCATGAAGTAGAACATGCTGCCCGGCTTGAATTGCCAGCTGAGAAGAATATTCATCCAGTGATCATTGCTCTCAGAAGCTTCGGAAAGCCCGTAATCCGATTCGAACCTTGAAATCTGAGAAACTAGTGATAGACTTAGATCTGTATTGAACATATAGCTGCAGCTTAACTCAAGTGATTTCCAGTCAGTATCTCTTGTGTCCCATGCATCGCTGTCCCAGTTGTACCTTAATGCGTTCGAAGTTGTACTCCATTCGATGTCTGCCTCGATTGAAACATGGGGAGCAGGTTTCAGATTAAGCCCTGTCCAGAGTGATCTGTTTGTGCCGTTACGGTAAGTGCTGCAGTTTACGTCAAGGTAGATATAGAATTTTTTCCTCGAATCCGTTGAACAATAAAAGTTCCATGACATGCCCGGATCGTATGTTGCACCATCGGGTCCTTCGTATCTGTCGAATTTTGATCCCCTGTAGCCGATACCGCCTTCGATATAGTACCTGTTGCGAAATGAGACACCTGAATTCAGCCAGATGCCTCTCGACGTAATTTCTCCACCTGGAACCTGATCGTAGTGATAGCAGATATTCGTCCACGCGTCCTGCAGTGTAGGATTGCCGGAGAATGGGTGGAACAGCCCCATTTCCGCCCATGAATTCACATCTCCTATAGATGTAGTGTATCCGATCATATTCGCGTTGAAATTTTCTTCTCTGTAAGAAAATCCGGTTGAACAGTTCAGTCTCTCATTCTTGAAACTGTAAGATCCCTTGTATGCAAGATTGTCCGACCATTCGCTTTCATAGGAATTCCAGGTGCCGCCAAAAGCTCCATAGAGAGTATGCAGATCGGCTATTCTGATCTGAGCGTCAAGAGCGCCGGATCGTCCGTACGAGTAATCCTGATCCTCCTGCTGAGGGATATCGGTACTTGTCATGCTCGTACCGATGAATGAGCCGTCGCCAAATTCCCTGATCACTCTTCCTACCGAGTAATTCGCAACTGGCTCCAGCATTCCTCCGTCTTCGGAAACCCTGCCTGTGTATGCTTCAAGAAGTCCGAATCTGTAACCGCCGGAAGCTCCTGTCAGTTTGGCGCCGCCAAGAATGGGGATGATTTCGCCATTGGGCGCAACCGCGCCTATACGCCTGGAATAGAAAAGATTGAAAGGGAGATCGAACAGATCAGCTCCTTCAAGGAAAAACGGTCTTTTCTCGCGGAGAAATGTTTCCCAGTGCGACAGATTAGCTTCATCAGCGTCAGCCTCGATCTGTCCGAAATCAGGATTAATAGTAAGGTCAAGCGAAGCATTGGTTGAAATCCCAATTCTACAGTCCAGACCTGCATTTCCCCATGGTTCCAACTCATCCTCTGCATCAGGAATGTACTTGATTTTTCCAGCAATGTATGGTCTGAATTCTATCTGTCCCGCACACGGGAGATTATATAACCCGTGCAGTTCGCCGAAGTCCCTGATATGTATGCAGCCATCATCACCCATCGGGAACAGGAAAGCGCTTTCATTTGTGCGGCTTATGGTCCTTTTGATGTTCACGCCCCAGACCTGTTCGGTATCATCAGAGTAGCGCAGGACTGCGAAGGGAATGGCATACTCAGCGGTCCAGCCCGAATCGGATGAAGCGGTGGCGCTTTCCCATACAGCATCCCAATTCATGTCCCAGCCGCCCACTTCGCATAATCTTCCGTCCTGCTGGACATTCTCGATATTCGTAAAAAAGAAATAGGCATTGTTATCATCGTTAAAAGTATCCAGCCAGACACCGATCCATTCGCTCATGAAATTATAATCTCTGGGAGAGATAATCCTTGTGAATTCCTCTGGATGGCTGTCATGCATAATAAGTGCGACATAGAGTGCTCTATCATCAAACAGAAGCCTGATTTCTGTCCGTTCCGACATGGATTCGCCGCAGTCCGGTCTGTGCTGAATGAAATCCTCATTTACTGGAATCGCGAGTTCCCAGATATCATCGTCCGGTATACCGTCTATTTCGGGAGCCTCATCAACTCGTGCAGCCTGTACTGTTATCTGGGAATAACCAGCACCTGCCATGAAAAGCAGAATAATAGAAAATATGTATTTATTCACGCGCTTGTCCTTTCTGAATCATTCACTGATTTCCGGAGGCTGAATGCTTAACGATAAACAATTCGTAACTATTCAGCCATGCAATCTTGAATCGATATCATTTTGAGATCCCACGAGCCTGATATGACAATTTCGCCTCTCTCAGTTTAGCACGGGACTCTCGAACTGATACATAGTATGTTGAATTAAGCGGTGCGAGTACTTGGATTTTCTATTAGTGGCGTATGGTGAGTATAGTCTTTTGAAAACAGTCAAAAACAGTAAAGTATCCGGTCGGACATGTGGAGTTCAGGCCGGTTTTCTTGTATTCCCGGGTAGCACCGGTCATACGAACACAAGGTCTGCGGATTTCAGGTAGACCGGTTCCAGACCGCTTCATGATGGTATTCAGCAGTATATACAGAATGGGATAGTACAATCTCTCTTCTCTCACGGTGGTGACCTCATCCGTTGCAACGCAAGAAGATGTACGAGTGCTGTACCACAATGGGAGCAGTAAAGTATGAGAGGTTTCTCAACAGGAAGCGGAACAGGTGGTAACCCCAGTTGTTCGCGAAGAACATTCAGTTTATCCGTGCATCGTTGATGGAGGAATCCATAGTATCGTACCTTGCAAAAGCCCTTTGGTAAAACATGCTGCAGGAAGCGTGCCATGAAGACAAGAGCTGGCAGGATCATCAGCTTCCATTCCTTTGTACCCACCGGTTGATACCGGAATGTTACTTTGTCATTCCTGAGAGAGATGATCCGGTTGTTCGTGATCGCCACACGATTGATACCGGAATGTTACTTTGTCATTCCTGAGAGAGATGATCCGGTTGTTCGTGATCGCCACACGATAGATATAGCGTGAGAGATAGCGAATTACTTCAGGTCCCTGTCCAGCAGGCTCACAGTGTACAACCCAGTTCTTTTTCCAGACTTTTTCAGGAACGGCATCATAAAGCCCGAGGGTCTTCATTCCATCGCGGAATTTAGCTCGATAGATGGGTGAGAGTGCCCTGACGGGCAGGAAGAAGTCTTCATAAGGAGTTCTAACCCATTTTCCGCTCTCATTGATACCGCCAGCGGGAACCAGGTAATGAACATGCGGATGATATGGAAGATCACGCCCCCATGTATGAAGAACACCCAGCATGCCGGGTTGTGCTCCGAGGTGGCGAGGATCAGCAGCGAGCTTCTTTAGAGCGTTTGATGAAGCTCGGAACAACAGCCCGTAACAATCCTTCTGATTACTCCTGACGAGTTTGTTCAGTTCATGCGGTAATGTGAAGGTTAACAGGAAGCATGGGACTTCAGGAATACGGGCTGACTGTTTTTCAACCCACAGTGTCGCATCGTCGTTACCGCACTTCGGACAGTGCCGGTTACCGCATGAATGGTAGCTGTACTGCTTCTTCCCGCAGGAGGGGCAGCTGTAGAGATTACCACCGAGTTCGGGAGTACGGCAGGAGATGATATCATCTATTGCTCTCCTGTGGCTCGGCAGAACCTTATCACCGAACTCTCTGAGATATTCACCCTTGTACTGGCGGAAGATATCCGCCATCTCGATCATGGTTCGTCAGATCAGGGAAGCTCATTCATGATCTCATCCAGGGATTTTCGGACAATTTTCGCTGACGCATCCGTCAGATGTGTATAGATCGCTGTGGTTGCAGGGCTTTTATGTTCCAGGTTAGCTTGAATCTGGCGCAGATTGACTCCGGCCTCAAGCAAATGAGTTGCGTAGCTGTGGCGCTTATGCCGAGCTCGGCATAAGCGACACTGTTTTGCAACACATTTATTGATGTCGGGAGTGGATCTTTGTGGGATTCAGGAGCTTCTCGGACATAAGAACCTGGAAACAACAAGAGTCTACCTGCATGTATAAGGGGTTCAGGCAGTCAGTTAAAAGTCCTTTAGATCTTCTTTCGTAATTGAGCGAAACTCACTGGTCGGGATATTGTCAAGTATGAAGGAATCCGAAATCAGATTATTCGACCCTCTTCTCAAATCGTTTACTAACCTTAGGATCGGCGCATAAATAACTTCACATTTCCATAGAATTAAGGCGGTTTCTTGTAGATTGTCGAGAGGTGATACTTTCTCGACTACAACCAGAATTTACGGCTTATCAATATTTCCCGATCGCCTGGAACGGAGTGCATAGCCTGCGCAGA
>JAUWMQ010000043.1 GCA_030613065.1 Candidatus Aegiribacteria sp. | reverse complement strand
GCTGCGGACGGGGCATTCTGAAGTGTGCTTAAAAGTATCTCAAGTGATGAACCGGTAATGGAAGCATCGGTATTGAGCAGAAGCACATACTCCGAATCGCAGCTATCAAGCGCCCTGTTGTTCCCGTACCCGAAACCGCAGTTCAGACCGTTCCTGATAATTTCAGCTCCCGGAACCATTTCCCTGAGAACTTCAACAGTGGAATCATTTGAGGCGTTATCGGAAATTACGATATTGCAGAGGGATTCAATACCTCTGATCGTTCTGGCGAGGGCTGGAATCAATCTCAGTGAATTCCATGTAACCACAATGGCCGTGATTTGCTTCTTCATAAGCTGCTCCCATCAGCGCAGCATTGTGAAAGACGCCTGTAGAACCTGTCAGTAACCCTCTCCCATGTCCATCTCTCAAGTACATCCTTCCGGCCCTTTTCACCCATGGCCTCTCTCAGCTCAGGGTTGTCCAGAAGTATCTCCATCCTGTTCATCAGCGAAACAGTATCACCCCATGACACCAGGAATCCGTTATCGCCGTCTCTTATAAGATCAGGCATTGCTCCCGACCAGCATCCGATAACAGGTTTGCGGGATATCCAGGCTTCAAGTACCACAATTCCGAAACAGTCCAGCCTTGATGGAAGAAGGATTATATCCGCTGCGGACAGCAGATCGGCTCTTTCCTCTTTTCTTATGTACCCGGTTAACACAAGTCTGTCTCCGAACTCCTCCGAAAGCCTTTCTTCTGAATCAATGAAATTTTCGGCATCTGGAAGAACGGGGCCGGCAAGGACCAGAGTAAAATCCCGTCCTTTCTTTAATAGATTTCTGCATGCCTGAATAATATGGACGGTTCCCCGGTCAAGTGAGTGGGCTGTAAGACACAGAATAACCGGCTCCTTCACCCCAAGCCGTTTTAATCCTCTTTCCCGGCTGCTCCCGCTGAATTCTTCAATGTCTATCCCGCTGCCCGAGATGTGAACCCTCTCTTCCGGTATTCCCATACCGGTATAAAGCTCTTTCTCAAATCGGCTCTGGGCAACGACAAAACTGCTGTTTCTCAGAATCTTCTTCTGACAGCCGTCGAAGTAGTGCAGCGCCTTTACCCTTCTGTATTTCTCGCCAACGTTTGCGTGTGGTACCGAAATAAGACCTTTCGCATGATCTCTGCTGTAGCGCCATCCTTCGTAAAGCATGAAAGGCATCGCGTTAGCATGAACGAAGTCGAATCCCCTGTTCACTGAAAGCCAGCGGTGAAGTGAAGGCAGAAAGGGATTGGGATAATAGAATCTGTCGGGACCGCATTTGCTGAACCGCCTTGTTACTGCTCTGCAAATATTCTGAAAGGGAGGGTGAAAAACGGGAAATCGCTGTATCCTTACTCCATTCAGGAGGTCTTCCCGCCGTTCTATGCGGGCTCCTGACCTTGAAACGAACCATGACATATCCCAGGCATCTGTTGTGCAGATGACAGATTCATGCCCCCATTTTTTCCCTGCAATGGCGTGCTCAAGGACGTAACGCTCTGCTCCTCCATGATAGGGCCAGAACCTGTGGACCAGATGCAGTATTTTCATCAGTCTGATATCTTCCTGTAGAATTCGCAGATACTCCTGGCTACATCTCGCCATTCCTTCCTCACGGCTGAGGAGGACATTTTCCTGAGTTCATTCACTCTTGCAGGTTCCTCAAGCGCTATGATTTCCCTCACCCAGGCCTGATGATCGCCGGGATCAAGCTGAATGCCGCCTTCCCCCACCGTATCCTGGAGGGCAGCAGCGTTGCTTGAAATAACTGGAGCACCGCATGCGAAGGCTTCCAACACAGGAAGGCCGAGTCCCTCGTACATGCTGGGGTATAGAAGTGCTCTGGCGCCACGGTACAGCTCAATTAAAGTTCTGTCGGAAAGGTTCCTCAACACGCGTACTCCAGCTCCTTCTTCAACCGCTACATCCCCCCATCCTCCAGCTCCAACGAGAACAAGAGGGGTTTCAACACCCTTTTCCCTGGACATTCCATAGACATCCAGAAGAAATGGAATGTTTTTTCGTGGAACGAAATTTCCTACGTGCAGTAAATATCCTCCAGGTTCAAGGTGCAGTTCTTCCATCACTGCCCTGGAGGGCTGTCCAGGTGAATAAGAACTATCCGCAGCTCCTCCAGCACAGAAAACCCTTTCTGGAGCTATGCCGAAATATTGTATAACCCGCTGCCTTGTCCATTCCGATATTGCCATAACCCAAGAGCCGCCCTCAATGAGTCTGGCTTCCCTTTCGGCGAACGCGACGGTATCCTCTGTATGCCACTGAGGGTTTTCAAGTGCTGAGAGATCGTACATCGTTACTATGGATATGCAATCGGCGGGATAATAAGGCTGCACACCGCTGTGGTGAAAAATCGATCTTCCTCTGGAGAATGCACCAAGTCTCTCTGCCCTTGATCTCTCTTCCCATCGTTTTCGAATGGGAATTCTTCTGAAAAGAGGGATATTGAGATATAAAGGAGTTCGAAGAACAAGACAATCCATTTCAGGCCCTTGAACACCGGGATGTGCTGCGGGTACATCAAAAGGAATAAATTCGATTCCGAACTGTTCAGAAACCTCTGAAAGGGCTCCGGCAGCAGAGAGAAGATACCTGGATACTCCCCCGAGTGCGTGAGGAACTATACTGAGATCGAAAAGTATCCGAATATCTTCTATTTCGCACCACCGTTCATATTTACCCAGACGGAATCTTCGAATGAGCCCTCGGGGAAAATTGCTGCATAGAGTGTATCGTAACGGTTTCGATCCTCCTCGTTGAAAAGCCATCTGTGATAAAGAAGAACATACCCCTCCTCGAAGGCTTCCCGCATGAGAACATCTTCTCCTTCCATTTCAGGCAGTCTTGCCAGAAAAGCGTACCTGCGCGAATATGAGGCCGCCGTCTGGAACCATGAATACATTCTTACGTGGTTGTCCACCGGCAGTTCCATGACAATTCTGTCGGCTGGAATATTCCTGCATGCCGAGGGAACTGGAGTTGGAAGTGTATTAAAAGCCGGAACCGAAAGCTCGAACAGTAGAAGTATAAAGAATATCATCTTCCATCTTACCTTCAGCTGAGATACGCCTAAACCCGCGCCCAGAGCCACAAAAAGGCTACCCATGATGGCAAATCTGGAAGGTGCTCTGATGCCGTCCATCATGGGAAACAGTTGAACGATTCTGAATGGAAGCGGCACTCCGAGGGGTCTGCCAAAAATGCGCAGCTCAGGGCCGAGAGCCAGCAGTCCCAGCCCCAGAAAGACAATCGGCAACCTCCAGTTCTTTTTTTTCCATATTAGAACAGTAAATGCTGCAAGAAGTGTAAGACCAGGCGTAACAACACCCTCCGCAGTGTTCGACATCCATGAGAATCGCATGGGAATTCCAAGGAAGTAGCCTGCCGGGCCAAACGGGGAAGGCAGTATGAATGACTGTGGTTCGGCTGCCCAGTATATAGCTTCCCTCCAGTGAGTTGAAGGCGCTACAGGATCTCCGGGAGCCGTAAAGATGAGAATTCCTGTTATGAGTGCTGCGGCGGCGGCTCCCAGTGCCAGAATTCCGGTTCTCTTCCAGTTCCCGTTTACGATAAAACAGGTTGCGGGAAGGCCGATTACCGCGAATATGGCTATGAATGGGCTCTGAAGGGCTGCGAGAATGACAATTGCCGTGTATGCAGCAAGTGTTTTCAATTTTGCAGTTCTAAGATACTCTCTGCAAAGCCACAGCGAAGCTGGAAGCGTCCAGCAATTCGCTAACTGATAATGCTGGAGCAGATGCGCTGTCCTTGAAGGAAGCCAGGCAAGGGCGAGTGCAGTGAAAAGAGCTCCGTATCTATCTGCTCCCCACGATCTCGCAAGAAGCCATCCGAATAGTGCAGTAAGTAATGTACCAAGCAGCAGTGACAGCGTATGTGATAGAGCGGGATGGTCTTTTCCAATTCCAATAATCGCGAAAACAAGTGTGTCAAACCACCCGATATGGTCGGTTACAAGTGACACCCCCTCAGGCGAATAGATAAACGGGCAGAAACGGGGATCCT
Source organism: Candidatus Aegiribacteria sp. (assembly GCA_030613065.1). Taxonomy (GTDB): domain Bacteria; phylum Fermentibacterota; class Fermentibacteria; order Fermentibacterales; family JCC-6; genus Aegiribacteria. Next base: position 17,323 of record JAUWMQ010000043.1, on the reverse strand, counting down.
GACCATTTATAAGGGCAGTGGAAACCCACCAGAAATGCCATGCCTGCTCGTATACATCTGAATCCTGATTAATCGCTGATTCCTCATGTTGAATTCCGATTATTCCCGGTGTATCCGATGCCAGAACCAGCACGTAAGGCAGAACAAGTGCGAGAACGGAACCGATGACCGCAACCGCGAACAACCCCCTTCGAAAGCTTCCGCGGTCATCATTTCCAGATAACATTCGAGACCCATCCATTACCGCTGAAATGCAGTTTTCTGCCATCCAGATCTATAACCGTTGGTTTACTTTCAAGCTCGATGCCGCCAGCAGTTCCTTCTCCCCATACCGTTACCAGCGCACCGTAAGTAAATTCAGGGCCTTCAAGCTCTGCCGTACCGGAGAATTTCCAGGTTACGGGCACTGTATCCAAATCCCTTGAAAAGCCATCCGGAGGCTCCTGCCATGCCGGTGAAATCGAAATACAGTTCTCTGCAGCGGGATCCTCCTCTGGAGGTTTTCCAGCAAGCAGAAGTACTCTTTTCCAGTCACTCAAAAGTCTCTCCTCAGAACCGGTATCCTCGGCGTAAGATACTCCGTTCTTCGAGAGGGTATTCCTGAGATCGGGTCTACTCTCCAGCATGCGGACCGCTTCACGAATTCCCTGAACAATACTGTCAGGTGGCACCCTTATCACCGCATCTGATGGGAGGTTAATGAACATACCTGATGCTGTTACAATGGAGGGTATACCTGCCCTCATCGCTTCAAGGAGACTGCCGGATGTTTCACCGCATGATGGATGTCTTGCATCGAAAACATAATCCAGCGTTCTTATCCACCCCTGGTATTCCTTCTCATCCACCCTTCCTGTTTTCATGACCCATTCCGGCAGACCATCGGGGTAACCGCCACCGATCAGGATAAGGCCTGCATCAGGAAAATCGTCCCTTAAAAGTTCAACAGCTTCGATGACACACTCAGGATTCCTGCCGGGATGGCAGGTTCCCACCATTCCGAAGCAGAGGGTAAATGGCTTCGAGGGTATTTCCATTTCTGGAAGAGGACTAAGAGGGTGTCCTATTGATAGAACTCTTCCCCCCGGATATGATCCCTTCAGTATTGAACCTGAATAGGAATTAAGGCATACAGCGGAATGTGAAGCGTGTAGAGCTCTTCCGATAAGAGGGTAACGCTTAAGCATTTTGTCGTAATCAGCAGCAGAGATATCAGCGGATGAGAGATCCTTTTCGACCGCTTCTGCAGCCGGTCCGCAGCAGAAAGCAAGTTCCCTCCTGTAATCATCCATTCTATCAGTCTCGAGATAGCAGTGTCTGAGCATATGATGAAGGACCGTCTCGTGAAAAAGAGCCGTTCCGCCAAACCTGTATAAAGCCTGGAGCACTGAGAAGCAATGAGGTGAATTGCCTATCTGGAATACCCTTGCAACGGGCAGATTGCCTTCCTCAAGACTTTCAATGGGCAGGCTTCTTACATTAGCAGGTAACAATTGAGGATCGCTTCCGGGGGGGTATGCTACCATCCAGTCAATGATATCCGCAGTGCCGGCAAGCACCCTCAGAGCATATGTGGCGAGTCCGGTTTCCATCGGAGGTAATGGGGTTGCCAGAAGGGCTTCAGTCCTTTTCTCAGACATCTCCCCTCCATAACCGAAGCCTCAGCTGGACGAGCTGAAGAAACATTTCCACTATGGGGGCTATCCTGACCCATGCGAATATTCCTTTCCTGTAACTCTCACATGATACAATGCCTGCTCTTCTCGGGTAGTGGGATACGGGAAGCTGCCGTATTCTGTAACCGCACCTGCTCGGTAATAGTAGAAGTTCAAGGTCAGCTACACTTGAAGATGATCTTAAACTTATCCTTTCGAATATCTCTCGTCTGAACAGTTTGAAAGAAGCGTCCACATCCTTGAATCCGCCGAAAAAGAATATGTACGTAAGCGTATTGTATGCAAAGGAATACATGAGCCTCATCAGAGGATCCTGCCTTTTTCGCCTGAAACCCGAGATAACATCTGCTCCATCGCGGATGCGCCAGAGCATTTCAAGCTCACTCAGGTCGAACTGCCCGTCACAGTCGGTGTAGAATATCCATGGCATGGTTGAAGAGGATATACCTGTTCTGACAGCGCTTCCGATGCCTCTGTTCATAGCATGGCTTACAAGTTTTACACCCTTGCATACAACTGCGAGTTCCCGTGCAATCTCTGCTGTTCTGTCAGAAGAACCGTCATCAACAATTATTATTTCCCATTCAACTTCAAGCCCTGAAAGTACTTCAATTGCCGTTTCAACCATGTACTCAACGTTTTCTTCTTCGTTGAACGCGGGAAATACTACCGAAATGCCTTCCCGATGATGATCTTTGATAAACCGCCCCCTGCTGAATTTTGTGGACAAGGTACTTACCAGGGGTAGAAAATACCCCAAGAAAAGTACGAAGTCTACTGAATGCGCGGTAGCGACTGAATGTCAGGCAGAGCTGCTGAATGGAGCCGGTGTTTCTCTTCCGCATAGTACAAGGCAGCCGCTTCCTGTGGCTTCTACAGCCCATTCCAGATCGAAGTTCAACAGGTTTGCGTCTTCCTTCTTTTCGATAAGAAGCCATTTGCCGTCCTGCCCGGCATGATCGGTGCTGAGATGTTCCTTTTCGATAACAAGTATTGAATACCTGTTGCCGGCAGTGCCGAATACGCTGAGTGAAAGAATACCGGTTTCAGAGCCGGCAGCCAGCTTCCAGTCTCTGCTGCATTGATGAATAGAGTGCATGACATCGGAAACAGAGCCTCCGAACGAATCTGGAATTTGATTCATGATTACCTCCATAATTGTTATAAGAAGTAATATAGAATGAAAAAGAGAGAATGTAAACACCTGTTTACCTATGTTACTCGAGGCGGTCACGGAGTTCGTAAAGGATTTCCAGAGCCCTCCTTGGCGTAAGAGAATCAGGATCAATCCCCTTGATATGCTCCAGCAGAGGGTTAATCTCTTCAACCTCAGGCTCTGCGAAACGGAGTTCAAGCTGGTCTTCTCCAGCGCCTCCCGGCATAAGATGTTTGCCGGCTTCAAGATCGGAAAGAACTTTTCTTGCCCGATTAACGACCTTTGAAGGCACCCCGGCCATGGAAGCGACGTGTATTCCGTAGGATTCATCGGTGCTTCCATCTTCAATACTGTAAAGAAATACTACCTTTCCTCCGGAATCCTTTACTTTCACGTTCACGTTCCAGGCGGCCGGCAGGAGGTTCGCGAGCGCTGTAAGCTCGTGATAATGAGTTGCAAAAAGAACAAGCGGCCTGTGCTTTTCACTGTTATGCAGATACTCAACCATAGCCCAGGCGAGTGATAATCCATCGTAGGTGCTTGTCCCTCTGCCGACTTCATCCAGTATTGCAAGGCTTTCAGGAGTGCTCGAATTCAGAAGTGCAGCGGCTTCAGCCATCTCAACAAGAAATGTGGACTGACCCCTTGTTATGCGATCCGTTGAGCCTATCCTTGTGAATATTCTGTCCACAGGAGAAAAAACCATCGATTCTGCCGGAACGAAGGAACCTGCCTGAGCCATGATAACAAGAAGAGCCGCCTGGCGGAGATATGTAGATTTTCCAGCCATGTTGGGACCTGTAACCAGAAGTATCCGTCTTCCCTGGTTGAGTTCGATGCTGTTTGGAACACATTCACCCCGGGGGAGTATCTCTTCAAGTACCGGATGCCTGCCGTTCCTGATAGAAATCCCCGGGATATCCGACAGCTCTGGTCTTACGTAACCTCTTTTCATAGCAATCGTACTCAGTGAAGCCAGTACATCAAGCCTTGCGAGTAATCTGCCGGCATTCCTTATACCGTCTATACTCAGTGCTACTTTTTCCCTGAGATCGGCAAATATCTCCTGCTCAATCCTTTCGATCTCTTCAGAGGCTCTGAATATCCTGGACTCGACCTCTTTCAGATCGGGTGTTATAAAGCGTTCCGCATTAACAAGGGTCTGTTTCCTTATATAATGTTCAGGTACCTTGTTCAGATGGCTGCTCGACACTTCAATATAGTAACCGAAGACACTGTTATTTCCTATGGTCAGATTCGGAATACCTGTCTTCTCCCTCTCCTCGTCCCTCCGTGATCTTATCCAGTCATGACCTCCGGAATGTATGCAGCGGTATTCATCAAGCTCCTTTGAAACACCTTTCCTGATAACACCGCCGTCGGTCAGTTTCGGAGGTGGCTCATCCACAACAACCGAATCAATAAGCATGCGCGTATCTTCAAGAGGATCTGTTGATGACATTCCGGAGAGCATCCGGGAGGGCGAATTTTCCAGAACGCTGAAAATCTCAGGTAACCTTGCAAGCGTATCCGCTATTGCTCTTAGATCCCTCGGTGATGAACGAAGTGTGCCCAGCTTTCCCGCCTGCCGCTGCAGGTCAGCTGTACCGTCAACGATATCTATCAGTTCCGAAAGAGTCTCCTTGAATTCCATGAGCCATTGAAGCGCATCGTACCTCTCAGATATTTCATGCCTGTCCCTTATCGGGGAGGAGAGCCATTTGCTCCATTCTCTTGACCCAGCAGCTGTTTTTGTTTCATCGGTGATATTCGACAGTATGCAGGACTCCTCTCCCGGAGATGCTTCGGTAATATTCAGTGAACGAGCGCTCCCTCTGTCTATTATCAGGCAGTCCTCGCGCCTGTACATACCGTTGAAACATAGATGGGTTACATCCATTCTCTTCGTATCCCTCACGTAGTTCAATAGGGCGCCAAGTGCTGACAATGCCGGGCTGTCAGCCTCCATGCCCAGTCCTTCAAGAGCTGAAATATCAAGTATTGACTCTACACTGGATTCAGCGGTATCCAGATCGAACTTCCACTTCTCAAGCTCGGTAAGCTCACAACCAGCAGGCGGCTCGATCCTGGAGCCATCAGGCAGAAGTATCTCCGAAGGCGCTCTTCTGGCGATTTCCACAGGCAGAAGATCGCTGTTCATTTCAGTTGCCTCTATTTCACCGGTCGAGAGGTCGCAAAACGCGAGCCCTCCCCTGCTTTCACCGATCACAGCTGAGCAGAGGAGAATAGTCCTGCGTTCATCCAGAGCCGAACCGCTGACTAGTGTACCGGGGGTAATTACTTCTATCACGTCCCGTTTCACAAGGCCTTTCGCCTTAGCGGGATCTTCGGTCTGTTCGCATATGGCTACTCTATAACCTGCTTTAATCAGCTTAGATAGGTAGCCGTCCAGAGCATGGTACGGAAATCCTGCAAGTGGTATCCTCTCACCGGTATCCCTGCTTTTACCTCTAGCTGTCAGTGTAATTCCAAGGACTCGTGAAACGGTTTTTGCGTCTTCAAGAAACGTCTCGTAGAAATCCCCCATTCTGAAAAGGAGTATCTCGTTCAGGTGCTTATTCTTGATCTCCAGATACTGCTGCATCATCGGGGTTTTCATTGTTTCAGGAGTTCCATTGCGCTGTCTGCGAGATGGAACGGCAGTATTCCCTTTCTGCATATCTCAGTGCTGAGAGGACATGAATTGCCTCCATGCCTGTGACACGGTCTGCATGTGATGTTGCTGACCATATAATTACCCTTCCGATCCTTTTTCCAGAAGCCCAGAGAAGGTGATGTGGAAGTAAACACCACAAGAACAGGTACGCCCAGCGCTGCAGCCAGATGGGCAGGACCGGAATCCGGAGAGATAAGCAGATCCAGCGTTTCAATAACATCTATAAGACCATCAACTCCAGCAGCGCCACAGTATGCATCAATATTTGCCCTTCCGGTTGATTCAGCGGTTCTAAGTATCAGCCCCCTATCCTCTGCGGCACCGAGAAGCACAATATCAGCCAGGTGAAGGTCTGCCAGAATTCTTGATGTTTCGGAAATGACAGAAGCGGGTATGGACTTGATGTACCAGCGGCCTCCAGTCACAATTCCAATTTTCAGACCATCAGAATTTTTCCCCCTTCTTCTCTCAAGCGCGGGCTCTGGACCTTTTTCGAAACCTGCGGATCGCAAGAATTCAGAATCACGCAAAGGCATTGATCCAGCCCTTTTATCCATTACCCTCTTTCTCAGCTTCCTGTCCATGTGAAATCTGCCTTTTACCCGTTTTCCGGCGGTCGCGATTCTTGAAGCGACGTTGTTCTGAAGATCTACTACGAAGTCCGGTGATATGCTTTTAATGAGTTTCCATAGATCGAGAGGTCCGCTATCCATAGCGAGAAGTAAGGGATGGATATTTCCCGGCATTCTAGCGACCACCGGTTCATATTGCTCAGATGTAACAAAGAAGACTTTGTAATGCCTGGAAAGCTCCGAAGCTGCAGGCTGGGAAAGGACAACATCCCCCAGCGAATGCAGACGGATAACTGCTGCGCTATTTGCCTGCGAACTGCATGTCATAGAGTAATCTGTACTTGCCATTCAATTCGAGTAATTCTGGATGCGTTCCACTTTCAATAATTCTGCCTTTATCGATGTAAAGAACCCTTGTAGCTTTTGTGATAGTGCTGAGCCTGTGTGCTATTATTAGTGAAGTCCTGCCCTCAATAAGCCCGTCAATCGCCTTCTGTACCTGACGTTCAGAATGAGTATCCAGGGCAGATGTCGCTTCATCGAAAATAAGTATATCGGGATCCTTCAGAACTGCCCTTGCAATTGCAAGGCGCTGTTTCTGTCCTCCGGAGAGCCTGGCCCCCCTTTCTCCTATGATCGTATCGAAACCTTCAGGAAACTCCTCTATGAATTCAAGTGCGTTCGCTACATCAGCAGCAAGTTTTATTTTTTCAATTGGGATGTTTTCTTCCCCGTACGCAATGTTGTTCCTTACAGTATCGTTGAAAAGTACTGTCTCCTGTGTGACAACACCAAGATTTTTTCTAAGCCCTTCAAGGTCGATGGTTCGAAGATCGCTGCCGTCTATCAGAATTGAGCCGGAATCAGGATCGTAGAACCGTGGAATAAGATCGGCAATTGTGCTCTTACCTCCTCCACTTGGCCCTACCAGCGCAATTATTTCACCTTTCTCAAGAGAGAATGATACATCTGTCAGAATAGGAGTCCCTGTTTCGTAGCTGAAGCAGACGTTGATGAACTCTATCCTGTCATGAAACGAATCGAAGGGTACCGGATTAAGTGGCTGTTTTATGGCCGGCTCCAGATCCATCAGTTTGAAAACCCGTTCTGCTGAAGCTATGCCTGTCTGTATTCTGCTGTTCGCGGTACTTATGGTCTTGATCGGTTTCATCATCGATAGAGATGCGGCGAGGAAAACAAGAAATCTCCCCGTAGAGAGGGAACCTCCGGACAATATTGCGCTGCCTCCATACCACATTACGAATCCGCTTGCTATGGAGCCCATGATCTCTGTAACCGGGCTTGCGAATGCTCTTTCACGTTGCAGGGATGTTTCGATCTTCCTGTGATTATCCAGTATACTTGCGAACCTGGATCCCTCGAATTTCTCCATCGAAAAGGCTTTGACAATCCTGATACCGAATATCGTTTCCTGGAGAAGCGCTGAGAAATCCGACAGTTTTTCCTGTGAGGAATGGGTCTTTTTCCTGAGTCTTCTGCTTAAGATCAGAATGAACAGCATTGCCGGAGGAAAAACAAGAAGCGTAATAAGTGCAAGACGCCATGAAGCCCAGAGCGCAAGCCCAAGGTAAACCAGAAGAAGCACAACCTGCCTTGGAACGCTCATCATCATCTCGGTCATTGCCCAGTTCATATTACCCACATCAGAGGTGAACCTCGCCATTACATCTCCCGACCTGGCAGATGTATAGAATCCCATATCAAGTTGCAGCAGATGTTTATAGAGGTTGTTTCTGATGCCAGCCACAACACCCTGTTCCGCTCTTGAAAGAAAAAATACCTGCATGAAACCGAGAAAGTTCTTTATCAATACGATTAACACAAGTCCGATGACTATAACTATCAGCACCTGCTGCGGATCCGATTCAGACAAACTGTCCCTAATTCCCAGTACAACATCTCCACCTGCGGAAAAAACACCCCTTGGATGCAGCGAGATAAGTTCCGATCCCATCCTGCTAAAGCCTCACCCGTATTCTGACGGAGTGCCTGGAGGAAATCACTCTTTTCCTCCACTGTATCAGTTCTTGCAAATACATTATCGAACAGCGGGAGTATCATACCAAGTGAAGCTCCACTGAAAACAGCGAAGAGTACCATGCAGAGCATGGCACCGGTCATCCACTTCCAGTAGGGACGGATATACGATAGAATTCTGAATATGGTACTTTTCTTTTTCATGGTAGACACTATCTTAGCCATAAATCTTGTTCAGGTCAAGTAATCATGACTGGAACAAGATGGGCGGTATCGGGTATATTACCTGTGAAGGTACTGACGCTGACCCCAGGAAGGTGTATTTTGACTGGAAGAATAATAACAACAAAACGTACGGAAAAAGATTCAAGATCCGATTCCGAACTTATGATTGACCTCTGCAAAGGCGATGAAGACGCCTTTTCTGAAGTAATCAGAAGATTTCAGGCACCGATTTACTCAATGCTGATAAGAATGCTCGGTAACGAGGACGACGCGCAGGAAATGCTCCAGCTTACCTTCTGCCGGGTTTACCGGTACAGAGACAAGTTCGATCCTGAAAGAAAACTGGTAAACTGGATATTCACCATTGCCAGCAATCTGGCAAAGAAGGAATGGCGCAGAAGGTCAAGATGGATAAATGTCCCGCTTGAGCATGCCAACCTTACAAGCTCCAGTAGGACGGCACCACATTACAATGCCGGGAGAGTTGAACTCACGGCATCTATAGAGGAAGCTGTTGACATGTTGCCTCCCCACTACAGAGAACCATTCATTCTAAGAGAACAGGAACAGATGTCGTACGAGGACATTGCAGATGTTCTGGATATCCGCCTTGGAACAGTAAAATCAAGGATCAACCGAGCCAGGGTCAGGCTGAGAGATCTGCTGGGTGAAGTATGGGAAGAGTGGAAATGAACTGTTCAAATGCTTTAAGAATAATAAGTCTTGTTATCGATGGAGAATCTGCTGAATATCAGAAAAGACTGCTTGATTTCCATCTGTTGGGGTGCAGTTCCTGTAGAAAAGCTATGAACATATCCAGGGATATTTCAGAGATCGCCCGAAACCTTCCCTCCCCGACCCCACCTGAAGACCTGGAGAATAATATCAGGGAAATGCTTCAATCCAGCAAAGACATCAGCCATTCGGAGCACAGGTTCAACAGTGTGTTCCTGGCGATTCCCGCTGTGGCTGCTCTACTCATCTTCACCATTTCGATACTTCCTCTTTCCGGTGATCAGGAATCAATCACTGAAACTGATAACATCGGAATGGCAGTTTACGAATCAAAGAATGCTGATATCCGGCTTTCTTCGAAATCGGGCATCAGACCGGCTCCCCTCTCTGATTACTCCAGGCAGGTGAGCCTGATATCCTTTTAGGTGATAATGATTCAACTTATTATTGCGGTTACAGCACTCGCAACCACGGCTTCCATATTGGATCAGGTGCATATTGTAAGAATTGAGATATCCCCCGGCACTGCAGAACTCTCCACAGCTGTTTCAATTTCACCAAATCATGCCGTCACACTCTGCATTTTTTCCTCTGACAATTCCGTTACGGTAGAAACACCTTCCGGGATACTATCTCCCGATTCCTTCATTGTATCACCGGATCTGGGTATGGTTATCATGATCTTTGAGGAAGATGTCTTCGACAGTTATCAGATACCCTCCGATGTAATACCTGATATAGGAGACAAACTTACGATAATCGGCCATGGATTAAGTGGTGCACTGACCGTTGAGGGCAGAGCAAGGGAACAGTATCCGGATGGGTCATTCCTTGTAACTTCCGATCTCAGGGATGGGCTGATGGGTGCTGCGGTCTTCAATGACAACGACGAGTATATTGGATTCATTACTGGAATAATAAGACCTGATCGACAGTTCCAGGAAACCGACGATAGGGATTATCTTGTTCTTTATCCAAGTCAGATCTGGTACATGTGGTCAAAACTGGTTGTCCTGTCTGAGGAGTGCGCTGATTATTCCTTCGGTGTAACTGCTCTTTCGAGTATATCACTGACATGCTCCAGGCCTTCGGGAATACATATTGTCTCAGTCTCCATTGGAAGCAGTGCCTGGGAATCGGGATTAAGACCTGGTGATCTGATTACACATATAAACGGAACTCCGGTTTATCATCCAGAAACTCTTCGAGGTCTTCTGATCCTTTCAGATGATACTCTACAGGCTACTGTACTCAGAAATACATTCGAGAGAAACATCTCAATCCCGCCATTTGAACTGAATTAGTCGTTACTTTTCAAGTATGTAGACAGCTTCGTTATCGGGAGAGCAGATAACCGCTCTTTCTCCGTTATTGCTTACGTCAATACTCGAAGGTATACCATAATCCATCGTTTTAAGCTCAATCTGACCGCTTTCAGCAACTACGACCATTCCTGTTCCAGGACATGCAGCGTACGCGAAGCTGCCATCGGGCATTGAGGCTGCGGCGGTAGGGATAACCGGGAAGGTTATCATCTTGTAGAGAGTGCAGGTCTCGGATTTTATGAACCAGAGCTCGTTGCTGCCGTCAACAACTGCGCAGATGTAGCCGGAAGGCCCCGGGAATAGATCGTACACATCACCGGGAACGGAAATACGGCCTATTTCAGCCCATGTATCAGTATTGTATCCGGCAATGATACTGTTAGCGCCTTCAGCTATATAGATAACGCCGTTTTCCCCTGAAGCGATACCCTGACAATTCCCCGCAGAATAATTCTGCACAACTGATACTTCTCCTGTTATCAGGTCAACCATTCCAATGCTGTCATTCTCCATAGAAACCCATGCTGTATCACCGGCAGGAGATACCGAAACGAAAGAGCAGCCGATACCGATTTTTATTGGATCCTCAAGAGATGCTGTTGAAAGGTTCACTGGATAAAGAAACGAGTCCGTTAGAACGTAACCGAAACCGTTCACATCACTGTCAGCAATGTCATCTATCTCCAAACCGAGATCAATAACGGATTTATTTACCCCGTTAACGATATCAACCACAGCAAGGCTGGTTCCAGCGGATACAAGAGCAAGGTCGTAATCGATCATGCATTTGCATATGGATGGTGATCCGATGGCGCCAAAGGGTATCTCAGAATCAATTTGTGCAGGATAACCAGGTATAGCCGGTTCTGAATCGAAAATGCATGAGAGAGAGGCCAATGCCCAGACCAGAACAACAACTACTGCGGGATAACGCAAAAAGGTGCTGATTCGACTAATCACCAATTTCCTCCCTTTTCAGTACCGAGGATGCCTGCTTCCAGCAAGACTATGATCAATGCATATGATACGATCCTGGCTTATCACCAGCAAGCTCTCCCTTAACCAGTAACCTGTATTCTGATTTTGCGTTGGCGGGGTCGATTATCGTGATCCACAACTACTATCTGCTGCCATGTTCCGATCAATACACTACCATCCACAACAGGAAGCGTAATACCTGGCCCCATAAGGGAAGCTCTCATATGCGAGAAACCATTGTCATCACCCCAGGTTTCAGAATGACGGGATCTTAAATCCCTTGGAATTATCTTTTCAAGCAGTTCCTTCACATCCTCAACAAGTGCAGGCTCGTACTCAATTGTGGTAATGGAAGCCGTTGACCCTATGACCGTCACCGCTACGAGGCCATCTTTAATGCCCGAATCCAAAACTGCGGATTGAACCTCAGCTGAAATGTTGATAATATCCGAAAACCCCTCTGTTGACACACTTATCGTTCTGCCGTGAACCATTCGCTTATCCCTTTCTTCCTCGCATCTACGACCTTCTGAATACCAGGCTCTAAGCTGACTCCGGGTGCCTGAAGAATACAGTCATGGCCGCTCCGGTTATGCATAGTACTATTCCCGCAACCTGAAGTGGACTGAGTTTTTCCTTCAGCACCAGAACCCCCAGAATCACTCCCAGTACGGGTGTAAGGCAGAAGGCTATCGTCATGACGGATGAAATGTGACCGTGCTTCAGCCCTGTATAGAGGAACAGTATCCCGAGACCCCCTGCCAGTACCCCTCCCCCCGCAGCGACGAGGATAATAGATTTCGCTCCGGCGCTTCTCAATTCGCTCCAGTAGGGATACGAAAGGAAAGCGAGTAATGTAAGGCTGAAAACTGTTCTGATGGCAGTTCCCATAACGGGAGTCAGGTTTCCAAGTCTTATACCTGTTTTTTCCATTAATGAGCCGACAGCCCAGCATATAGCAGTAAGCACCGCATAGAATTCAGCCTGCAATTCATACTCCTTTCCTGCGAAGTCTACTCTCTGCCGTTCCAGCAGTAAGTACACAGTTTATCCGCCTCAAGCCCGATTGCCTCAATCAGATCATCCAACCTCTGATAGGTAAGAGATGTAAGCCTGAGTCTCCTCCTGATTCGCTCTATCATCTCTGCGAATTCTGCAGAATCGGGATCGAGATAAGCTTGCGGAACCTCCTCCCCTGTCCCCTCAATCTCCTTTATCGCCTTTCTGCCTGCCAGGTCCATTATTGATCGGGATCTGGAAAAATTGAGATACTTGCATCCGAAAACCAGTGGTGGACAGGCCGGCCTCATGTGTATCTCTTCTGCTCCCGCATCGAAAAGTCTTTTAACGGTATCCTGAAGCTGTGTGCCCCTTACTATGGAATCTTCACAGAAGAGAAGCCGCTTGTCCTGGATGAGTTCCCGGATAGGAATGAGTTTCATCCTGGCAACAAGATCTCTCATTTCCTGTTTCTGAGGCATGAAACTTCTTGGCCAGGTTGGAGTATACTTCACAAAGGGCCTGCGGTAAGCTATCCCCGCGTAATTTGCGTATCCGACTGCATGCCCTGTTCCTGAATCAGGAATACCGGCGACCATATCTACTTCGACATTGTCACGTCTGGCAAGACATTCTCCGCAGCGGTTCCTCACATCCTCTACGTTGATCCCCTCGTAATGTGATGCGGGAAACCCGTAATAGACCCATAGAAATGAACATATTCGCATCTTTTCCCCTGGATCCTTCTGACGTTCAAACCCTTCTGCTGTAACCAGCACTATCTCTCCAGGGCCGAGTTCTTTCACGAATTCGTACTCAAGATTGGGAAATGCACAGGTCTCAAATGTCACCGCCATGCCATCCTTCTTTTTTCCGATGGATATCGGCGTACGCCCCAGCCTGTCTCTTGATGCGTAAATACCGTCATCCGTAAGAAGCAGAACAGAACAGGAGCCAATTATTGATTCCTGTGCTCTTGCAAGACCTGCAGTGAATGAATCCTCCTGATTTATCAACATCGCTACGACTTCTGTGGGGTTTACTTCAGCACCGGTCATTTCTGTGAAGTGCCCTGTTCTATCCCTGAATACCGCTTCCACAAGATCCCTCATGTTATTGATTACGCCTACCGTAACTATTGCGTATTTACCAAGGTGCGAACCTATTATCAGAGGCTGGTCTTCGTAATCGCTGATAACCCCTATTCCCATGGAACCATCCATATCAGCTAAATCATCCTCAAATTTGGACCTGAACTGCGCGTTTGTGATATCATGGATCACCCTGTGAATTCCATCGGTGTTCTTAACCGCCATCCCCCCCCGCATGGTCCCAAGATGAGAATGGTAATCGGTTCCATAAAAGAGGTCAGAGGTACAGCTGTCCTTTGAAACAACACCGAAAAATCCACCCATGAAAGCCTCTCAATCCAGATTATTTGATAGTGTTCGGTAAATATGCAGGCCGCATTTACCGCTCAAGTATAAACAGATCATTATAGCGGCGACTACCTGCTTAAGATAATGAACGAAACCGTTACTGAACCGGAATCGTAAACTCCTGTTGCGGTATAAAGTCCTCCGGGTACACTGCTGCCGTTTATATCCTTACAATCCCAGATAATGGTTTCACCTGCAATTATATTTGAATTGCTGAAGTTTGCAACCTGTCGGCCGGAGATGTCGTATATGACAAGACCATGAAGAGATATCATCTCCGAGGAGCGGAACATCTCGATTGTTACATACTCAGATGCCGGATTCGGAAAAACACTCATGGCGACTGAAACGGATGGCTCCGTTGTTGTACCAATGCCAACAGAATAGAGGTATGCGAAGGCGTTGAGAAGGTTCGGCCTGGGTCCTATGTTTCCCGCAGGTGGAGTGATCTGAGGCGTACCTGTATTCACCAGGGCTCCCCTGAGGAGCGAAGGGGTCAGGGTACTCGCAGGATTGCCGTTGGCAACCCAGTAACCGACGCAGCATGCCGCTGCTCCGGCAACGATTGGTGACGCGCTGGAAGTTCCGGAGAATGTCGAGGTATAGTAGTAGTTTGAACCCATCGCTGAGTAGAGATCGCTGTAGCCCGTTGTAACCACATCCTCCCCCCAGCCCTGAAGATTGAATCTGGGACCGTAACTGGAGAATGCAAGCCTCTGTAGATCACCGGCCGGCCAGGGTCCTCCGGAATATGCACCACCTGCTCCGACGATCATCGCTCCGCTGTCTCCATACCAGTTGAGAGAACCGGTGTTGATATAGCCGTTGCCACCGGCCTGAACGACATGTATACCGTTTGCGACCGCGGTCTGTATGGCTGCGTAGACACCGTTATAGGTCTGAGGATTAGGAGAGTAGTTCAACCACCATTCAATCGGGACGTAGCCGCCAGACCCGGTGTAATCCCACTGCTGTTCCAGCAGTATCACATCTCCGGCGGATAGCTGCGATATGGCCAGAGTTATCGCACCGGGCACGTTCCATTGCGGTGTGGGATTACCATAATACGTGCCGCATGTTTTAAGGTTTGCTCCGTGACAGATTCCTGTGGTACCCCAGCCATTTATGTCCGATACCATCTCACCTATAACCGCTGTACCATGGTTATTATCGCTGAAAGGGTCCGCCACGTTAATGTTAATCTGTGAGCCTGGAGCCTTTGTCAGGTCTCCATGGGAGTAGTTCCAGCTGTATTCCAGGTCGCAGACCGTCACTCCGACGCCGTCACCTCCAGCCTGTGTCCATGCATAGAGTGCGTCTATCCCCGTAGGGGTGCTGACTGCCGGATTCAGGTAGCCCTGCATCCCCTGGAAATCAGGTGGCTGGGGAGTAGGCTGGGGAAGCGGAACCGGCATGGCGCTGATGATACCGTCCAGCTCCTGCAGTATCTCTGCGAGTTCCCATATATCTATCTCGCCCTGGAATCTGAGTATGTAAATATTATTGAGATTGTAGATATCTCTACCGGTGAGCAGTTCTCCTATCGACTCCATTTCATCAACTTCTTCTTCTGAGACAGTTGATATCCTCTCCCACTGATAATTTTCAGTAAGCTCAAGCACTTCTTCGAGACCATCCAGAACTCCGCTTTCCGAAATATCCACAAGTATTCCGCAGCGGAGCCTCGCACCTTCCACAAACATTACCTCGATAAGATCATCTTCACACGCATACTTTCCCTCTGCATTTCCTGCAGAAGTAGAGAGAATCAGAAATGCAAACAGGCAAGCGCTGATACAATATCCCATTTTCAACCTCCTCCTTCCAAAATCAATCACACTATAAATAGAGATAATGATATTTTCCGCGGATGTCTATGATCTGATTTGCAGGTGGATTAGTATGAAAGATAAGATGCTGTGAAAAGGGGAGGCAGAAAAGCCTCCCCCTGAAAACTGAGACTATCAGTCGGAAAGAGTGGGAAGCCCCTCCCTGAATGCGGTCAGAGATGCTCGCATCTCCTCAACCGGCCCGGTAATCTCATCACTTATCACAAGAAGATCACTTCGTGCGACCACAAGTTCTGCCCTCAAGGCATCAAGCTCCTCCTGAAGTCCTATCACATCGGAATCTGTTTCCCGCAGCTCTTCCAGTTTCGCTGAAACT
Organism: Candidatus Aegiribacteria sp.; assembly: GCA_030613065.1. GTDB lineage: Bacteria > Fermentibacterota > Fermentibacteria > Fermentibacterales > JCC-6 > Aegiribacteria. The sequence continues at coordinate 1,377 of JAUWMQ010000043.1, read as the reverse complement.
CCATCAAGTGCAGAGAGTTCCGGTATCAGCCATTCAAGTGAATCTGTTGCGGCAATAAGCTCATCGAGCTGAATCTGGATACCATCGAGGATATCAAGCCCCGGAATCTCTATCTCGGGAACCTGGACATCAGGAACATCAGGGGCATCAGGCAACCCGCCGAATGCGAAAGCACCGGTAACGAGAATTATTAAAGATACAGCAACTTTTTTCATTTTACCCTCCTGATTGAATGAAAAGTGTCTATTACTCTAACTTCTTTGAAGTATGAATGTAAAGCCCCGGTGCATAATTGAAATCCCTCATCGAAATTTTCGATTCAAGGGATTTCTTCAGAAATAAGGAGTTGAACTTTCGTCTGCGCCCTGCCCTGTGCACTAAATGCAAGAGGGCAGCTCAATGAGCTGCCCTCCCAAACAGAATTACTCTGTTCTAGTGCTTGTCGTGAGCGAAATCTACTCTGAGATTACGTCCATCAAGCTCGGTATCATTCAAGGCTTCCGCTGCAGCGGTAGCTTCAGCTTCGCTATCAAATGTAACGAAACCAAAACCGCGAGACCTTCCGGAATCGCGCTCTTTTATAACCTTTGCTTCCGTAACGTTTCCGTACGGTGAGAAAGTCTCCATAAGTTCCTTATCCGTGGTTCCCCACGAAAGACCGCCAACAAACAGCTTGTTATTCAAGAATAACTCCAATTCTGAGGGTTCAGACCCTCCATACCCGGACATTATAGCCCGGCGCTTCGGATAATCCGAAGCTAAATACCGGTATTACCACCGGCTGCTGGGACCCTAATGGTCACCATATGGATATCAGAATGTCCTGATAATAGGGGGAACACGATTCTCAGAAACGAGTCGAGTTGAACCTGACCAATTCTCAAAGACACTGAATCACAGTTGTAATATAGATATACGCAGTTTTGTGTCAAGTATTCCGTGACTTCTCAAATGAACTAACACAAATTCAAGATCAGCAGAGTACCTGGGCGGAGAATATAGGATTGTCATAGAACACAGTTTCTTAACATAATCCAGATAATTGCTGTTGAAATAAGGAGTGAAATATGAAATATGAAGAGAGCGGATACGCACAGAGCGCAGAATTCTACGATTACACCCAATTGTACTCGGAAAGAAACGATGTTGAATACTATCTTGATCTTGCAAAGAATACAGACGGATCCATACTTGAACTGGGATGCGGTACAGGCAGAATTCTGATACCCCTTGCCAGGGCCGGATACAAAATAACCGGGATCGATAACTCGAAGAGCATGCTGGATATCTGCAGAAGCAAACTCAATGAGGAGGCATCAGGCATAAGTCTAAGCGCAACACTCGTTCATGGCGACATGACTGATTTCGATCTGAAAC
>JAUWMQ010000132.1 GCA_030613065.1 Candidatus Aegiribacteria sp. | reverse complement strand
ACTGGATCTGAACGAAGAACAACTTGTAATGTATGAGGGTGAAGGGAATGGCAGCGGATACGGTTAGTATTCTGAAGATAGATCTTCGAAACACTTTTGAAATGTATCCCCCAGTGGGTCCGTATACTCTCAAGAAAGCAGAATGCGTCCCAGAATGAGAATGGTAGTTGAATGAAGACAATTGGGGGCGAAAAACGAAAAAACCAAATAATTCCGGCAAATTACTTCTCAGGGGTGGGGAATGTGAGCTGTAACTTGAAGATATTTTCGAAATAGAGGTATGCGGGTATCGATTTCCGTCGCCGCTGGTTAACTTCTCACAATCCTGGGAGGATGCGTATGAACAGAAAGATAATTAGTATCTCAGTCCTGATTATCTCTTTCGCTGCCATCACAGCTTGTGGAACCGGGCAGCAGCTTACCATCGAATCCGATCCGAGTGGAGCCGAGGTATACCTCATGCGGAGGGGTGAGTACGAAGTCAATGCAAGCATCGACGGTCAGGAAAACAAAAAATACTGCGAATATCCTGACCATGTCAAACCCTTTCTCTTTATGTAATCAGGAAGAACGGTTCTGAATATGCTTGAGGGTTCTGGACATAAGACCGGGGCGGTTGAGTCTGTAGCCTGTCTTGAGCCTGTAGTCGATAAGAACCCGTTTAAAACCGGCTTCTCTGTCCCACTGGTTTCTTTTCCAGGCCAGTAATCCAAACACCCTGACAGCGATATAGATGGAGTATTTCTGCCAGGCTGGAACTTTCAGAACTCTCATACCTTCAAGCATGATTCCGTCAGCTTTTTTTCTTGAGCGTTTCTGTGTCCAGTACACCCAATCGTGTATTACTGCGGCGTTGCCGTATTTACCCCATCGGGGGAGGAAAATCCAGAGAAGTCTTGGTATTGAAGCAAAATCCGTCATGAAACCTGTTCTCACTCTTATCGTATCACCACTGCCGATATTTCCCACATCGTAGCTGAAGGGCCGCAGTATTACCCAGGTCTTCCCGTCAGAGAGCGGAGAGACTACCAGAAGTTCAGTGAAAACACTCATGAATTACCCCTTCAGAAAGTAGCGATCAAATTTAATATAGCGGAAAGATCTGACGCGGGTCAGTACTGAATGCTTTATTGCAACCTGCATTATATGTGTTGCCTGGGTAAATCCTGAGATACTTTCATAACACTCCCTGCCGGGAATCTTCTTTTGATCTTAATAGTCTTTGATGAAGGGCGCTGATTGTAGACTTGGTGCCTGCTTTTTCCTTATATTACCAGTTCGCAAATTTCTACTATCACTGAAGAAAGGTACTGTATGAATCGGAAGAAATATGTTTATTTCTTTGGAGGCGATGAAACAGAGGGTAACCGTACACAAAAGGAATTGCTGGGCGGCAAGGGCGCCAACCTTGCTGAGATGACCAGACTTGGTCTTCCGGTACCGCCGGGATTCACAATATCCACCGAGGCGTGTTCCGATTTTTATACAGATGGTCAGAAAGGAACGTGGCCTTTCGGCCTTCAAGAGCAGATAAGGGAAAAGCTTGCCCTGCTTGAAAAGCTCACGGGGAAGGAATTCGGCACGGGCGAAGACCCCCTTCTGGTTTCTGTAAGGAGCGGTGCGGCCGTCTCAATGCCCGGAATGATGGATACAGTATTGAACCTCGGTCTTAATGAAAACTCTATAAAATCACTGATAAGCAAAACAGGTAATCCAAGATTCGTCATGGACGCGTACAGAAGGCTCATACAGATGTTCGGTGATGTGGTCATGGGAATTCCTCATCATACCTTCGAAGAAGCGCTTGATGGTGTCAAGAAAAGCAAGGGTGTTGACCTTGATACTGAACTCTCCACCGATGACCTGAAGGAAGTTATAGTAGAATTCAAGAAGATATACGACAGGAAGATAGGGAAACCGTTCCCCGATAACCCATGGGATCAGTTGAGCCTTTCAATCGACGCCGTGTTCGGTTCCTGGAATAACGCAAGGGCTATACGCTACAGGCAGATCAACGATATTTATGGCCTTGTTGGAACGGCTGTTAACATACAGACAATGGTATTCGGCAATATGGGTGATGCTTCGGGAACAGGTGTCTGTTTCACCAGGAATCCTTCAAACGGTGAGAACACATTCTATGGTGAATACCTGATGAATGCCCAGGGAGAAGACGTTGTTGCGGGAATAAGAACCCCCAAGCCCATCATTACTCTCCGTTCCGTGAACGAAAGTGCATACGATGAACTGCTGCGCATTAGAACAATTCTTGAAGAGCATTACCTTGACATGCAGGATATCGAATTCACTATCCAGGAGAGGAAGCTCTACCTTCTTCAGACAAGAACAGGCAAAAGAACGGTATTCGCAACGCTTAACATAGCAGTTGACATGGCAAATGAAGGGCTTATAGACAAAAAAACAGCCATCGGGCGTGTCCCTACCGCCAGTTTCAACCAGCTTTTCGCACCGATATTGGACAAGGCCAGCAAGAAACATGCTGAGTATCTGACAACCGGGCTCAGTGCTTCTCCCGGTGGAGCGTGCGGAAGGGCTGTTTTTACCGCTGATGACGCTGAAAAATGGGCTGCAAGAGGTGAGAATGTAATACTGTGCAGAAAGGAAACCAGTCCCGAGGATATAGGCGGTATGTCGGTTTCAAAAGGGATCATAACATCCCGCGGTGGAATGACATCACATGCGGCCGTTGTGGCAAGGGGCATGGGACTTCCATGCGTTGCTGGAGCGAGCAGTCTCCGGATAGACAGTAGTTCGAAGAAGATGATATGCGGAGATACCGAGATCGGTGAGGGTGACGTTATAGCCCTTGACGGTTTTACCGGGGAGGTCTTTGCTGGTGAAGTTAGTGTCAGATCCTCCGAGATACTCTCCATATCATCCGGTGAAGAAGACTCTTCTGAATCAATCCTCTTCCAGAATTATTCGGAAATGATGAAATGGGCCGATGAGTACAGAAGACTTGGTGTCAGAGCAAATGCTGAGACCGTACGTGATACGAAAACAGCGATCAATTTCGGAGCGGAGGGTATCGGTCTCTGCAGAACCGAGCATATGTTCTTCGGAGAAGAAAGAATAATTTCATTCAGAAAACTCATTCTTGTTGCCGAAGAGGTGAAGAACCTTAAGGATCTGATCGCGTCAACCGATGGGGATACTTCATCCCTTGAAAGAGATCTAGCAGGACCCCTCGAAGATTACAATGAAGCCCTTGAAGAACTGCTGCCTCTGCAGAGGGGTGATTTTGCAGCTATTTTCAGGGAGCTTGAAGGACGCCCGTGCACTGTCAGGCTTCTGGATCCTCCACTGCATGAGTTCCTGCCGAAGGATGAAGAGGGGCAGCTTGAGATGGCCAGGGAGATGGATCTGCCGCTCGAGAAAATAAAAAGCACTGTCGATAAGCTCCATGAATTCAACCCCATGCTTGGTCACAGGGGATGCCGACTGGGACTTATCTATCCTGAAGTATCGGATATGCAGGTTAGGGCAATCATGGAAGCTGCCATAGAGGTAAAACAGGATGGTATTGAGGTACTTCCTGAAATAATGATCCCGCTGGTAGGACATCCTGAAGAGTTGCGAATATCCCGCGAAAAGGCTCAGATAGTTATCGATGATATCCTGAGAAGCAGAGGGCTCAGCGATGATTACATTCAGTACCGGATAGGAACCATGATAGAGATTCCCCGTGCTGCAATAGACGCTGCGAGAATTGCTGAATACGCTGATTTCTTCAGTTTCGGAACCAATGACCTTACACAGATGTCATGCGGATTTTCAAGGGATGACGCAAGTGTTTTCCTTGAGGATTACGTAAAGATGGGTATCTATGAGGAGGACCCTTTTACTTCCATAGATATTGAAGGTGTAGGACGCTTTGTGGATATAGGAGTTAAAGAGGGCCGTAAAACCAAACCCGACCTTAAGATCGGAGTGTGTGGAGAACACGGCGGCGATCCCAAATCAATCCGCTTTTTCAACTCGATTGGTCTGGACTACGTTTCCTGTTCCCCGTTCCGGGTTCCTGTGGCAAAACTTGCAGCTGCCCAGGCGGAGATTGAAGCGAAGAAATAACCTTCGCAGTTTTGTCCCGATGGAGATGGTGTTTGAGAGATGCATGGGAATAAAAGTGTAATAATCGCAGACAGCGATGCCGGCCTTCTCCAGGTCTTCGGGAAAGTGCTGAGACTTGAAGGATTCGATGTGATATCCTGTACAACAGGGATGGAGGTTATAGCCAGAGCAGTTGTCTCCACGCCTTCACTCGTAGTCTGCGGGTATTTTCTTCCCATGCTTGATGGACTGAAAACATGCCGATACCTTAAGAGGGAACCTTCCACTTCGGAGGTTCCCTTTCTTCTGTTAACACCGGGGCTTGATGCTTACCTTCACCAGAGGGCTGAATGGGCAGGAGCTGACAGCATCAGGGAACTTCCTGTTCGCCCCGAAGAATTCGTGGAGCTCTGCAGGTCTCTCATTGAAGGTGCTCCTTCGAGTGTTGAATACAGCATATCAAGGGGCAGTCCACCTGATAGAGAGGCTGTTCTGGAAAAACTCTGCGGTTATCTTGAAAACAGAGTAAACAGGTTGGAAGCTACGTGGAATCTCACTGAGGAACTGGGAAGGACTATGAGTGTCCGCGAAATCTTTAGAAGAATGGCAAACGGTATTCTCTCCGGACTGAGCTTTGACAGGGTCTGGCTGTCCAGGTACCTGGAACAGACTGACGAACTGGTAACTGAAGTTGCAAGGGGCAGGAATCTCACAGATATACCGGATTCCATTCATGTGCGGGAATACGCTGACCTTCCTGCGGGACTGGCGATCCGAGAACTTGCTCAGGTAAAATCATGGGATATTGATCTGTCTGACGAGCGGCTATGGTGGGCAGGATCCAATAAATACATAGATACACCCCTTGTGGCAGCAGGACGGCCAATCGGTCTTATACGATGTGACAGGTCCCTCACCGGACGTAATATTGAAAAAACGGATCTTGAAGCTCTAAGGCATTACGCCGTTCATGCTGCGGAGTCAATTCTTAACGCAATGATACTCGAGGACGTAACAGATGAACGGGAACAGATGTCCGCTATCATGAACAGCCTTGATTCAGGCATACTGGTAGTTGATAATTCGGGGATCCTGCTGCAGGTGACGACAAGGGTAAGCAAGCTGTTTGGAAAAAGTACTGACAATCTTAAGGGGAAGCAGATAGTAGAAGTGCTGCCTGTTCTTACGCAAAGCAATGATAACTCATTTCTCAAAGCCCTGCAGGAGGAAATACCCGTTCTGAACAGGAAGGTGCATATCGGCCGGGTCGGTGCTGGGGATCTGGTTCTGAATGTCAGTTATCTTCCGTTTCAGAGAGCTGGACATTTCGCGGGCATTGTAATCATGGCAAACGATGTAACCGAGAGCTTCACCCTGCGGGAGAACCTGAGAAAGAAGAATGAGGAGCTGGAGACTATCTCGGTAATAGGTAGAGAGCTTAACTCAACTCAGGACCTTGATAAGATCTGCAAGGAAGTCGTAAAGGCTCTGCGAAGATTCTTCCCATCTGAAGCAGTCGCTGTTATTCTCGCGGAAGGAAGCAGGGAAAACCTGATTCCTGATTCCATAAAGGTTGTGGCAACTGCCGGTTACGATCGCGAAACTGACCCTGAAAATATAGTGATTAAGATCAGCAAACCTGCTGCGATTGGCGGTTTCAAACATCGAGACAGCATCTCGAGAGGAGTTGTTGCCAGCTCCATTATCAGCAGGAAGCCGATTAACATCAAACAGACAAGAGAAGACATTAGATACGTTGAAAATCTTCCAGGAATCAGAAGTGAGCTCACTGTTCCCATGATCGTCCAGGACAGAGTTGTGGGGGCATTTGATATACAGAGCCCGGTTACCGCCAGATTCTCTTCCGAATCGGAAAAAACCATCGTCGCCCTGGCCAATCATGCCGCTACAGCGGTGGAAAACGCGATGCTTCATTCAAGAATACTCAGTCTTGCGCGAAAGGATAAACTTACCGGGCTGGGCAATCTACGTTTCTTCGAAGAAAAGCTTGAAGAGGAGTTCATGAGAACGGACAGGTCGAATTTCCCCTTTTCTCTTATCATGATGGATATAGATGATTTCAAGAACTACAATGATTCATGGGGTCATCTCATGGGAAACACACTGCTGAAAACCGTGGTGAAGGCTATGAACAGTGCCATAAGGGAGGTTGATGTTCTCATCAGGTACGGTGGAGAGGAATTCGTCTGTATTCTTCCCTTTACAGGCGAGCAGGAGGCTTCAGAGATAGCTGAAAGGATACGTAAGAGGGTTGTTGAATCATCATACGTGATCCCGCATTCAGAGCAGCAGCCGCTGGGTAAAGTCAGTGTAAGCCTTGGTGTATCCACTTACCTCACGGATGTAGGAGACCGGAACCTGCTGCTTAAATACGCTGATCAGAGAATGTACATGGCCAAGCGAGCCGGTAAAAACAAGGTTTTAGCTCCCGCTCTCGGAAATTGCCAGTTCGCCGGCTAACCCACTGCTCTCTTAACAAAAAAACCTTATGCGCTACAATATCGATTCATTCCTGAATCAACATACAATCGGTACTTGATAGTTGACGGATTGATCAGTAATGTTTGCATAATGCAGTCAAAATATGACTCAATATCCAGAAAACATCTTGACAAATGAAGAAAGAGTACTACATTTGTTCCTTCTGATTTGAAAAGGAGGAGCATTATGCTCGCAAGAATTTCCGAGATACTGAATATTTGCAGAGAATCGAATGTTCATTTTCTCCGTCTTCAGTTCACAGACATTGATGGGATAGTAAAGAATGTAGAAGTACCTGAGAGTCAGTTCGAAAATGCTCTCGCCAGTAAGGTAATGTTCGATGGCTCTTCTATCGAAGGCTTCACAAGAATAGAAGAGTCGGACATGCTTCTGTCAGTGGATTTGGACACATTTGCGGTGTTCCCATGGGAAAGTGAGTACGGAAGGATCGGTCGGCTCATCTGCGATATCTCACTTCCTGATGGCACTCCTTTTCCTGGTTGCCCCAGGGCGGTTCTGAAGAAACAGGTCGCAAAAGCTGCTTCGCTCGGGCTTCGTGTAATGGTTGGACCGGAAGCGGAGTTTTTCCTGCTTCAGCGCAATGAGAGTGGTGATCCGATAACAGAGACCCACGACAAGGGGGGGTATTTCGATCTTTCTCCTGTGGACAGGGGTGAGGAGGGCAGGAGAGACATCGTACTTGCCCTTGAAGCCATGGGCTATGAGGTTGAAGCTGCCCACCACGAGGTAGCCCCCGGGCAGCATGAGGTGGATTTTAAATATGTTGAGGCGCTTGAAGCCGCAGACAACATTGTTACCTTCAAATTTGTGGTGAAAAAGGTTGCTCTGCTGTATGATCTTCATGCTACATTCATGCCGAAACCCCTTGCGGATACTGCCGGGTCCGGTATGCATACCCATTTTTCAATGTTCAATGCAAGCGATGAGAATGTATTCTATGATCAGCATGATCCCCATGGTCTTTCTTCCATTGCCAGGGGCTTTATGGCTGGGGTTCTTAAACATGCCAGCGGTTTTGTGGCGGTTACTAACCCGCTGGTAAATTCCTACAAAAGACTTGTACCGGGGTTTGAAGCACCGGTGAATGTTGCATGGTCCATGAAGAATCGTTCTCCTCTTCTTCGGGTTCCCGCAGCCAGGGGAAACGGCACCAGGTGTGAAGTAAGGGTGCCTGACCCCTCATGCAACCCGTATCTGGCCCTTGCAGTAATACTGGCCGCCGGACTGGACGGCATGAAGAACAAAATGGACTGCGGTGAGCCGGTAAACAAGAATATCTTCTCCATGAGCGGAAGAGAAAAGAAAAGATTGAAGATAAGCGCCCTTCCGGACAGCCTTTGCGCTGCACTGGACTGCATGGAAAAGGATGAAACTGTGAAGGATGCTCTGGGAGAGCATGTGTTCAATCACTTCCTGCTGAACAAGCGCCGGGAGTGGGAGCAGTACATCAAAGTTATCCATCCCTGGGAGATTGATCGCTACCTGGACAGGTATTAGCTTGATAATCCTGCCTGCCTAATTGTAATTGTGAATTGAATGCACTATTACTGTTAGCGCTTTGTGCGGCCTGTAGCGGCAAAAATTGATTCGCCTCCAGCAGTCGGATACTGGACTTCGCTGGCTGAGATCAAACCTCATTTGCGGGTTAGCCCTATCAAGCCTTGTTTTGTAGATTCATTAATTGATCTGTACCTGCCTGCTTACACACTTCTGTATTAATGATCAACACTGCATGCA
>JAUWMQ010000099.1 GCA_030613065.1 Candidatus Aegiribacteria sp. | reverse complement strand
TCCGTCTGCAACATTCGAAATAACCTCCTAACCTGATTGTCTGTTACCATCCAGATTCCTTTCAATAAAAAAGTGTCTGGATAGTCTAATTCAATTCTCAGATTCCGGGAATTCTAATTGTCGTCAGTCGGGAATATTAATTTTCGCTCTTCAGATGTTTCTCACCCAGCATTTCATTCTGTATGGCAAGGGCTTTTTCATAGTATGCTAACGCCGTTTCATAGTCGCCTTTTACTGAATGAACGTGTCCGATGTTATTGTATGAACATCCCCTATCCGGACATTTCTCACCCGGCAGTTCTTTCTCTATCGCAAGAGCTTTTTCATAGTAAGCTAAAGCTGTGTCATAATCGCCTTTATACAAATGGATCATTCCGATGTTATTGTATGATTCCGCTGTGTCCTGATGCTTCTCACCCAGCAATTCCTTTTGTATGGAAAGGGCTTTTTCATGGTACACTAAAGCCTTGTCATAGTCGCCATTATCTGAAAGAACCTCTCCGATGCTATTGTACAGAGTTGCTGTATCCGGATGTTTCTCACCCAGTGTCTCCAGGGTGATTGACAGGGCTTTCTGGCGATACGCTAATGCTTCATCATATTTAACTGATTCGTACAAATAGTCCCCAGCCTTCTGACAGTATTGCCGCGCCTTGTCCCAATCCTCCGCCTGTTCATAATGATGGGCACTGTCCGCGTAGAAGGTCTTGTCATCGGTATAGAGATTAACAATTGCATCACCAGCCAGTTTGTGTAAACTCCTCAATCGAGCTCTGAGCTGCATATCATACGCCGCATCCCGCAGTAAAGCGTGATTGAAAATGTATTTAAACTCCGTCAGCGCCGACCAGACCCGTTCCTCTTCAACCAGGGAGATTAGCGTACGAATCTCGCTATCTTTTATCGCAGTTCTGTTATCCAGTGTCGTCGTGTGAAGAAGTTTAATCAGAGCAGTAAGCACCTGTACTCCAAATTCACGTCCCAACACCGATGCGATCTGCACCATTTCCTTCAGCTCTGCCGACAAACGGTCAATTCGGGCGATAAGGATCATGTTGATGTCGGTCGGAATGTCGGTTGGTTCTTTGATAAGACGATATTGTCCTTCCCGAAGCATGATGACACCTATCTCTCGCAAATAGAGACAGAACTGTCTGGTGTAGAACGGGTTGCCTTCCGTTCGGTTTTTGATGTATACAGCCAGTTTATCGTCAGTCTTATTACCCAGACGAGCTTCAATCAATACTTTCGTAGTATCCCCGGATAATTCATTCAGAGTTATATCATAGTGTGGTACGTCATCATCAGCGCTCAATTCCGGCCTGGAACCGTCATCATTGAATCGACTGCACGCCAGAATAATCAAAGGATAGTCCTTAATCTGACGGGTTAAGATTTCAAAGACCGCATGTGATCCATCGTCCAGCCACTGGATGTCCTCAATCAGCAGTATGATCGGTTCGGTCAGGCTCAGCGCAGTGAAGAACTCCTTGATTGCCAGTTGCGTCACCACTGCTCGGTCTTCAGGGTCGATCACGTCGTATATCGATCCATCCCAGAACAGTCCAATGATCGAACCGATGATCGATTCGATACGGTTTAATTCCTTTATCGTTTTCACGCGCTTTTCAGCATCAGACAGGCTTACAATTCTACCGATCAGTTCTTGATAGATCATCTTAAATCTAGTTTTTCTGTCATCTGGAGAACCTTCTTCATCCTGCTCAAAGTAGTGATTGAAGAAATATGTGAATGAATTCAGCGGCTTCCTGAGGATGCTGTCGGTCTGCAGTATAAGTGTTCTAATTCCTTGCTGCTGTGTCAGTTCATGTACCAACCGTGACTTGCCAATGCCCGGGTTCCCATATATATAGACGATGCCGCCAAACTTGCTGTCTTTAAGCGGCTGCATTAGTTCCGCGAGCTGGTTCAATTCCGCATCACGACCGACCATGGCTCCTTCATAAAATGAAACCTGTGCAGCTCTCTTTTTCCCTGTCAATTGGTAAACAGGGGTCTTCCCCTTGAATCCCTTGAACTTTCGCGATTCTAACTCTTGTATCCTGTAATGCGAGTAAGTCTGCCTTCATCCCGAAACAACTCTTGAAGCCGAATTGCTGCCGACAGAGCATCGACTACAGCAACTGAATCAGAAGGAAAAATGGTTGTGAACGCATCTCCAGCAAAGGAAGAAATAAATCCTCTGTGTTCATAGATTACCTCAATTGCTGGAGTGAATACGCAATTGATGACATCCGCCAACACCTCTGCGCCTTCCTTGCCATTATTCATCAACGCCTGCGTCATGGTGGTAAACCCGGCGATGTCGATGAACATTGTGGTGGCTTGAAAATTACCACTGAATTGGTTACGATCGAATTGTTCGCTGATTAAGGATGGAATCAAACGGTGCATGGGGAAACCTTCCGATTAAAATCTGCATTTATTGCAGGAAATCACTTCCCACATTTACTTCTGTATAATGAATACACAAAATACCTCATTTTCGCCAAGATTGTCACGGATAATCTCAGTTGAAGAAATGAGGTATGTCCCTGATTATCTTTTCTCAGTAATCAGCAGCAGTAGAAATGGTAACGGGAAAATGAAATACGATATATCGAAACCGCTCTGATAGATAACATCGTAAAAGCCTTCCTCCCTTATCTCAAGAAGAAATGCGATCAATACGACAGTAAAGAGCGCAATTGTGCAATTGATATGCAGATCCCTGAATGATTCCGCTTTTACAGACCAGACCGCCTGTGCCCCTAAAATGACGGTGAATATCCATAAGGGGATATACCTCAACTGCATGGCAAATGGTCCGAATTCGATGAATATCGCAGGTTCCCACAGGTAAAACGGCAGAAGCGTCAGCATAAAAGCCAGGAAGCCGGCACCGGCAAAATATAATCCGTTTTTGATATCTTTCTTGAACAGGTAGATGAAATACGGCAGCAGAATAAGTAGAATTATCCCGCGCGATGAGAGTATCATACCGGCACATGCACCTGTAGCAATTATTCGCCCGTACCCCTTTTTACCGGGCTTGTTCAGATAAAGTTCAAGCACGGCAAATGCGATCACGATATTGCTGAACAGTTCGCTGCGGACAATAATCTCAAACAGAAATACTGGTGAAGTAATCAGCAGAAACAGAATTATATACTTATTTCCATTGTTTTGATATTTTCGATACACAAGCCAGCCGAACAGGATAAAACTGAATATCTGCAGGTATCCTGCATCACCAAGTAAATAAAACGGAAATGCCATGATAAACAAACCCGGAAATCCACTCGGGAGTATCTCTGTTCCGTAAGGGTATACTCCATGAAGTGTGTTGCCGATCCATTCGTTCAACGCCACATAACGGACAACTTGAATAGTCTCTGGATCGACTGTATGCAGGAGTACAATAAATACTGTACTGAAGACAGCAATGATACACCAGTATATTTTCGATGGTAATTTTCCAAGAATATCCCAGGCAGTTTTAGTGTAAAGACACCATATACCGGCAGTCAGAAAAAGCAGATAAAGAAAAGTTAACTGACTGTTATGACCTGTAATACGCGCACTGTATTTAAACACAAACAGTGCATTTATAGCAAAATAAATAGCGAATAGTACGATTATTAGCAGTTCGTTCATAAATTTTGCGTTCTTCTTCATACTGAAACTGCCCCTCAATTAGTATTAAATAAATACTTCTCACCACTGGCTAATTCAGAACACTGTATATCCTTGATGGGGCCTTCCATTTGGGTTCCAGGGCGGGATAACCAACGCACAGGACAGCGGAAAGCCTTGTTCCCCTGGTCCGGGGAGTATGCCATGACCGTGCGAAAGGATAGAGCTTCTCTGCTATACCGTTCCAGAGGGTACCCATTCCCATCGAAACTGCGTGGTACATAACAGCTGTAGCGGCTATAACTCCGTCAGTGTAGCCTGTAGGGTTCTTTCGGGGAACATGGAAGAAAAGCACAACGGGCGCTCCTCTGAAGATTACATCCTCTCCCCCTCTAAATCGTTCGATATAATCCGACATTCCGGTAATCTTCCCAATAATCTGAGTAAACCCCGTGAATGAGAGAATATCCAGCATCTTTCGTACAGGCTTGACAAGGTTGCTTACAGCATCAGGTCCTGAAATCACTCGAACCGTGATACCCTGCAGATTCACACCTGTAGGGGATTGAGTCAATACTGATAGTAAGGTATTTATCTCCTCTTCCGATGGTACTTTATCCGAGTAGAAACGAATGGATCTTCTGGTTTCAAGAAGTTCTCTGTACTGCTGTGGTGTGAGTGCCTTTCCGGGAAGAGGTTCCATTCCAAATGCGTTCTCCGGACAGAATACTCCGCAGTGACCGCAGCCTATGCACCGACGACTGTTGAAAACCGGATACCCATCGCGCATGTGTACGGCATGCGAAGAACAGACGCGGGCGCAGGTGCCGCAGTCACCGCAGTCCGTTCTGCTGAATCTCTCCTCAGGGTAGAATTTCAATGTCCACATCTCCTGTAATAAGCCCCGGCTGGATAAGAACCACGCCGGGAAACGTTCCATACGGCTCCATCGGGCTCCATGTCCCGTAGCCGTCCGAATCAATGAATGCCGCGACCGTATAACGTCCCGCCGGTATGTCGTCTATCCTGTAAATTCCTGTTTCTACCGGAGCATAGGTTATCGCGTCATCCCCCCCGCCTCCGGTTCTGCTTATCTGAAGCCTCAACAACGATGAAAGCGTTCCGGTGATTCTACCGCTGATAGAACCGGGTTCATCTCCCCATATTGGTGAAAATGCCCATCCAAATGGCATACTGAGAGTATCGCCCCAGAGTGTCGATAAACCTTGAAGCAGGTCGATCCTGTACTGCTGTTCGCCTATAAGCTGATGTTCAGGATAGAACTCAAATGATCTGCCGTCAACCACTTCCAGATTTCCCTCTACCAGTACGCTGTCAGCTATCCTTATCAGGCTGAATCTTGCCGCCAGCGAATCCGGGTCAATCCAGTAATTGAACGAAATCCTGTAAGGACCGGCAGGGTCGGCATTGTCAGACCCCGGGGCAGGATAGTATGAACGGATTCTAAGGCTGTCCTCAGGTATCGAATCGACACCGAAGAACTCAAGTGAATCTAATGAGGAGGAATTCAGCATAAGGTCTTCGATGCCGTAAATACAGGCGGTGATTTCCTCATCCGGAATTCTGCAGGATTCAAGTACCACAGTATTTCCAGAATACCCTCCCGGCAGCCAGTAACCGTTTACCGGTATTTCATTTCCCAGAGTGTCCTTCAGAACCACCACTCCTCTGCTGAACGATTCGTAGGATACTTCTTCGTTGAAAAACAGCTGTATATGGTAGCTGTCGAAGGCTGTGATCTCGGTAAGAATCGGACCTACCGTGTCCACTACGGTCAGCGTGAAGTCAACTTGCATGCTGTCTATGAGGTTAACCGAAGTATCAATACCGGCTTCCTGCTGGGAGTTCCACTGGTACGACCTGTCCGGATCTTCGTAACAGAGCAGTCTGTAATCCCCCTGTTCAAGCCATTTTATCCATGCAGTACCGGTTGAATCGGGGATCGTTCGACGAACAAGAACTGAGTCTTTGTACAGCTCCACCAGAGTAATCGCGGCAAGACTGCCTCCCCCCTGCCTGACCATCGAAATCATCAGTTGCCCCTCCGGCAGCGAATCCGCCGAACTGTAAACCAGATCCTCCAGAATACCTGCCTGATTGCCCCGTCTGTCCCGGATCTCCTTCGGCAGATGAATGAACAGAGGTTCTTCTCCTACGGCGGATTCCAGCTCAATCTTAATAGTTGAACCGCTGACATCCCAACTGTATTCGACTGTAGGATAAATAAATACAGCTACAGAAACCTCATCCAGCCTTTCACTCCATTCAATGGATATTCTTCTCAGATCCGTATAGCCGGCTCCCGGAGGTGGAAACACGGAAACGATCTCCGGAGGGGTTTTATCTTCGGGTCCTCCACCTGGTGCCGCCATCTTCGCGCATGAGATACAGATTAGAACAAACAGCAGGAACGCCCCATATCTCACCTCACATCTCATGTCAGGGATTTCTTTCGAATTAAGCCTGCTTTCCTGTAAAGTGAAGAAGCCTCGGTGTCTCTTTTCAGCTTTTCAAGAACTATAGCAAGTTCCACCAGATAATCCGGTTCTTCCGGCAGCAGTTCAAGAGCTGATCTAAGAACATTCTCAGCTGCAGTCGGATCACCCAGGAGGTTTTTGCACTTGCCTATATAGAAGTATGCAGGAGCATAATCCGGATTTTCTTCTAAAACTCCATCAAGGATATCAACTGCTTCCTCATAAAGACCGTTTCGGAGTTTATATATCCCTGTCAGGAATACCATGTCTATTCGGCTGACACCCTTCTCCTCAAGTTCCTTTTCCCAACCGATGTGAATGGGTATCAAAAGCTGTATCAGTCTTGCTGTGTAAGTCGGGTGAATAACAATACTGGAAGGTGCTTCATCAATTGATTCTTCATAGTCTCTCTGCGGTGATTTTTCCGATTCATCCAGATTAGTATCCACGGCCATGATGTCTTCTATATCCGTTATTGACTTATTGTTATCCCCCTCTTTTTTCTCCTTCTCATCGGCATAGAGAGCCATCTGCCTTCCTGTGAGCTTTCCCTTTATGAGATGGTTGAACATATTTTGTTGAGCCTTTTTTTCCACGATACGGACTATGGGACGAAGCTGGAATTCGCTGATTTCATCCGTTAGAAGGAGTTTCTGTCGCATTTCCGCAGGAAGCTTAAGAAGATTGAGTATCTGAGTGATCCTTGCCCTTGAATACCCAAGAAGCTCCGAAAGTCTGCTTCTGTTTTCACATAGTCCGTTACGAAGAAGACCATCGAACAGCAGTGCTTCCTCAGTGCAGTTCTGTATGGATTCATGAGCCAGTGATATGTGCACGTTGCTGCGTACGACGAGTGCCCTGATAGTGAACTGCCCCTTAGCATGGGCTTTCCAGAGACTTCTGTGGTGAGCCAGAAGGCTATACTTCAAAGACTCTTCTTTCTTGGTATCCGATCCGCGCTTCTCCTCTATAAGTACAGCAGGCACATACGGTTCCTTCTGATGGAGCTCAGGGTCCCATTCATCAGGAGGTTTGATGAAATTAATGTTCTCCATTTTAACTTCCTCCAGCAGCATGTGCTCGAGTATTTCACCCGATTCCCTCTTCTTGTCCATTAGAATCCCCCTTCACCAAACAATGATTCTTCGATCAGGTCCGAGCTGTCCTCGACCCAGACTATTCCTTCTAATCGCCCGAACATATTTTTCTGCCTTCTCACAAGATGCCATGTACTCATGGATATTGCATCTACAGTCTCCTCAACAGATTGTATTGTACCATCCAGTAAGTCAAGTACTTCCCTGTATCCTATAGTCCTTCCGAGAACGCTTTCCCTCCCCCAGCCGGAACTCAGGAGGGATTTGACTTCATCTATCAATCCCTGCCTGATCATCTCTGCAGCCCTCGCTTCTATTCTTCTGCGATGCTCTTCTACTGGAAGGGTAATACCGACTATTCGGAACATCTTTCTGAGGCTCGGATCTCCGCCTTTCCTCAGAGTAGATGGTAACGAACCTGTTAGTGTATAAAGCTCAAGCGCTCTAACCTGTCTTCTGATATCACCATCTCCCGTAATACCGGCGGTGATCGGATCAAGCCTCTCAAGCATTCGGTACAACACTCCAGGAACTTCCAGTTCCAGATCTTTCAAACCCTCTCTTACACTGTTGCACTTCGAAGGCATAGGGTCAAGCTTTCCAGTAAGTGCCAACAGATACAGCGCTGTTCCTCCGGCTATCACTGGAATAGCATCCCTGCCTTTTATTTCTTGAATCAGTCGCCATGCTTCCCTTGCGAACATCCCTGCAGAGAATGTTTCATCCAGGTCTATCCGGTCAATAAGATGATGAACAAGGATTGACTGCTCTTCCGCTGAAGGTTTTGCTGTCCCTATATCCAGCCCTCGGTACACCTGCCTGGAATCCGCGCTTATTACTTCTATTGTCTTTTTCCGCCTGAGCTTGAGAAGCGCCCCGGTTTTTCCCGATGCAGTGCACCCGGTAAGTATCGGTACAATAGGGCTACCGTCCAAATTTCTCACCAAGCTCTTTGAAGGAGATTTCAATCAGTGTAGGCCTTCCATGAGGACAGTGGAACGGGTCCGATGTGGAAAACAGCTGATCTACGAGATGCCTTGTCTCAACGGGCGAGAGTGGATCACCGAATTTCACAGCACCTGCGCAGGCTGCGGCCGCGGCAACCTTTTCACGTACGGGCATATCTTTATTCTCAGGATTCTGAAGTGATCTGAGTATTTCCCTCAATGCGCTTATCCCGTGAAACGTTCCAGGGGGCACAGCGGTAAGAACCAGCGTTTCATCATCAATGTGAAACTCGAATCCGGATCTGTTAAGGACAGCACGGTAAGCATCCATCTGGTCTTTTTCGGATGCATCGAGCCTGATATACTCGGGAAGGAGGAGTTTCTGCTGCCCTGAATCAGAATCAGAGTTCAAGGAGTTCAGTACCGTTTCAAACAGTATCCTTTCATGGGCTGCGTGCTGATCGATAAGAACTATACCCTTGTCTGTGGATGTCACAAGGTAAGATCTACCTATCTGTACAATAGGAAAATCCTGTTCCGTCTTCCAGGTATTATCGACTGTTGCAGGAGCCTGTACCATCATGGAAGCATTGAAAAGATTTTCAGTATATGTTTTTCTATCGATATCCTGCGCAAAGGAACTATTTGAGTCTTTTCGACCGGATATCATTGTCATTCCGCTTTGTCTGGACGATGGAAGCTCGCCAAGGGCAGCCTCAACGGCTTCCCTTATTGATGATGGCTTTCTGAACCTGACCTCACGCTTTGCAGGATGAACATTAACATCCACTTCATCACCAGGTGCTGTTATGCTGCAGTAAAGAAGTGGATAACCCGCAGGCCCTGCGAGAGCTGCGTCGACAGGGCCAGAGATCAGACCAGTATAGACCATTCTGCCGTTGACCAGGATGTACTGATGGCTTTTCCTGTTCCATCGACTGTCTGGAAACCAGATCAGCTTCACTGATGTTCCCTCGGAATGCCCTTCTGATTTGACGTATCTGGTGTCTCCGGGCAGACCGTACCTGGAACGCAGTCGTTCGGGAATTGACTGGCCCGCTGGAAGATGAAAGAGTTCATTTCCGTTATGGAGTAATCTGAATTCAATCTCTTCCCTCGCGAGCGCGGATCCGGTAATGTATTTCTCTACCCAGGATAGTTCGGTAGCCTGCGTTCTGAGAAAACGCCTTCTTGCCGGCTGGTTGTGAAAGAGTCCTTCCGCGGTTACCGTAGTACCTCTTGTTCTGGCAGCGGGAGAAACATCCCTGAGAATTCCGCTGTCTATTCGCATTCTACAGCCCTCAGCTCCGTCTGAAGTGAGAATTGTGAAATGGGTCACAGCAGCAATGCTTGGAAGAGCTTCACCCCTGAATCCCAGTGTAGAAAGAGACTTGAGATCACTGCTGGAGGAGATTTTACTTGTTGCATGCCTTTGAACGGATAGGAGAAGATCATGCCTGTTCATGCCAATGCCGTTGTCCCGTACAACTATGGACTTTCTGCCACCCTGTTCCAGCTCTACAATTATCTCTGTGGCTTCAGCGTCAAGAGCGTTCTCAATGAGCTCCTTCACAACAGATGCAGGCCTCTCCACCACTTCACCTGCTGATATCAAATTGATTACAGTATCATGCAGAACACGAATCTTAGCCAAGGTAGCCCTTTCGAAAAATGGTGCCGGGAGAGGGACTTGAACCCTCACGCTCCAAAAGAAGCAACGGATTTTAAGTCCGTTGTGTCTGCCAATTCCACCATCCCGGCATCTGTCCCGGCATCTGTCCCGGCATCTGTTAACGCAGAATATATCAAAGATTGCGGATTATACAAAGTGAGTAGGGGTATACTCGTAAAAAATTCAGTGTTTAAGTGTCATATCTGAATACTAATATATTGTAGTCAGTGACAGGTTCCCAGCTATCGTAACCCCTGTCGAAGGCTCTTTCAATAATGTTCTGCCCGGATTCGTGAAGTACAATACATGAACGTGAGTCACCTGCCTTCATTGCCGCCGTCTCTGCTCCATCGAGAAAGCTGTCGGGATCTTCTTCCGCGCCTCTTAAAGGGGTAGCTTCGTTGGAATCCCTCTTTCTCAGAAAATAGACGTCCCCGGTTCTGAAGGCATCACATCGCTGCAATGCCCACTCTATTCCCCCCGGACAGTTCCTCGGGTATTTCCAGCCGCAGGGTATGTGTTCGGTGAGAGCCGCAAAATCCTTCTGTATTGGTTCAAATCTCTCAATTTCCGCGGACGAGTCGATGCCTTCCCTCGTCATGAGGATGAAACGGTTTACTACCCTGAAGCCCTGAGACATCGTGATATGTATGCTCCCTTCATTATTAATATAGGTTGAGAATTCCATGCACCTGGCTTTGCCGCTACCAATGATCTTCTTCCCCGTTTTGTAGGCTGCATCAGCAAGCCGCCTTCCATATCCCCGGCTCCGATATTCCAGATGAACTCGAAGCCCCTCCATCCAGAGCACTCCCTCCGGCATTTGAGACAATCTGAAAGTTCCCACGACTTTTCCATCGACCTCACCGGCATAGAGGCTGCAATCCCTGATCCAACCAGGAGCTTCTTTCTCAAGGTAATCATCTCCATCCCATGTTACGCGGGAGATAGCTGCGATATCTTCCATGTCATCCATGAGCGCGATTCTTATACTTAATTCCGGCATATACCCTCCAGATAAGGCAATATTTCTGTTGTTCAGTATATTACAGGGCTGCAGAGCCTGGGCAACCAGGTGTTTATTGAATAATCAAAGATAGAACGGATGTAAAATTGTCAAGGAAGTATTCACTCAGTCATCTCCGGAATATCGGAATCATGGCGCATATTGACGCCGGTAAGACAACCGTATCTGAAAGGATACTCTTCTATACAGGCAAACTCCACAGAATGGGTGAAGTTCATGACGGGGAAGCCGTAATGGACTGGATGGCTCAGGAGCAGGAGCGGGGAATAACAATAACAAGCGCTGCAACGGCAACGGTCTGGCGGGACCACATGATAAATCTGATAGATACCCCCGGACATGTTGACTTTACAGTTGAGGTAGAGCGCAGTCTCAGGGTACTCGATGGAGCTATTGCTCTCTTCTGCGCGGTAGGCGGTGTTGAACCACAGACTGA
>JAUWMQ010000097.1 GCA_030613065.1 Candidatus Aegiribacteria sp. | reverse complement strand
GCGGCGGATACGATCAATTTCACCGTCAGTGGAACAGGCCTCAGCCTTGAGCCTGGCCGCCAGTTCAATCTGTCGGTAATCCCGAATCCCTTCCCCTCAACAGCGTCAATTACATTCGAGCTGTCTGAACCTGGTTACACTTCAATAGAGGTCTATGACCTCTCTGGAAGGATCGTATTTGCCTTTTCGAACTCCGAATTACAGGCAGGGAACCATTCGGTTCAGTGGAACGGGATAAACCAGTACGGAGAAGCGGTCTCAGCTGGTCTGTACCTGTGCAGAATACAGTCCGGAGGAGCATCTGAAACAACAGGATTGTGTCTGTTGAAATAGGAGGTGCCATCTGTGCGAACCGAGGTGCAAAGAAGACGCGATTACGATCGGCACCAGGTCAAGTATCGATCACAGTAAATGTGTTGGATGCGGCGCCTGCGTGGCCATCTGCCCCCATAAGGCCGTCTCAATCCTTACGCTCAGTTTCCGGGAATACCTGAGATTCAGGGATCAGGATCTCTGTAATTCCTGCATGGAAGTGGTGTTTGGGATAATAAAGTCGAAAAAGCAGCGGGATGATTGTTATTGACGATGTTGAATTGCGCTTGTCAGCTTGACACGTTGGTGATACATATCTAACTTCACTGAATCTCTGGTATTTGATTATTTTGAAATATTAAGGAACTTCTTTATGAGGCCGGTATTCAGGTTGCTGAGCAATGAGCTTATTGAAAGGATTATTTCAGAAGCGCGGGATATTCTGTGTAATCTGGGTATGGAAATACATAATAATGGTGTTCTTTCGATGCTCTCGGATCATGGCGCGAAGGTGGACATGGGGACGAAGCATGTGCTTTTCACTGCTGATATGATCGATAAGGCCCTTGAAACAGCCCCTGAATCTGTGAAACTCTACGATGTAATGGGCAGGAAGACGCACGATCTGACCGATCATAATGTTTACTTCACTCCCGGTTCGGCAGCGATCAATATTCTTGACCCGGAAAGCGGTGAGATCAGGAAACCGACAACTGCTGATTATGTAGAGTATGCAAAGCTGATAAGCAGACTGGATAATATCGCCTCCCAGAGCACAGCTTTCATCCCTTCTGATGTTCATGAGAAGATATCGGACAGCTACAGGCTTTTCCTCAGCCTTCTTTACTGCGAAAAACCTGTGGTTACAGGCGCTTTTACGATTGATGCCTTCAATGTAATGAAGGATCTGCAGCTTGCGGTACGCGGGTCGATAGATGCGCTGAGGGAGAAACCTCTTACGATATTCTCCTGCTGTCCGACCGCCCCTCTGAAATGGAGCGATGTCACTTCGCAGAACCTGGTCGACTGCGCGAAACACTTCATACCCGTTGAATACATTTCAATGCCGCTCTCCGGTTTCATGGCTCCCGTAACACTTGTTGGAAGCATCGTGCAGCATACTGCTGAGACTTTAAGCGGTGTAGTGCTGAGTCAGCTTACGCAACCCGGAACTCCGATTATTTACGGCGGCTCGCCTGCTGCATTCGATGTGCGGTACGAGACTACACCCATGGGTGCTGTGGAAACGCAGATGCTCGATTGTGCCAATAATGAGATTGGCAAATATCTGAATCTTCCCACTCAGGCGTACATTGCCCTCAGCGACGCTAAGAAACTGGATGCTCAGGCAGGACTGGAAACTTCGATGGGCGCGACTCTTGCCGCCCTGGCCGGGATAAACAACATATCCGGCCCAGGAATGCTGGATTTTGAAAGCTGCCAGAGTCTTGAAAAACTGGTGGTTGATAACGAGATCTGCGGAATGACCCTCAGGCTGGTAAGGGGAATTGAACCGAAAGAGGATTTCCCCGCCCGCCCGATCTTCGAGGAACTTCTCAGGGATAAGCATCTTCTGATCGCAAATCATACAAGAAAGTACCTCAGGGATGAGCATTACTTCCCCGGGGCTGTAATTGACCGCGCGAACAGTTCGAGGTGGAAGGAAGAGGGGAGCCTTACAATCGGTGACCGGGCGAAAAGTGAGATTGAAAGACTGCTTGAGAACTACGAACCCACAGGGCTGTCTGATGATGTTCTGGTGGAAATGACCCAGCTTATGAAAGCTGAAGCCGCGAAGTTCGGGATGAATTCACTCCCGCATGAGAATTTATGAGATCGATTGTTGATTTTGCTTCGGAAGATGTTAGTCTTGACCGCGCTGCAATACTTCGCAGCCAGGGAGTACCGGACGAAGCTGAATTAAGTGAGAATTTCGAAAAGATCTACATAAAAGCAACTGAGCTGTTCCGCGAACTTGCAGAGTCGAAAGGTATCATTGCCGGAATAACAACATCACGTTTCGAGGAAGTATTCCGCGGAGAAGGGCTGAACGAAAAGAGAAACCCGGTAGAAGAGATTTACAGAAATAGCAGTTATCTCGCTCTGTTCGCAGTTACGCTCGGACCGGTTCTGAGCTCCAGAGTTACGGAGCTATTTAACGCTGGAGATTATGCCCCTGGATATATGCTTGATTCGGTCTCGTCATACGCTGCGGACAAACTCGCGTACCTTGCCGCAGAGCATCTGGAGGCGGAACTAGCCGGGGGGGAAGCGCCAGCAGTTTCCTGTAGGGTTCTGAGCTATAGTCCGGGGTACTGCGGATGGCACATAAGCGGACAGAAAAAACTGTTTGAAGCTCTTTATCCTGAAGAGATAGGCATAACTTTGAATGAGAGCTGTCTCATGACCCCGATCAAGTCCGTGTCCGGCGTGCTGATTGCCGGACCCGGGGAAATTCATGAATTTGTGAATTCGTATCCTTTCTGTAATACATGCGCTGCAAGATCATGTATCGAGAGGATGCGGAGTTTATAGCAGGATCCGTCAGGGACACGCAGGAGGATAAATATGGAACTTCTGAACCAGATATCTGAAAATTTGCAGAACGGTTTTGATGAGAAGGTTGCCGCACTCACAAAAGAAGCTGTTGAGAAGCAGATACAACCGGAAGAAATACTGAATAATGGCCTGGTTGCCGGAATGAATATTATTGGCAGGAAATTCAAGAATCATGAGATTTTTCTTCCCGATGTTCTTCTTGCCGCAAGGGCGATGAACTGCGCGATGGAGGTGCTGAAGCCGCTTCTGATAAAGGAAGGGATTCCAATCCGGGGAAAAGTTGTGATAGGTTCCGTAAAAGATGATCTGCACGATATCGGGAAAAACCTGGTCGCGATCCTGCTTGAAGGAGCCGGATTCGAGATTATTGACCTTGGAAACGATGTCCCTGCGGATAAGTTCATCAGAGTTGCAAGAGAGGAGAATGCTGATGTAATCGGAATGTCCGCTCTTCTTACCACAACAATGCCGGTCATGAAGAAAGTCGTTGATCTAGTAAAAGACGAGGGGCTGTACGGAAAAATCAAAATCATCGTGGGCGGTGCTCCTGTTTCAAAGGAATACGCCCTTGAGATTGGTGCTGATGCCTATAGTTTTGATGGAGCCAATGCAGTTGAAACGGTTGAATCATTCTTCCCCAAAAGAGGAAGTTGATGAACAAACTGCTTGACCGCCTGCATAATGGTGAAATACTGGTTGCGGACGGCGCTATGGGAACCATGCTGTTTGAAAGGGGACTTGAAAGCAGTGAGTGTCCTGAAGCATTCAACCTCACCAGGCTCGATATACTTGAGGATATCGCCAGACTATACCTTGAAGCCGGAGCCGACATAATCCAGACGAACACCTTCGGGGGATCTCCCCTGAAGCTTGCCTCTTACTCTCTTGAGGATGAAGCATCCCGGATCAACAGAGATGCCGTCTCCGCGGTGAAGAGAGCTGTTTCAGGAAGGGCGTATGTGTCGGCTTCCTGCGGTCCCTGCGGGAAGATCCTTAAACCCTATGGGGATACCGATCCTGAGGCTGTTTACGAAAGCTTTGAAATACAGATGCAGGCTTTCGCGGAAGCGGGATGCGATGTTATCTGCATTGAGACAATGATGGATCTCAGGGAATTACTTCTGGCTCTTGAAGCCGCAAAAAAGATGGCACCTGGAATCCCGGTTATGACAACCATGACATACGACGCAACCCCTCAAGGTTTCTTCACTATTATGGGCGATACTATCGAAAAAGCGGCACGCGCGCTCGAAGAAGCAGGCGCTGATGTAATCGGTTCCAACTGCGGAAATGGTATCGAAGACATGATAAGGATAGCCCTGGAATACAGAAAGCATACTTCTTTACCACTCATTATCCAGTCAAATGCCGGCCTTCCCTTAATTGAAAACGGGGAGCTTGTTTATCCGGAAACCCCAGAATTCATGGCTTCGATGGCGAAGGAACTGGTTGATGCCGGCGTTTCAATAATCGGCGGCTGCTGTGGAACGGGTCCTGAACATATAAGAGCTATAAGGAATTCAATCTCGGTATTTCCAGAACATCATAAATGAAACCCTCACTGATCAGACTTCTTATTATTGTGGCGATCATGGCTTGCGCCGGAGCAATATTTTCTTCTGTCATGCCTGATTATCTGAAGAACCACATCAGCATTGATGGAGATGTTCGGGGGGCGCTTGAAGTACCACGGGAGCTTCCTGGATTCCTGCTGGTATTCATCACTGGAATTCTTGTTTCCATGCGGAGGCATAATGCGTTCGGAGGGGTCTTCCTCATAGGAATAGCGGCCTTTATCGGACTGGCGTTCCTCGTAAATACTCTCCCGACATTTGTCATATTCATGGTTCTGTGGTCGACAGCGACCCATGCATTCATGCCTCTTCGTGATGCTGTAGCGATCGATCTTGCAGGAGTTGATCGCAGAGGCTGGATACTGGGTCGAATAGGTGCATTTCGGTCGGGAGGCCTGATACTAGGTACAGGTGCTGTATGGATACTGATGGAGCAGTTGAATGCGGATTTCAGAACGATCTGGATCTTTGCGGCCGGGATCATGGTTCTCGGAGCGATATTCTCTTTTTCTCTCCCCGAGAGGAAAGAAAAGAAAAGATCAGTTGATAAAAAGGTGAAGCGATTCCTTTATCGAAAGGAATACAGACTCTACTATCTGCTCTGTATGCTCTTCGGGGCGAGAAAACAGATATTCCTGACTTTTGCTCCATGGATGCTGGTAAGCTTATTCGCTCAAACCGCACCTGATCTTGCTCTTGTCATGGGAATCAGCGCGATCCTGGGACTCTTCGTCAAACCCTGGTTCGGCAATATGATTGACAGATTCGGAGAGAGAACGATATTGATGATCGACGCTGTCCTTATCGTGGTGTTGTGCTCTGGGTACGCTGTGGTTCCGAATCTGTTTCAACCCGGAATAGCACTGCTGCTTCTGTATTCATTCTTTATTATGGATGAACTTCTGTTCAGCCTGGCGATGGCCCGAACCACATACCTGTCGAGTATTGTTCATGACAAGAATGATATGATCCCGACGATGGGACTTGGTGGAACTCTCGATCATGCAGTTTCGATGATCGTTCCACTGATAGGCGGAATCCTCTGGGTAACGATTGCGCCATGGGCTGTGTTCGCATTTGCAGGGCTTGTAGCCATCGCATCTTTCTTCGTTGTTCGCCGAATACCCGTAAAGCATGGTCGCGGTTACCAATTGGTTGAATGACCTGTTGCCTTCCTCAAGTAATGGGTGGAGCGCATAAGTATTCAGGAGGAAGGAAACCGGGCCGGTCCAAATCTGTAAAATAACAACAGTACTTCGTCGGAATGTTCAGAAAAACAGAACTGCAAACGACAGGCAGATAAACAAGCAGGAATTCAATCTCAAATTACTGTCGGATAAACGATTCGCTTGACCTGCGCTGAATATGGTGGTAATCTTACAAAAGAGTCAGTTATTATAACCGGAAAGGAGGTAGCAGATGAAACAGTCAATCTTTGTACTTTTGTTCATTCTCTTTTCAGCAGTAATGGGTCAGATGCTCGAACAGACCGACTGGTCTGGAGGGCCGGGAATACAGGGACCATTTTACTATTTTGATGATACTTTCTGGACCAGCGAGTCAATAGACTGGTCTACACAGGGCAGCATAGCATTGGAAGCTGTATTGCTGCAGGAGTGGAATTCAGCATGCGATTTTGCGGATAGTAAGGATTACCCTGATACAGGCACTCTCGAATCATCTCTTGCGTGGATACCGATGGGTACAGATTGGGAGATTGAATGGGGTAACATTGAGTGGATCTCGAATGAACCTGACAGCACTTCGATCAGCTTTCAGCTGAGAACAGGGATGTCTCCAGGTGACATGGGAGAATGGACCGATCCGATAACGGAATCAGGCACTTACCTCGGAGCGATACTGCCCGATACAATTCTCCTGCTTCAGTATAGAGCCATACTGAGTACCACGGACCCCGCTGTAACACCCGAACTGGAATATGTCCTGATAGACGGATGGTATCCGGGAGGAATTGAAGGCGGTCAGCCCGGCATGCAGAATTCAGGAATGCTGGAAGTAGTATCCAATCCGGCTTCAGTATTGAGCATACATATTCATGCGCCTGAATCAGGTCATTTCAGACTCCAGCTTTTCGATGTATCAGGCAGGCTTCATGAAGAGATATTCGAAGGAATCCTGGAATCGGGAGACTACAATTTCTGTCTGGATGGCCTGGAAGAGGGTTCGTATTTTGTGAGGCTTGATACTCCCAATGACGTTGAGACAGAAAAGGCAATGATTCTCTAGGGTCAGGTCTTGCATTCAAGCATTATTATCGTAATATATATATGAATAATGAATAAATTTATTATTATCATATCAGCGACAGCTACTTAAGGAATTTCCGCTCTCCCGGCTTTTGTAATGAATTTGTCATATTGATCGAAAGGTTGATATATTCCACCTTGCAACTGTCTATCAGTTCAATCAACCGCCGATACTCAATCGGCATCATGGAAGGGAGGTAGTAATGGTTCAAAATAACTATAACCGGCAGGGGTGTCGGGCTTCCTAGCCTTCCTCTATCAGAAATCCCGGTCCTGTTCATTTACAAATGTGTATTTGATATTGATCTCTGATTTCTGAGAATTCCTCAAACATCATAGCAGGTCAGGCCTGGAAACCGCGCAACGTCCGAGAAACGTTGTACTCATGGTGGGTGTCCTTGCCGGTTTTCATGAATTCATAAGTGTACAGGTGTATTTCAGCCGGTACTCTTCTGTTACCGTTTTCCATGCGGGCGGGAGAGAGCCTATTTTGGAGGTTATATGAATCCTTTAATTGTCTATCGTGATTATCGCGATTCCGATGTGGACGGAGTTGTCCGCATGTGGAATGAAAGCCTTTCCGGCTGGCCGCCCGGTTTCTTCGGAGCGTCTGATATAACCGCTTCCAGGGTTATGCAGGATGAGAAGAGCTCGGGAAGGCTTTTCACCATCCTGGCGCTTATTGAAGACAGAGTTGTGGGCTTCTGCAGAACCAGCCCGTATGGAGGCGAACCCGATGCCTCGTATGTGGACATTATCAATGTGGTGCCCGATTCGCACGGCAGAGGAATAGGGAAAGCCCTGCTGCTTGACTCGGTATCCAGATCGGTGAAGCACGGTATGAAGCGTATCGATCTGCATACCTGGCCGGCCAATATGAAGGCTGTGCCTCTTTACAAGAAGACCGGATTCTTCTGGGTGCCGGAGACGATGGTGTATATGCAGAACTACATGCCTTTTCTGCTGGGAATGAAGGAGTTCCTTGATTTTCTTGAGGGGGAGGACTGGTACAGTTGTTTTGAGAGAGCACTTCTCGTAGAGCAGGATGCAGAGAAGACCGAATCCGGAAGGGATATCTTCACGTACGTTTTCCGCAGGAATGGTAAAAAGTTCACAGCGGAATTCGATAAGAGTGGACGTGTGCTTTCGCGAGTGGAGTACCCCGGTTTCAGCGCTGGACTGACCGTTGATTCGGGCAGTGAATACTTCGTAGGACGATCCTATAAAGTAACACTTTCGGGTACGGGTTTTGAAACGGGAAACGTCAGCGTGAACTGCGGCATTTCCATGGAGTGCAATGAGACCGCACTCGATACCGCTTTAGTGGAACCCCTGCCGGTAAGGATCGCCAAAACGCCCTACGAACCGGCTGACTGTATTAAAGTCAGTATTGAAAGCCCTAAGCTTGAGCTGGGCCTTGGTGTGAACGGAGTGGAAGAGGTTGCTCTGCATTCTCCTCCTGTGAGGTTCCTCGCTGAGGGGGCCGCAGAACTGGACCTGGACCTGAAGGTGCTTGCACAGGTGTCCTCCGTGCTACTCCGCTGGGCCGTTGATGAGGAGGAGTTCTGTGAAAAACAGATACCCCTGGTATCCGAAATTTACCAGAGCTGCAGCGTTACACTGCCCTGTATGGATAGAGGTATTCATACTCTTTCTCTGCAGCTGGGCGAAACGGGCTACCTTGAAACAGTGGTGCTGGCAGTGGGAGTATACTCCGCTGAACCCGTGGTGCTGGATACACGGAAGGCGGCTGTGATAGTGGGCAGTGATGTGGTGCTTACCGTTGCCCGGAAGGGTGCCTACACCTCCATGTGGAGCCGTGGTGAAGGAGACCGCCCGAGGAAGCTGGGCCGGTTCTTCATTGATGCCGGGCCGCCGGTATTGTGGAACTCCGATCTGCCCAGACAGACGTACAGTCTGGAACTGGACAACGGTCAGGTAACGGCAAGGACATCCTGGCCCTCGAGGCCGGGAATGACGCATTGGGTGCGCGCGCGGCTGGATAGCGCCGGGTATGCCGAGACCGGAGGCGGTGTCGATAACGGTTCCGAAGAAGTGCAGAAGGTACTTTTCCGTGCCGACAGCGGTTTCAGTAACGTGTTTTTACCCAAGAGCGACATGATACCGCTTGCGGACGGTTTGATGGTTGAGCCCAGGGTGTACAACCAGGTACCGGACTGGGAAGAGGACCTTTCCAACTCCGCGTCCGGGCTGTCTGCCCCATGGACCGGCGTTACAGGCTCGGGAATATCCATCATGAAATACTTCCCAGGGTGGACAGAGCTGGAGTACGACATGCCGGGTACCCCCGAGGTGGATGTTGCTCCGGGAGAGACTTTAACATCACCACCTTTCCGACTGTTATACACCCAGGGTGGAGTGGATAGTCTCATGCGCAGGGCTTCCAGCCTTGGCTGGAACATTGGAGACTGGCGGGCGAGAACTGCATTCCTCAGGCACAGCCTTGAGCCGGTGATGGCTTCGGGCACGGAAATTTCTTTGAGCCATCCCCTTCACGGGGAACGGGAGGCCAGGATTGACGCAGGTTCCCGGAAGATCTGCTCCGGGAAAGTACGTCAGGGTGTTTCCGTGTCGGGTAAGCTGACAGGGAAAGGAATTGTTGACATGAGCATGTCCCTTGCTGAGCGATCAACTGTAATGCCTGTATACTTGGTGAAAGCAGGGGAAATGGTTGACGCCGGAAGGGATGATTCCGATAGTCTCTTCCTGTCCAATGGCAGGGTGAAGGCTCTCATAGACCCCTCTGCCTGCGGTCATGTGTACTCTCTTAAACTGGATGGAGTGGAATATCTGCTCTCCTCGCATCCTGAACCATCCGAGTTCGCATGGGAAAAGCCCTGGTTCGGTGGAATACATCCCCGAATTACGGGCGAGAGAGGGAATCCCTATCCACTGCAGAACGAAAAACCGGAGATAGAGGAGTACCAGAGAATTTCAGGCGGACTGACCGAAATGGGCTGGCGGATGACCTGGCTTGTTAATCATAAGAAGTACGGCTCGCTGCGACTGGAGTGGAGTCTCGGGCTGGTACCAGGTGTTCCTGTGCTTCGCACAGTTCTTGAATGTGTGGCTCTGTCCGGCGCCTATCATAATGGAGAGCTGGAATTGAGGGGCTTCATTCAGCCTGGAGGGACCGTTGATTACGGAATTCTTACCAGCGATAGCTTTCCCGGTCTTGCCCAGGGACGTGATCATTCCGGAGCATGGGCTGACATGGGTAAATGGGGCCGGGTAAGCCGGGAGAACTCCTTCGTTGAGGTTTATTCCGGGGAAGAGGGGACCTTCTTCTGTGATGACTTCGGAAAGGATGGTTGTCACTTCTCGGTGTTCGGCGGTCATGACCGGAAGAGAAGATTCCGCATGACATGGATATTCGGAGCTACGGAAGCTGATAAGGCCCTGGCCTCAGCTCACAGGGCTCACATAAGGTAACTGATGGGCACGGAGCTGATGTTCCGTGCCCTGGCCCTGATTCAATCGTGATGACTGATATCGGTGGCTCTTCCCGCAGGTAGCGAATTCAGATGACACTTGTCGAATTGAATTGATTACTTCATTATTAGTTCAATGAGAGGGTAAATGAAGCGATATCGCTGGCTGGTGACAACGGAGGAGATATGTTGCGATCTTCACTCTTTTCACTGATTCTGTTACTTATGATAACCGTTACGGTGATCGCTGATTCAGGATCGTATTCTGATTATGCACTTTTAATGGACGATTCTAATGGCTATTTTGGGGATGGCTTTGTTATGAACGGACCGCTCAGGTGTAATGGTGATCTCTTGATCATAAGCAATACTCCCGGACGCGATAACGACCCCTGGTTCTACACACTGACCAGCGCATCGGATTCCATATACACTGTTCTGCCTGATACTTTTGTGATAATCTCATCAACCCTGCCTCACCCGCCTGGAACAAAACTATGGGTGGAACCGTACGAGCTGATGTCCCAGGGACCTCCATGGTTCAACATCGGAGCGGACTCAATTCCCTTCGGACCCGACAAGGTGAACTGGCAGGACACCTACTATGCTGCATTAAATTATGGTCTCTTTTTAGCCAACCCGTCCTCAGGTACCCGCGTGATCCTTGAATCGGACAGCATCCACCTGAGGGAAACCTTTGACGGCGAGATAGTCTCTTACTGCATCAGTGACCTCCAGGAACCTGTCATATGGATTGACAACGCACCCACTAATGCCATTTATGTCAGGTCCATGCCACCGGACAGCGGCACCGGCATCACCGTACCTGTGACACTGGGCTGCAATGGTAACGTCTACTTCATGGGGGATATCCAGTACGAACCTCTAACAGGAGGTATGCTGGGACTGATCACCGCATATGGAGATATGCTTATAGCGGATACTCCTTTATCTGAACCATGGGAGGGCATCTGGAGCATCGAGACTGAAAAAGATATGATCTGTTCCGGGGCCTTCCTGTGTGTCAGCGGAATCTTTGAGGCTGAAAACCCATTTGAACCCAAACCTGCTGTTGATTTTACCATATACGGAGGTATCCAGCTGCCTGAAGAAGGATGGACCGCATGCGGGGGCGGGCAAACCTCTGGTTTCTTTCTAAAATGGGATTTCGATAGCAGGTTTTTCGTTGCGGGTCCGCCTTTCTATCCAACCTACGATACGGGCACAGGCGTTGAAGATGATCCTCCTGTAATAATGATTGAATCAGTGCTCCAGATTCAAGGCAACCCGTTCCATGATAATCTTATTCTGAGTATCACCTCTGATATCTCGACCAGTCATAATGTATACCTTCTGGACCTGTCAGGCCGGATGATCAGGGAGAGTTCTATCAGTGATACAGTAACACTTCAAACAGAT
>JAUWMQ010000102.1 GCA_030613065.1 Candidatus Aegiribacteria sp. | reverse complement strand
ATTATCAGGATAAACAGATCCAGCCCGTTTGACATGTACTCCAGAAAGGTAAGACCGGTTTTGAAGACTGCCTGGTCCGTCAGAAAAAGCAGCGGGATCAGAATGAAAAATGCCATAATGAAAACCGTCTGTCTGAGTGTCTCTGCCATCTCTTTACGAAACACCGTACTCACCTCCCATAAAAGCTGTCATTATCTCTGTAAGGTCCATTTCCCTGAGGTTTTCATCGGTGATTTCTCCGCTCCTCATTTCGAACGGATAAACGATGTGATGTTTCTTACCCATGACATTTTCTGTGAGCAGTACTGGGTACTCAGGGGATATTTCTTCTGAGATTATTCTTCTTGTTTTTGCCTTCAGATCATCTACGGATTCATCCAGCCTGATTCCATCAGATCCCAGAAATATCACCCTGTCCGCAAGATGCTCTATGTCATGATAATTCAGGTTAACCATAACAACAGTTGGGCTCGAATTCTCCATTACTTCGATGAGTTCCCTGAAAAGGATATCGCGGAGATACGGGTCAACGGAATGAAGAACTTCATCTATAAGTATCAGCTCAGGGCGGGTGGACAGAATTATTGCCATCTGCACAAGCACGCGCTGACCGACTGACAGTTCACAAATATGTCTGTTTACGTCCACTCCCGCTTTCTTCGCAAGTTCCAGGCTTGATGGTTCGGTACCGAATATTCCCGCATGGAATTTCGCCGCTTCCAGAGGTGTCATGCTTCTATAGAAGCTGAGGCTGTCCGGCAGGAATGCAGTTTTAAGTCTCGGGTCTGTCCCTTGGGGATAACCGTGATCGATCTCTCCCGTTTGAGGTATCAGAACCCCCGCGAGTAATCGGAGAATCGTGCTTTTTCCAATACCGTTGGGGCCCGTTATCATTACCGTCTCTCCCGCGCTTAACTCCAGATTGAAATCCTTCAGGACTTCCCTCTCGCCATAGGCAAAAGAAAGATTACTCATTCTTATCATATTCGATCTCTCCTTTCAGCCTGTCAGAAAGACCTTTCATGATCTCATCTGCTTTCAGTCCAAGTCCACCTGCTTTGGAAATGTAGTCATCGGTAAGTTCTTTGAAAATTTCATTTCGATCACCCTGCAATTCCCTGGCTTCAGTACTGATAAATACTCCAAGCCCTTTTCGCGAAGCAACGAATCCGTCTGTTTCCAACTGTCTGTAGGTCTTGACAACCGTATTCGGATTTATCTTCAGGGCTGCTGCAAGCTCCCGGATGGAGGGAAGTTTCTCCCCCTCATCAAGTCTGTCTGAAACAATACGAAGCACTATCTGCCTTTTAAGCTGCTCGTAAACCGGAATTGCTGACCTTGAATCGATACTGTACATTACCACCTCATTTCATCATCTGTATTACTATCATAGTACAGTAGTACAGTGTGTCAAGCGGTCATATTTTCCTTTCCCTACTCCAGGATAAGGCACTATGCAGGGGTATAAATCATGCAGGGATGATATGCCAATATCATCAATGTTGGTTATATACTCTTTACCGGCATTGACGATGTTGGTTCTGCGCTACATACTCTGTTTTGGGGGTGATGGTATGGAGACACTATTTCTTGAACGATTGATCAATGATCAGAGAGACGAACTACTGTCAAAGGATACTGGTACTCCCAGAGAAGTATCCTGGAGAGAACGGTTGAATCTTGATCGGATAGTTGCCGTAACTGGTATCAGAAGATGCGGCAAATCAACACTTCTGAGACAGATAGCTGAATGTTTCGGATCGGATTTCAATTACATTAACTTCGATGACTTAAGGCTCGCGGGTTTTAAGGAATCTGATTACGATATTCTGCTGACAATTTTCAACAAAGCGAAAAAGTCATCAGTCTTTCTTTTTGATGAGATTCAACTGGCTCCAGCCTGGGAACGCTATCTAAGAAAACTCCATGATCTGGGATATAACATCGTTGTAACAGGCTCCAACAGCTCGCTCCTTAGTAATGAGCTCGGAAGCCATCTTACAGGAAGATATATCCGCCAGGAACTGTTTCCGTTTTCGTTTAATGAGTTTCTTGATTTCAGAGGCATCAAGCGGATACATGAGTCAACTGATTCAGTATCCCAGCTTCTACAACTGAGTAAGGAATACATATTCAACGGTGGGTTTCCTGAATTCCTCAAACATGCCAGAAGAGAACTTCTTGAGCAGACATATCGTGATATCATCTACCGTGATATCATAGCCAGATACGGCATTCAGGAACGACAGGCTTTCCGTGAGCTTGCTCAGTTTCTGATGTCGAATCCAGGAATGAAAATCACCTATGGTAAATTATCAAAACAGCTTGGTTTTCGAAGCTCAACCTCCGTGAAGGAATATATTTCTTATATGGAGGATGTGTATCTTCTGTTCCAGATGAATAAGTTTGACTGGTCTCTAAAACGCAGCCTGCTGGCTCCTCGAAAAGTCTATCCTGTGGATAACGGTCTGAGCGGTGCGGTTGCCTTTCACCTATCTCCAAATCGAGGGCATTTACTTGAAACAGCTGTTTTCAACCAGTTAAGACGGTTCGGATCACCCTGGTATTTTTCCAGCCGCAGAGAATGCGATTTCGTTATTGAGGATCAGGATTCTGGTTACAAGTGCATTCAGGTCTGCTGGCATCTTGAAGGAGATAATATGGAAAGAGAACTCGGGGGGCTTCAGGAAGCTATGGATTTCTTTGATATCGGATCGGGAGTAATCGTTACTTACGATCAGGAGAATACTATCAGACTTCCTGAGGGGAAAACTGCAAAACTCATTCCATTCTGGCGATGGGTCCGGGGGGTTGAGGTTAACACATCAGTTTATTGAGCTTGGAAGCAGCCGGGCATGCAGCTATGCAGTTGGAGCAGTCTCTGCCGATCTCAAGCCAGAAATCGAAACACTTTTCAGGATTGAACTGCCATCTGAGAACTCCGGGGTTATTCGATTCGGTGAGTATATCCCATGTGGGGCTTTCGGAACTGCTGAGCGCTTCCGCTTCGCAGGCCTCGGCGCACAATGTACAGCCTGCACATACTTCCTCTGAAGAAGGGTATTCATTCGGTGACTGCACTAGTTCAAGGTCGGTTATTACTTTACATATCCTTATCCTGGGTCCGAATTCCTTTGTAAGCAGCAGGCCGTTCCGCCCCAGCACACCAAGGCCCGCATCCATCGCCAGGGGGATACTGAGAGCAGTATCATTACCGCAGGAGCGTGCGTAGTAACCCAGAAGCCGTATGTACTCCCCTATGGCACCCGCAAGGGCTGCCATCTTCGAGTATCCTCTTCCAATTTCTGCTGCCGCACTGAAAGCGGGAGATCTGGATATACATGCCCTGTCCATTTCAACTGCCATTACTACAACCCATACAGCGTTCTGCGGAAGTGTTACGGGATTTCCGGTACGCTCATTGCTGTAGAGCCATTTTGAATCAAGTTCAGTAATACCAATCAGTGATGCTCCGAACCTTTTTGTTACTTCTGAAATATTCTCCGCTGCGGCTCCAGGATCCGCAAACTCGTACCTGAACGGGGCATGGTTATGAATCAATTTCCGGCTCCCCAGGAGTGTATCACGGAACGCTCCCGGATAGTTATCATGCAATGCCCAGGATGCCCTGACCTCAGCCATTTCAAGAAGTTCAGGTTCGCCCGGATCCAGAATATCAGGCCTTAAGTGTTCGAAACCGGTGAAAATACCCCTGCGGAAGAATACGGTTTTCCGCCTGTCGAATCTCCCGTGAACTTCCGGATCCAGGTATCCTGTACTCTTTCTGCTCATAACCGCCTCCATGGTTTTTGTACTGCGTAGTATCGTAAACCGGGCAATGCGATGCAACAGCCGGAATAATTCCTGTGAGAACATATACTTATCGAAGCGGTGGATTCAATCAGTAAGTTTTCCGGCACATTGACTGCAATCCGGTTATAAGTATTATTCCAGATAACTTCCAAGGATAATTATCAGCAGATTCATTCTATCAAGGAGGGGGACATTAGGGAATATCAGATTTCTATGATATCACAAACCTGAACTGTCATCCGCAGATCCTGGATGGATCTGTACTGACAACCAATTCTCTTCAAGCGGCAGTGATGTGTAATATCTGACATTCTCCTCTCATATCATGAGAAAAGGAAATTCGACTGTAACCTGCGGCGTGGATATCGGTGCGAGGTCAATTGAAGTAGTTCTGCTTCAAAATCAGGAAATACTGTCTTCACTCATAGAGGACACGGGAACCGCTCCTTCAGAGAACGGTGAAACCGCTTTCAGAAATGCTCTTGAAGCTGTGAATCTGAATCCCTCTGATGTATCAAGTATTGTGTCTACCGGATACGGACGAAATTACTTCAAACCGGCACACAGATCCGTTTCTGAGATACTCTGCCACGCAAGAGGAGTATCCGCCATCTTTCCAACCGCACGAACTGTAGTAGACATCGGCGGGCAGGATTCAAAGCTGATCGAACTTGATGAAAACGGCAGGCCGATTGATTTCGTAATGAATGACAGATGCGCTGCGGGAACTGGAAAATTCATCGAGATGACGGGTTCAGTGCTTGGAATCCCTGTCCTTGAGATGAACGATATCATATCCCCCGAAGATGGAAGGGTTGATATCTCATCCATGTGTGCCGTATTCGCTGAAAGTGAGATCGTCGGACTTCTTCACAGAGGCTGCGAAGTCTCTGCTATACTGAACGGCATTTTCCATGCAGTAGCGAAGAGAACGGTATCCATGGCTGGAAGAACACAGATTGTTCGAGATATTGTCTTCACGGGCGGTGTGGCAAAAATAGCCGGTGTACGATCCGCCTTCGCAAAGGAAGCAGGTTTTCAAGTACTCGTGCCCCCCGAACCCCAGATAACTGGTGCACTGGGAGCGGCAATAATCGCCGCTGAAAGATGCGAACCTGCTCTTTCAATTAACAGCATAGGGAATGGAGGTAAACTCGATTAATATGCACAGATCAACTAAGTCATTAGAAACCTGTTCAGTTCGGAATCAGACAAACTGCTTGAGATCAACAAGGAATTGACCAGGATATTGATACTGATTCCAGAAAGGCGAATATGATTAAAAGGCTTACTCAGTCTGAACTCAGGGAGATGTGGACCGGTCTTGGTATGAATCTTGAACTTCATGATCAACTCCTGGAAAGCAACAACAGAATTTTCAAGAAGACACATCTCTGGCAGAAAAAGCGCCCCGCTGCCATGGCTCTTTTCGACCGCGCGCTGCATGACAGTCACGGCCAGAGAGTAGCAGAGATTCTGGATTATCGCAACAACGGCGGTAAATCAGTAGGCACTTTCTGCATATATGTACCTGACGAAATAGCGCTGGCAGCAAGCGTCCTGGCAATACCACTCTGCGGCGGTTCTGGATGGTCAGTTGATTATGCAGATAAGATGCTTCCGAGGGATATATGTCCATTGGTGAGATCAACCTTCGGCATGGCGCTCAGCGGTACCTGTCCGTACAAAACTCTGAAAGAGCATCCTCTGGGCGAGACCACCTGTGATGCCAAGAAGAAAACCTGGGACCTTTTCGGTATTCCTTCAATGGAAGTACCCCAGAAGAAGAACAAAGAAGATAAGGTACTCTGGATCTCAGAAGTGAAAAAATTCACGGGGGATATGGAGAAGATCTCCGGCGTGAAGGTTACCGCAGATAATCTTAGAGAATCGATCAAGAAGTGTAATCAAAAACGTGCTGTGCTGCAGAAGATCAGTGAATACAGAAAACTGCGGAAACCTCCCATCAGCGGCCTGGATGCGCTGCTTGTATCGCAGGTCGCCCTGAATATGGATATAGACAATTTCATAAACGCAGGCAATGAACTTATTGCAGAGCTGGCAACAAGAGCTGATAAAGGAATATCAGCTTACGATAAAGATGGAGTAAGAGTACTCTTCGCTGGTACCCCTTCTCCGATGGGGTATGCAAAGGTTCACTGGGCAGCTGAAACGTCAGGTCTTCAGGTCGTAGCGGATGAATCATGCACAGGCATCCGATACTACAGGGATCAGGTCCCGGAAGATCTGGATACTGTAGATGAAATGGTTGAAGCTATTGCCGAGCGGTATTTCAAGATCGACTGTCCGTGTTTCTCACCCAATACGGAACGTTTCGACAACATCAGCAACGTAATCGAAGAATTCCATGCTGAAGCTGTAATCCACAATATCCTGCAGTTCTGTCATGGTTTTAATGTAGAGGCCGGTGCTCTTGATGGTATGCTGAAGGACAATGGGATTCCTTCACTCAAAATTGTGTGTGATTACTCAGAAGAAGATGGAGAACAGATTAAAGTAAGAATGGAGGCATTCAGAGAGATCATTGAGAGTAACAGAAACCAGGAAGCAGAATAACCAAACATAAGGAGAAGAATAATGCTGGGATTTATACTATCGCTTTGCCTTGTCGCGACAGGAACCGGACCTTACGATACTTTGCTGGATGACTGGACTGCGGTACAGGTCTTTCCGGATAATCATATCGTTCTTATCGGCTGCACAGTCTGCCGGAACGACAGCAGTCCCGGAATGGATGGAGAATTCAGCCAGAGAACCCAGGGTTGGTCAGGTTGTTCTGATGGAAGGAATGATCCTCATTTCATATTCAAGACAGAGGTTCCCAACAGTGAGTGCAACGCAGCATTGGAAGCAGCCGGAGCAACGGCTTTCAACCAGTTTTCTGTTGCTTATGCGGTAGAACGTATGCAGGCAGAAGAAGCCGTATGGGAGGATTACCTGGACGGTTCAAAAGTGATGGTGGCTGTGAGGTGGATGGATGAGAACGGTGATGTGCGGGAAATTGCATTCGAGCGTTTCTTCGAGGAACAGGGTATTGGCCGGAACGGTGAGGAAGTGATAAAGGAATTCACCCCTCACTACGTCTACCATGGTTCGAATGAACTTAACGAGGAAGTTAATTACGGGTGCCTTGTCTGTCAGCAGGACTGCTCCGGAGGTCTTGTATGTAATAATGCAGGACCATGCTGCAAACCGGTCCCTGTTATGAGACCTGATTGGGGGCTCATTCCCGAACCCGGTACTTCCGTAACCATGGTTCTTTATGTAATGCCTGAAAGGTAAATCACACAAATCAACAGTAAGCAACAGGGGCGCGCTTAAAACGCGCCCCTTCCTTCTATTAGTGGAGAACTGCTATTTCAGGAAAACTGTACGCAGGCTGACCTCCTGCTCTCCAACTGTTCCATGGATAAAATAGGTTCCCGTAGAAATACTGGTGCCTGGAATATTCAGGTTATGTGTTCCCTGAGATAGTGTGCCGGAATAGAAGTTTCCTATCCTTCTGCCGGTTAAATCAAATAATCCGAGGTCACACTGAACGCATCCCTGCAGTTCAATAACCGCGTTGAATGAGCCCATGACTGGATTAGCCACAGTAATGATTACAGGAGGCAGCTCTGTACCGCCTTCAGAAATACCTGTCGCCCCGGTAAGGTAATCCATATAGACTGTCATAAGTTCTTCTCTTGTGGTTCCAGCTGAGATTTCTTCTAATACACTGAAGAACACCGAGGATGTAATGGTTCTGTAATCGTTGAAATATCCGGAACACCCGACTCTTCCGTAACCCTCCTGGCTCTCGAAGAGGATCTCTCCTCCGTTAGCAGTGAAAAAATCTACATAACCGTCAGCCTCGGATTTGTAGGGATAATCGAATGCCATTCCGTTTGATATTCCAAAACCAGTAATACTCTGAACATTACCGGTTGTAGCGGGAGAACCATCCCCCGCATAAGTGAGCCCGGTATATGCCCATATATCGTATCCTTTGTTGCTGTAACCGATATCATTGCCTTCGAAGTAGACTCCTCCGCCGGCTTCAAGGTAAGTAATGAGAATTGCCCGCTCCGCCGGAGCGATTATATTGTCGTCGCCTCAACAGGTGTACATCCCCATCATCATGAACACGGCATCGTAGGAACTAAGGTCTGCGGGGAGATCTGTTCCAGAATCGACATTATCCCCCAGACTGATCAAAGTCTGTTCCACCCAGTATCCCGTATCGATGGAATCACCGACGGCCGGATCCCAGATCAGGTCTATCTGGTCGTAATTGTAAATGTACGCATTACTACCAAGACAAAGACCTGAGATGACCAGTAGAACTACTGAAAGTATCTTCACAATCTCCTCCTGTCCGTTGAATTCGAATTCTCGTAATTCTGAGTATAATGATAGTGAAAGTAAATGCAAGTTGTATGAACTGTTTCCAGAAACGCGTATATTGTTTATATCAGCAAATATAAAAGAGGAAACCCGGTATTAGCCGGGTTCCCATTCTTATGAAAATGTAACCGGAGTTCCTAGAAGTTCATTCTCCAGCCGAGGTACATGTCCATGTAACCATCCATATCCGCGTCTTCGTAACTGACGTTACGAACACCAATCTGGATGTCGTTCTTGGCGGTAAGGTAGCAGTTCAGACAACCATCGATAACAGTTATGTTGTCCTCTGCAGCATCAGCACCGACTACAACGAACTCGTAAGGACTGAGGCTCTCGTAGCGTACGGCAGGCATGATGCCCGTAAGGAAGCTGTTGTTGAGACCGATGTTAACTCCGAGCAAGGCGTTGTAAGTCATTCCGGCTTCCCATTCACCACTAATTACTTCCGGTCCGGCGTATCCGGCCTGAAGGAACTCACCCTGGAAGATGAGGTCGGCGGTTTCCGAAAGCGGGTAGTCAACAAGTGCGTATGCGTTTATTCCTGTGGCGGACCATTCTTCGACAGTTACAACGACAAAAGAATCAGGCACTATTTCTACTGTTTCGTCATGCTTGGGCTGACCAATCATCGAAACACCACCAGCAAAGGTAAGCCAGTCTGTGGCATCGACGGTAAGCAGAGCAGCGATTTTCTTGTTAGTAGATGTATCAGCGTCGGTATAGGCTCCTGTACCGTTGAAAATACCGACGTCAAGGCCGACCATGTCAAACTGGCCGTGAAGTTGAACACCGATATCGCGACCACTGAAGTTCTTGAATTCGGTTGTAGTTGTATAGTAAGCCCTGTCGAGGAAATATATCCCGCCGCCTGAACAGTTGAATGCCCAGCCAATAGGAACTCTGAACTGACCGGCCTTTACCGACAGCTCCGGGATTATATTCATGTTTAAGAACACGTCAGCTACCTGAACTGCTTTATTACCACTCCAGGTTTTGAAATGAGTACCTAAGCATGCGTAGATGTTATCGTTAAGCCTGGCCTGGAAAGTTGTCCAGTTGTAACCCCTGAAACTGTTCGCAGGGTCACTGTTCTCGGCTCCGAACATGTAGACCCATACTTTAGTATAGCCCTTGATACTAAAGGTTTCCGCACAGCCACCGGAGAAGGCGGATCCGGCAAAGCTAAGTGTTGCTACAAGAACAACAAGACTAAGCGCATATTTCATAATGCTCCCTCAGTTAAATTAAACAACACTGCCAATATCAGCTATCACATTTGCGTTTTGATAGACTCCACTGAAGTTCAGTGGTGATATAAACAGCTACTCCCTGCACCAATACGCAGGAATTATACTAAAGACTACGAACGTTGACAAATATGCACGCTATATTGAAATGGAAGTTACAGGTAATTAGATGGTAATCATCCACTTGGTGTTCGCCCTGCTCCTCGGAATGACAGTCGGGAGTTTTCTGAATGTTGTAGCGTGGAGAGTCCCCAGAGACGAATCCATCATCCGTCCGGGCAGCAGGTGCACTTCCTGCGGAAAGGCAATCAGGTGGTACGATAACATCCCGGTTCTAAGCTGGTTCATCCTTCGAGGCAGATGCAGATACTGCGGCGCCAGCTTCTCTATCAGGTACGCCATGGTTGAGCTTCTTACAGGGCTCCTTTTTGCTGGAGTTTTTCTGGAATTCGGTTTCACCTGGCTGTTCTTCAGGAATGCCATGTTCATTTCACTTCTTATATGCGTGGTTCTTACAGACATCGACCACTGGATAATCCTGGACAGCGTAAGCCTTGGGGGGATTGCAGTCGGACTGGCGTTCTCCTTTGTACCAGGCGGAGTGGGTTTACTCCCTTCATTGGTTACAGCTGCAGCGGCATTCTCACTTTTCTTCCTTATAAGAATCGTAAGCAAGCTCATATTGAAACGAAGGCCGGGATATACCATAGCCCCGGAGGGGTATGAAGACGAAACTGATGAATTTCAGGGGGGAATGGGCTGGGGAGATATCAAGCTTGCAGGAATGATTGGAGCTTTCCTGGGCCCCTCTTCCACAGCAATAGCGTTGTTCATAGCTTTCCTTGCGGGATCTCTTGCCGGAATAGCCGCAATGATCTCAGGAAGGAACAAAAGAGTTCCCATACCTTTCGGCCCTTTCCTTGCCCTTGGCGCGGCTGTGGCTGTATTTGCAGGTCAGGCCATATGGCAGTTCTACCTTATAATCGGGTTGAATCTCTGATATGCCTGAAGCATTTGAAACCCATGGCAGCAAGGGCAGGAAACGTAATTCCTGCAAAGCTGTAATCGTAAAAGATGGCAAGATCCTTCTAACTCTGAACCATGATGATACGGGAGACTTCTACCTTCTCCCCGGTGGCGGGCAGAAATTCGGTGAAACCCTGTCGCAGGCCATGCAGAGGGAAGTGCTGGAAGAGACGGGGTGGGTTGTGGAACCGGGAGAACTCATCCTGGCAAGGGATTACATCGGATCAAACCATGAATTCGCCCGGTGGGAGGCGGATGTTCACCAGACGGAGCTGATCTTTCTAGCGGTTCCCATCCGTCACGTTGAACAAGCTCTGCTGCCCGATCCCTGGCAGACTGGTATTGAATGGGTAGACATCGGTAATCTGGAAGATATCAGAATGTACCCTTCGGTCTTAAAAGAGATTATACCTGAGATTGTCGTAAATATTTACAGAGGCCCAAAATATCTGGGCGA
>JAUWMQ010000046.1 GCA_030613065.1 Candidatus Aegiribacteria sp. | reverse complement strand
ATCGTCAAGCGAAAGGCCGAAGAGGCTCTGTACCTGCTGCTGAAGACCATAGAGGCAAACACAGAGAGAGCTGAATCAGTCGCATGAAGAAAGATCTATTGCCATTACAGTGTCACAAACTTATGGGACGCAGCACTAGTAAACCTATTTCTCGCGACGGATGAAGAATGTAAACCCGTCTTCGGCCTCGACCATCTCAAGAAGACTGTTACCTGTTTTGTTGCACCAGGCTGGCACATCGTCCTTTGATCCAGGATCAGTACCGTACATTTCAAGGACCTTTCCAACCTCAAGTTTCTTAATAGCCATAGCAAGTTTCAGAATCGGCATAGGGCACGACAATCCCTTGCAATCCAGAATAACATCACTCTGCATCGTTCCTCCTTCCCCGGTTCAGTCCACATTACAGCGATTGGATATGCATATTAGACAAACCGAATATGTAATTAACTGAGTTTAACACTCCCTGAATCATTGTCAAGACTGGAAAAGAAGTTCTACAAAGTATCTGTATTTGAGAAAAATCAGAAATCGGGAAATGGTTTCCGCATCCATGTTCTGCATATTGATCTGTACTCATCCCTGAGGTTCAGATCCGAAACGGAGAGGTTCTGTGCCCTCTGCTCGGTTGGCTTAGCTGATTTACCGGCTGCCCATACGAATTCCTACTCTCGCTCACACAAACAGTAGAGTCCTCCCGGTTTCTTAAAGAGATGGCCAGAGGCCAGGGTCGACAGGAAGATTTTCAATAGCTTCTTCGTTCACCATGGGCTCGTATTTCAGTTCCAGCTGCTGCATCCAGGCGATGGTTGCCTCTTCCTCAAGTCTGTTACGAACCATCATTTCAAGAGGAATCCTGGACTCCTCCAGAAGGGCTTCTCTCTCGGGGACGACATCGATCAATCTGAACAGGATATATCCTGTGCCTTCAGTCAGTTCAAACGGTCCTGCCCAGTTTGTTGTATCAGAGCGATCGATAAGGAATATCTCATTGCCGAAGCCACCCGGAATTTCACTCATCCTCAGTAATCTGGTAATCTGCGGTTGTGCTGAATCTGCTGCAAGATATGCAATTCCGTTGAGTGTTAATACATAATCATCAATACTTCCACTGTCCGTAGCAGTCCGATAACCATCCAGGTTTTCTTCAGGTATTATGACAGCCTGTACCGAACGCATCTCCTCTATGATGAAGGGTTCTTCAAGATTGCTGTACTGTTCCTCGATATCAGATTCGGAAACGGTAACCTGGGAGGAGACATTACTGTCATATAACTTCTCAGATGCCAGATCGAACACATAGGATTCAGCCTCTGTTCGAAGTGAATCCAGGAGCAGTGGTGCTGCCTGCTGCAGCGTTTCTGCAAGAAATAAGCTGAAGCAAAGGTTCTCAATAAAATAGAATTGCCAGGTCAATGAGG
Organism: Candidatus Aegiribacteria sp.; assembly: GCA_030613065.1. Classification (GTDB taxonomy): domain Bacteria; phylum Fermentibacterota; class Fermentibacteria; order Fermentibacterales; family JCC-6; genus Aegiribacteria. The sequence goes on along the minus strand of JAUWMQ010000046.1, from coordinate 19,579 downwards.
TTGGCTGCACATACATCCTTGATTGACGAAAGTCTATTTCATCCCTCAGCATGGCTGCGCTCCAGCTACCCACAGCAGACTCGAAAACAATTTCATCGATCAGTTCACCATTTCCCGAATAAAAATCAACAAGTCTGCTTACAGCAGCAGAATCCACTGAAATCGTGTATTCCTCCAGCATGGAATTCCTGACTCCATTCAACCACCGTCTGTTTCTGGCATGCGCGATGCGGTCGGTCGCCATTTGAATACAGAGCGCGGTGTCTGCGAGTGCCTCGGCAACAAGAGCAGGATCTGTTACTACGGCTGAATCCAGCCTTGCGATGATACCCGATTCACTGCTGCCGGCCTGCCCGATGGATAGTGTGTCGAGATGAAGAGCAAGCTCAAAACCGAGTTCAGGCAGATGATCCGGTCCGCGGAAGGCTGAAGAATCTGTACCAGGATTGAGTGTATACCATACGGTTTTTCCGATGTGATCTCTGTAAAACTGAAGATCGGAGGCTGTAACCGCCGCCTCAGCTGTTGATAGGAAATAATCAAGTGCTGCACCGACAGTCATCAACCTGAGCCAGGAATCCCCCATAGATATGATAGCAGGATCTGACAGATAACCTTCGGACTCAAGTTCCCGTTGAAGGATGAGCTTCCTTGTGTAGGTAACGATGTACTGCCCGACCGGATCAGCACTTCTCGTGATGTATTCCCGATTACCCTGATTCATTCTGTTCCATGCGTCCCCGATCTCAGCAACAGTTACGGTGTCTGCTCCGACAATTATAAGCCAGGTATCACCGTTGACGGCGGAAGAACCGATACATCCTGAAATAAGAAAAACAAGTACTGCAAGCGCTGCCATGATTGAGGTCAGAAATATTTTCAAGAGAAGCCTCCCTGTTGATTCATACTACGATAGAGCTCAATGATATTTCTTCATTGATGAAGCATATATACATAAACATGCTGGATAGGAATATGCAATACTGCAGGCATTCAACATAACGTTTGAAAAAGGGAAGGGGCGCAAACCCCTTCCCTGTCTGTTCAAAGTTGTTTTCAAGCCCTAGAATACGGTCTTGATGGACCCCCAGGTGTCTCTTTCGAGGGAAACAGCAGTTTCCCAGCAATACACAATGTCAGGAGCGCCCTGGGAGAGAACCCAGAGTTGATCAATATCGACTGTATAGTCAGCCATTGTACATCCACCAGAAGTTGGGGACTCAGGGGTGAGATCGTAGGATGCCATAAGAACGCCAGACATGTTATACTGGTAGAGCATGCCGTCGCCTGGATTGGTAGCTGTTGAAACCCACATGCAGTTACCACCGGCATCATATGCCATTCCGTATGTGGCACCGTTGGCGACTGGAGGGGACCATACTGTGGAGGATGCGGTGCTGCCGGAAACGCCGTCCCAGGTTACCTGGTAGAGATCAGAGCCGAAACTGGCTGTGTAGAAATAGGTACCATCCCAGGCCATTGCTCTGTTGGGGCTGACAGCTGAGTGAGTGAAAGAACCGGCTCTCGCATAGGTTGCATCGTAGTATTGTATGACAGTGCTTTCGCTGCCGTACATGTAGGTGCCGTCCCAGCACAGGTCACGCAGACCCCAGCCGGAAGTGCCGTTCTGGTCGACCGAGGTGACAAGGGTGTGGGGGCCGGTGCCAGTAATGATGAGTATCTTAAGGTGTCCGCCGGTATTTACGGCATCGGTCACCCAGAAATTGGTACCATCGAAGCCGACACCAACACTACGGCCGGAACCTCCAAGAGCATCGATATCGAAGCTGTCAAGCTGAGTTAGGTCAGCATCAGCTGCTCCTGGTGTACCCGGATTCGGGCTTATGTCCGCATTGGATGCGAGAATGCATCCGGTTATGCAGATAAGCATAATCATAAAACGCATGATGGCTCCTTTCAGTTAATTGTACTAGGTAAATATATTTACGAATTTAATTCCAAAATGTCAATACTCGTTTTCTGACTCGCCATAGATTGATCATTCAGCAAACAGAAGCTGAAGTTCGTTGTTCAGCTTGTCCGATTCGAGGATTAAAGCTAGATCGTAAATCCTGACCAGGATAAGCTCGGGATCAGCTGCTATTTCTATTCCATTCTCGTACACGATCGAAAGGGTTCCGGCAGCTCTGATAAGTAACCCTACGGAAAGAACTCTTTCTGATTCAGGCAGTAACTCAGCGATAGTGACCTGCCGGCCGGCTCGGATAACAGCCATTTCCGCTGTTTCCTGTGTCGGCAGGAATACCCTCTCGCAGCAGGCTTCTCCTACCATGACCAGGCTCTGAATATCATCAGGCGGAAATGCTGCAGCGTTCAATGCAAGAATACTTCGTTCAGGAAGGGTTATTGGAGCAACCCTGAGAGCATTCAGGTATGAATCGGCCGCTTTCTTCGTCCTTTCCAGATGCCGTCTCCACAAGTGCCTGGAGCATCCATCCTTTCCAGTACGCAGGATAGATGCTGTTGAACTTCCCGGCAGCATTCCCGGCAGCGAGTATCATTCCGTCATTGAGATAAGCCTGGGCAAGGAATAGCCATGTTCTCTCTTCGAACGGAATGAATGAAGAGGCTCTCTCGAATGTCATTGCAGTGCTGCCGGTTGATCCTGTGCCCGACAGACCAAGCACTCTGCCACTCTCCAGAAGGCTGTAGCCCCTGACAATGATCATGCTCCAGAAGAGAGCGGCGACCATTAGAACAAGTATTACAGGCAATGGAATACGGATCGTCCTGCCTCTGCCTGGTATGTCAAGGATAACGCCGATACACAGGGCGAGCGGCAGAGTTCCAAGAGGAGTTGCCAGAGGCAGATCAGCTGCTACGAAAGGCCATATGCACAGAAGAAGAGCGCCTTCAAAAGGAGTAAAGCGTTTTTTTCGTACGATCAGCCATCCCGCAATACAGACCAGAAACAGACCGCCGAGGCCCCATTCCACCACGGGAGTAAGGATTTCAGAGTGAAGGTGATCTATCCTTTTCTCAGAATCTCCAGCAAGTATCTGCACTCTGGTACCGGCATCCTGGAAAAGGGTCAGTCGCGACTGGCCTGTACCGGTTCCCATCGGTAAGTTCCGCATTAACTGGCCGGCTCCAGCTTGCCATGTGCGGCATCTGATTTCAAGTGAAGGTGCAATCTGTTGAGTGATGTCCGGAACTGCCGTTACAATTATCTGTCCTGCAATAAAAACTCCGATGATAATTCCAGGATGAAGTTTCTTATGCGGCTTCAAGACGAACCAGAGCAGAGCTAGAATTGCCGCTATCCATGCAAGAATAAAATTCGTCAGTACGAGCGCGCTACCTATAAGGATCGCCGCGGGAATCCTTATCCAGGCTCTTCTGAATCCCGCACCTGTTACTGCTATTACGAATCCGACGGCCAAGAGTGCTCCAGGCCTGTTTGTATTTCCCCAGGAAAGATCACAGCTGACAAGTATTTCGATAAGTGCAGATATGACCGCTGCAATCATCAGTGAAATCCAGATTGATCGAGAGCCTATCGACCTTGCGATACCTGCCGCTCCTGCGATCAGCAGACCGAAGGAGACCCACTTCACGGCAGGAAGTATTCCCTGGATGGGGATGGCAGCCGTAAGCATTCCCATCAGAGGTAGTAAAGAAAGTAGTGCTGCGCCGACAGCTGCCCAGACAGGGATGTGTTTTCTACCTGTGTAGAGGATCAGAAGAGCGCAGACCGGGTAAACCGCGATGCGGGATGTAAGGGTTGAATCGAACAATCCCGGAAAGACTGAGAGCACCGCAAGTAGAAGAGCTGCGGCAATAGTTGTAACTCCGTGTATTACAACGGTGTTATCGTAGCGAGTTGCACCGATTGCCTTTTCTTCCGGCATGGAGTGGAGTCCGATCTTTAATATCTCTAATTTTTGGTTGTAATCTCAGGCACAATATTTATACTCTCGAGTGGCGTCAATCCCGGATTATCCATAAAATAGTTCTGATAGGTCAGAAGTATCAACATTATAGAAATAATCAATCCTTCATATCAATCCTATCTGAGCAGATACTGAATCCGCACATTTCCATGTTCTTGAGGAGCTCTTCCGGATCTTCGCCCCAGAGCCCAAGTTTCCTGGACAGGAGAAGACTGCCCATCTGCATCGCGAACGGGGCCTGAAGGCCGGCCCGTACAATGGTTTCTACCATATCGTCTGAGGGCTGCTCTTCCCGGTATTTCCTGATCGATTTCCGATTCATCATAGTGTCAATTACAGGATTACTTATCATCGACTTTCTCCACTTCTGTACCTCCCGGATTCCGTTCTCCTCCGAGTTACTTTGCATTTCAATACTACACTTCAATTGAAACAGTGTCACGGTTTCCTAACAGACTTCAGGCGGATACCGAATAATCCCCGAACAATCCAGGGGGCTTGCCCCGGATGTAGTACTGGTTTACATTGCTTGACATTACGATGGCTGAGAATTTGTTGCACATCTTCAAGAAAGGGGATTTGGATGGCATCTTTCAATATGGTTTCCCCACTACTATTAATCATGATAATCCTCTCAGGCTGCGGTGAGGAACCTGACGCGGAGGTGGCAAATGAACATCGGGTAGAGCATGAATCTGCTCCCGTCGATTCAATCGGGATTGATTCGGCTGCCAGTCCGGGACTGACGCAATGCACGCTTTCAGTCCACAGTGATCTGGAGCCTTTCGAGATATCCCTCTACTGGGTGGGTCCACCTGATGCAGCCAAGGGGTTTCGCCGAACTCACACACTGACTGTGTCTCAACTGGGTGAAGACACCATGAATATATTCGATGACCTTGAAGCGAACTGTTACGACAGTATCGTGCTTCAGGGTTACCTTATTGCGGAAGATATGAACTTCGACGGCTATACCGATTTTCGTCTTATGGAATCCCCCTCCGCAGGGCCGAATACTTGCTGGTACTTCTGGCTGTTCGATCCTGAAACTGGGATCTTCTGCCGCTCGAGGGAATACGAGGAAAGTAATCTTGTTTCACCTGAGTTCATTCAGGAGGACAGGATGATAATGTGCTTCCATCGCGACGGCATGGGGATATACGGAACGGAGTACTACATTATTGAGAACGGTCATCTGCTTCTGATCAGGGCTGATCAGACGGAATTCAAGAGTCCAGATTCACTGGTTTCAACTGTAACAGAACTTGTCAACGGCGAAATGGTTGTAACTGAACAAAACGTGCCTGAGGTTGATTAAACAGTGCTGAGAAAACTATATAAGAGCTGCATGTAATTATAAACGGCAATTTGAATTGTGTCTTCATTCAACAGGGGGAATCATGCTCGAGACGCTGAGAGAAAAGATCTTCGAATTCCGTGATCTTCGTGACTGGAAGCAGTTTCATGATCCAAAGAACCTTGCGGAAGCAATTGCTATTGAGTCTGGAGAGCTGCTTGAGAATTTTCTGTGGAAAACCTGCGATGAATCTAAAAACCTCAGCACTGAAAGCATCGTTGCAATCGGTGAAGAGATCGCCGACATAGCAATATTCCTGACCATTCTCGCTAATGAATTGAACCTGGATATCGATGGGATCGTCAACAGAAAACTGCAGATCAACGAGGGAAGATATCCAGTCAAAACTTCAAAGGGCAATGCTAAGAAGCATCCCTGAGGAAGCAGTTAGAGTGTAACCTGCCACTCATCGCAATCTTCTTCTGCTGAACTGAAAATTGCAGCTACTCCTCTTCCGGGCAGAATTGATTATTTTACATGTTCATAATCCAGGAACAGGAGATTTTGTTGGAAACTGCATCCAGCTTCGAAAGCGAATCACAAAACGGCAATCAGGATGATAACGATAATACTGTTGCAAACCTTAAGAAGAGGAACGCACAGCTAAATCGCAAACTTAAGAGACTTGAGCTTGTATTCAGGAATGCTGTTGATATCCTTGTGGTTGTTGATCCTCTTACGGGCAACATCCAAAGGGTCAGCGATACAGCAGAAGCAGTGCTTGGCTACGAACGCTCTAATCTGATCGGTAAGAAACTTACCGAGATTCTTCTGGATGACGGGGAGGTCGATCACCTGAACCTGAAAAACGACATCCCTGAAATTCTTGACGGTGTATTTCTTGATCAGAAACTGAAGTGCAATGATGGTTCCTTCAAATCAATGGACATGACAATAAGTCTTGTTAACAGCAACGGTCTCAGTGCCATCCTTCTGACTTTCAGGGACACCTCCGAAAGAAAACGCCACCAGAATGAGATGATCAAAAAGAACAGTGCTCTGGACAGTGCACTCAGTGGCATGATCATAACCAACAGCTCCTGGATGATCGACTATGCAAATCTTGAGGCTCTCAATTACTGGAGGTATTCAAGGAACGACATGCTCCGCCTGGACATATCGGATCTTCTTTCGTACGTGGGTGACTTTGATAATCTGAAGGAGTCCATTGAAAACAAAGGTCGATGGGACGACGAGTTAGAATGCCAGCGCAGGGACAGCACAACTTTTATGGCAAATGCTACGGCTATAACCGTGGATACTGATGACGAAGATCCAACCTACATTCTTTCGTTTCTGGATATCACCAAACGCGTTCGTCTGGAAAAAAAACTCACTGAACTTTCCCTCCGCGATAGCCTGACTGGTCTTTACAATCGGCGCGGATTCATGACACTGGGCAAGCAACTGCTTGATTCTTCCCTTCGAAAACAACCGAAAATTGGCCTTCTTTACATTGATCTTGACTACCTCAAGCTGATAAATGATGAACTGGGTCATTCGGAGGGTGATAAGGCTCTTGAAACCACTGCAAGAATACTGAGGAGCAGCTTCAGAGATTCAGACATCATAGCCAGATTGGGCGGTGATGAGTTCGTGGTACTTTTCCTTGATACCCAGGGGCTCACTGCGGAATCAATCAGGGAGAGAATAAACAGACAGCTGGAAGAAATCCTCAGGAATAAGACTCTTTCTTTCCTGCTATCCCTCAGCATGGGGTATTATACCACTGTACTCTGTTATCAGACTCAGATCGGGTTGCTTCTCAGCTGCGCTGATTCTCTCATGTACGAAGACAAGGAGACAAGAAGAAAGTCTCTCAGCGAGGATGACATACTGCTCAGGAAGGATCAGCAGACCTGATCCCCGGTATTATTTTTCGCACTCCGTCTTCATGGAATAACAGGTTTCAGCGGAACCGAGTTCCTGGCGCTTATCTCCTGGGAGAATCGGAAAATCCTGCTGTTTCAATTGAACTTGACAGCAGGATGCTATTCGAATACGATTGCATATTCGAATATTAGAATATCCTTTCATAGAAATGATGAAATGACTCCTGACAACAAACCTGAGCAGACCCGTTTTGACATGAATGCTCAGATACTCAAAGCCATGGCACACCCTGTAAGGCTAATGATAGTTAATGAGCTGCTCAGGAATCCGAGGTGTGTTACAGCCATACATGAGATACTCGATGTCAGGCAGCCCAACATATCCCAGCATCTTACAATTCTGAAGAATGCCGGAATTGTTGCTTCGGACTGCGACGGATCCTACAGATGCTACTACCTTCGCAAACCCGATCTTGTCAGAGCTGTTCTGGAAACCCTGGACAGGGAGTGGCCAGAAGCGAACATCGAAGACGTTAGAGGTAAATTCAAGAAGGCATTGAACCAACGCCTTAACAAACAGGGGAAATAACCCCGGAAGGAGTCCTTAATGGGGAAAGTAGCTTTCGTCTGCAACGGATCTGAAAAATCCAATTTATACCCTGCATTCGTTCTTGCTTCCGCAGCCGTTGCATCCGGTGATGATGTAATAATTTTCTTCACGCCGGCAGCGGTTCCAGCTCTGAAACCAGGCTACCTGGAGAGCTTGACCGGAAAAGGTATGCCTGCGATGAAGGATCTGGTTGAGGGAATAATTGCTCTCGGAGGCCGCCTGATGCTTTGCGAGCTCGGCCTGGAAGCCCATGACGTAACCGCTGAAGACCTGAGAGATGATATCGATATAGGCGGAGCAACCAGCTTCATGGCCGACATTCAAGACGCGAAAACAACATTCTCATTCTAATACGAAAGGAATTATAAATGGCTTCTCAAATCCTTGATGCACTTGGACTCAAATGCCCACAGCCAATACTGAAAATAGCCATAAAGGCCAAAGAGATGCAGCCGGGAGACTTGCTGGAGGTTCTCGCGGACTGTCCATCTTTTCCTGTTGACATAAAGGCATGGTGCGCACGAACCGGAAAAACTCTGCTGTACTGTGCCGATGAAGGAGACGGCAGGCACAAAGCACAGGTCCAGTTCTAACAGCTGGTCAGCTGAGATAATGGACGATTTCGAACCACGTATCATAGGGTTTCTCTGTAACTGGTGCTCCTATGCAGGAGCAGACCTTGCCGGTACAAGCAGGCTGAAAATGTCCCCGAACCTGGTTCCGATTAAGGTCATGTGTTCCAGCAGGGTTGACCCTGAAATGGTGACGGATGCCTTTCTCCGCGGTGCGGACGGTGTGCTTATCGCGGGATGTCACCCGGGTGACTGTCACTACGACAAGGGAAATTATTACGCAAGGCGGAGATTTGCGGTGCTGAAGAAAGTAGTCGAAAGCCTGGGTCTCGAAGCCGAAAGGTTACGCCTCTCCTGGATTTCCGCCTCTGAGGGAGCCCGGTTTCAGCAGGTCGTTGAGGAGTTCACCGAGAAGATAAGGAAGCTGGGCCCGAATCCTACCGGGAAGGAAACTCTTTTATAGTGGCTGCTGACGTTCTCGTTATAGGGGCCGGGGTTGCTGGAATGAAGGCTTCCCTCCTTCTAGCCTCGGCCGGAAGGCGAGTTCATCTGATCGAGAACTCTTCCGTAATCGGCGGCAGGCTCATCCGCTGTGAGGATATATTCCCCGGGATGGAATGCGCTACCTGTATGGTCTCACCCATGCAGCAGGATGTTCTCAGGAACGATCTCATCAATGTAGTTACACTGGCGGATATACTCTCCATTGAAGGTTCGGTCGGAGATTTCCGCGTAAAGATACGTAAGCAGGCATCATGCGTAGACCCCGTGGCATGCATCGGTTGCGCCGAATGCTGGAATGCCTGCCCGATCGAGATCAACAATGAATTCGAAGAAAACCTGTCGAAAAGAAAGGCCATCTCCGTACCCTGCGCCGGAGCCCTGCCTAATGTCCCCTGGATAGACAGGGAACACTGCCTCCGGTGGAACGGTGATGAAGAGTGCAGCCTTTGCGCTGAAGCATGTGTTTTCGCCGCGGTAGATTATACTGATGTGGATTCGGAGTTTGAGATAACCGTATCCGGCATAATACTGTCGACAGGCTATCAACCTTCTCCCGGAGATATGATTGACAAATTCCAGTGGGGAATCCGTCCTGGTGTTTTCACCGCATCGGAGTTTGAACGATACTACTCCTCGAACGGACCCACATCCGGGGAGCTGGTAACAAAGGATGGGCTGAAGCCCGAGTCAGCGGCGATAATAGTTCACGCATTCGGCACGGGCAGTCACTCAAGCATCAATACAATGTACTCTTTAAAATTCCTTCATTACCTGAAGGAAAAACTCCCGGATATCAGGCCTGTTGTATTTCTTGATGCGTCATACTCACCCGATAGTCTTGAGGACAGGTATCATCAGAAATGGCAGGCTGCAGAAGCTGATATTGTTCTTTACACTCAGCTCCCTGAGGTACAACCCATCTGTGACGGTAAAAAACTGAATATTACATGCGCTACGCCTGAAGGTACCTTCTCAGCGGAATCTGACCTGCTTGTGCTCGGCACATCAATGCTCCCATCAACTGGAACTTCAAAATTCATCAAGCTTCTTGGCATTGATTGCACAAGTGATGGATTCGCCACAAATCCTGAACCTGAGCATTCGTCAGTTATGACCACTGTTCCGGGGATATTCACCGCGGGATGCACAGGTGGCCCTCTCGACATAGCCTCTTCGGTTACCGAAGCCGCCGCCGCTGTCGGCAGAGTGCTGGCGGATGCCAGCAGGGGAGGGAAATAGTGCCTTCTACAAGAACCGGTGTTTTCGTATGCAGCTGCGGCCCTAATATCGGCGAAAGGATCGATATCGAGAAGATCGCTGAAGAAGTTTCGACGATCGAGGGCGTTGTACTCGCGGAAACCCATGGTTTACTTTGCTCCCCTGACGGGAAGAAGTACCTGGCGTTAAAAATCACGGAAAACAAGCTTGAGAGAGTAGTTATTGCTGCATGTTCCCCGCGTGAGCATGAAGTAACCTTCATGAAAGTCTGCGAGACAGCCGGACTCAACCCCTTCATGATGCAGATGGCGAATATTCGTGAGCAGGTAGCATGGGTAACACCGGATAGAGAATCTGCAACTGTAAAGGCTCTTAAACTTGTAAGGGGCGCCATAAACAGAACCAGCCGTCATAAGCCCCTGGCGAAAACAAGCATTGTCTGCAACCCGGAAGTTGCAGTAATTGGGGGAGGAGTTGCAGGCATGTCCGCTGCTCTTATTCTCGCGGACGCAGACAGAATGATAACGATTATTGACAGAAGCTCTTCACTCGGCGGCTATAAGGATAATGAAAAACTTGTCGAATACCTTGCGGAAAGAGTGGCAGGACGAAGCGAGATCACTGTTATAAGCGAATGTGAACCGGAGGAGATCGTTGGTTTCTTTGGAAACTTCATAATTAAGCTGGGAGAAGACTCTGATGAATTAAGGGTTGGATCAATCGTTCTCGCCACAGGATGCACAGTAGATGAAAGCGGCAGAGCAGTTGCTGCTGAAGGGTTCAGTGAAATCACTGAAATGCTGAGAATCTCAACTGATGAGAATGGCTTCCCGAACAGGGAGCATAACTCACTCGCACCGGTATCGACTCTTATCGACGGTATTTATGTAACCGGCTGTGCTGGAGGGTTATGCAGCCTGAAAGAGACCATTTCACGTTCGGAGGCGGTGGCAGGTACGATACTCTCATCTCTCATACCCGGCAGGCAGGTCGAGACCGAGCCGAGAACGTCCGTTATTTCAGAGACTCTCTGTCGCGGGTGCAGAACATGTTTGGAGGTTTGCGGTTACGGAGCAATATCATTCCTTGAGGAAAAACTGGTCTGCACGGTAAACAGTGTCCTCTGCAAAGGATGCGGCAATTGCGCATCGGCATGTCCCTCCGGAGCAATCAAGGCACAGCATTTCACGCCGGACCAGATCCGCTACCAGATGGCAGGGCTTCTAAGATGAGTAATACAGAATCCAGGAAAGAGATCAATTCCATACTGATTGATATAGTTGAAAAGGCCCTTGGCAGTGGAATCATCGGTTCCGTGATGGTTCCATCCAGAGGACCTGAGAATTCTTTCCCATGGACCCTCATCAGTGATGTTTCCGCCCTGGAGCGGGCTGAACCTCTTCCTCCTGTCATGTCCGTTCACGGAGCAAAGGCACTGGCTTCCTTCACCCAGTCTCCGTCAGACGGAAGACTTCTGGCAGTTATGCGTCCATGTGAAGCAAGAGCTGCTGTCGAACTTTCAAAACTTGAACAGATCAACCTGGACAATATCATACTTCTCACTATGGACTGCCCGGGTGCGGTGCCCCTCTCCGAGTACGGTGAGGATGGGACAATTGAACCTGATCTTCACCACCCTGATACCCTCCGCCCCCTCTGCAGACAGTGCATCGAATTCACATCTAAAGGCGATCTCTGCCTGGCAATCCATGGAGGACTCAGTATGGTGGTTCCCCTGACGACCCGAGGAGATGAACTTCTCGATTCGCTTGGAATGAAGGCTGAGTCGGATACATCGGCGTGGAAGGAATGGGCGAGCGGCCTAGGGCAGGAACGGGAGATAACCAGGACAGAAAGTACGGATAATTTACAGAAAGCGTACAATGGTCTGCAGGGGCTGATCGAAGCGTTCAGCGGATGCATATCCTGTCGCAGTTGCAGAACGGTATGTCCGATTTGTTACTGCAGACTCTGCTTCATCGATATGAAAGACAGGCGTTCTCCTGCCTCGGAATACCTTGAGCGTTCCCGTAACAGTGGCGCAACAAGACTAATGTCTGATACACTTCTTTTTCATATCGGCAGAATGGCGCATATGAGCCTTTCATGTGTATCATGTGGAATGTGCGAGGATGCCTGCCCTTCTGACATTCCAATAGGCAGGCTCGTCAGCATGGTTTCAGATAATACCACAGAGCTTTTCGACTACAATGCCGGAAGTAATTCTGAAGACCCTCTTCCCCTCAATACTTTCCGCCTGGAAGAGCTTCATGAATACGAAGATTAGTAATTCCAGGAGGTTGATTTGTGATTGAAAACAGCGTACTGATATCCACATCATCAACCCTGGATACTATGAGACGGTTACTTACTCAACTTCTTGAAAACAGGGAAGTTGACTCAGTCTTCGCTCTCCGCGAAACGCGGCAGGAGGGAAGATACTGCTATTCCCTCATAACTGACCCTTCGCTGGTAAGCGAAGTCCTGCCTTTCCATCCTGTTATGCCTGTACAGGGAGCCCGCGCCCTTTCAAATCTGACAATTACTGAACCCTTTGACCGGCCGGTTGCCGCACTCCTTAGACCCTGCGAGATCCGGGCTTTCGTAGAGAATGTCAAACAGTCACAGGGAAGCCTTGAGAATATCTTCATCATAAGCTGTACATGCCCGGGTGTGATACCGGCATCGAGACTGCTCGGGGAAGAGAGGGATGAGGTTCTCAGGAACCCGGATGAGAATATCAGGAACGCATGCAGGGCCTGTACTGAATTCATCCCCGGCGCTCAGGCCGATATGACCGTTATTATAGCTTCTGATAAACCGCTTGACGGTGCGGTTATTTATCTGCATTCGGAAAGGGCTGTTGAAACAGCTGAGAAATTTGATTCCTGTACGCTGGAAAAAGGTCCGCCTCCCACTGAGCTCACATCTGAACTTCTTGAAGCAAGGGGAAAAGCTCTAAAGGAATTACTGAGGGATATTCCGGCACCCGGAGATGGACTGCGATCACTGGTATCGCTCTTCTCTGCCTGCATAGGATGCCGCGGATGCAGAGAAGCATGCCCTTTATGCAGCTGCGTACTCTGTGATTATGAAACCGCCCGAACTGCACATTCCCCTGAACTGGTCCGTGCCGAAGCGAAGCGGAAAGGATCACTGAGGGTACCGTCAGGAACCCTCCAGTTCCAGCTTGGCAGACTGATGCATATTTCGCCCATATGCACGTCGTGCGGTCAGTGCAGCGATGTATGCCCCGTGGATATTCCAGTTTCTGATATTTTTATCAGGGCTGCAAACCTGGTTCAGGAATCACTTAACTACTTCCCGGGCAGAGATACCGATGACACCCCTCCCCTGGCGACCTTCGTAGAAAAGGAACTGCTGGACATAACCGACTGATCTGTCCCGCGCCGGCTTCTTTTTTATTTAGCCGGAAGCACTTATCTGTCCGGTACTTCTATCAGGCAGCCATATGGCGCGCTGAAGTAATCCCCAAGCAGATCTTCAAGTTCTCCCTCAGCTTCAAGTGAGTCCCTCCACTGGGAGTAGGAGAGGATGCCTGTGCCTGCTCCGATGACGCGGAAGATACGCATCATGTCTCCGACTTCCCATATGTAGCTGTCGGCTTCTTCGATTTCGAGAACAACCCTTTCACCGACATGACATGACAGGAAATAATCCATAAGTGGATCGGTGGACCAGAAGGATACAACTTCCCCAGACTCATCGCGTAAAACCGGGTGGATGTAATCTCCTGCTTCAAAACCGAGGAAAACACCGCTCACAGTTGTGGAATCGTAAACTAAATCGATTGGGATCTCAAAGTCATCCGCAACCACACCTGATAGAACAGCAAGAATAAAAATCAGATTCAAATTCACCCCCCCCTTCTTGTAAGACTTTCTGAGACTTGCAAAGTGAATATTGCTTCTGTTTCGAGTCTTCGCAATGCCAGGCGAAGAGGAAGGCCGGGCTTACCTTTCTTACTCACTCTAGCGTTATCGGCATCAGCTGCAGTCGGACTCGCTGTATACCGTTATTCTGCTTTTATTTGGCTCTCATCTTGGCATAAGCTATTGCGTGAGCTGATAATGATGTAGCGAATCTATTGAAGTTTATTTCCGGATTTGGTTCAGTATATTTCCCATTCAGCCCAGCATCCTTTTTTGAAAGTAAGAGACACGTACCATCGTATAATCGCTCTCTGACAAGTCGTTCACAAAACAACTCATAGCGCTTAGCATATGAAGTAACCTTGAACTCAGGAAACACATCAAAATGAGGTTCTTCAACACGAACCGAGGAGGTTGAATTTGGAGAATCTTCCAGCAACATAAGCCAACCAATCCATGGTTTCTGCGAAGGTTTGTACTTACCTTCGCGATAGGCTGTAAGCAAGTCCATGGCATTGCCAAGTGCTTCCTCAACACGATTATTGAAGTTATTAGCAAAAGAAGGTCCTACATGAGCCTTGAACTCTATGGATGCAAGAAGTTGCTTATCGATTACTACAACCAAATCCCATTTCTTCGTGGGACGGAAGTAACCTGGCAATGTAGTTGACTTTGTGAATATTGCAGAATCGGGTAGTCCTGCTTCTGCAAGAATTCCAGTAAACAATTCGATGAAGCCATCAAGGTGTTTCCCGCCTGTTACGGCACTTCTATTTCCTGCATCTCTTTTACCAGTTGAAGTTCCTTGGTCTTTATACTGGCGGGTTCTAACCTCCCAGAAATGCTGTACCGCTCGCGATACTCTATCATTGTAGTTCACTACTTACCCCCTTCTCTTAACCGATACTTCTGCATTAGAGAATAACGATGTTGTTGATGCTCTAATTCGCTTCTCAGATTGACTGAAATAGTGGGGGTCGACCTCAATTCCGATTGAATTACGTCCCCATTTTGCGGAAGCAATGGAAGTTGTGCCCGATCCAAGAAATGGATCCAGTACAGTATCTCCAGCAAACGAAAACATTCGGACTATCCGTTCTGCCAACTCCTCTGGAAATGGCGCAGGATGATTTCTTGTTGAGGCTCCAGTTACCCCTGACCAGATAGACTGGAACCAAAGCTTGTGATTTGCGTCTGAGATAATTGATAGGATACGTGCCTCAAGGGAAGGACTTCTATATCCGCCTGGTTTGCGCTGCATAAGTATGAACTCAATATCATTCTTTATTACCGCATTTGGCTCATACGGCTTGCCAAGAAATCCAGCACCATTTCCGGACGATTCAAACACAGCATTTGCTATTTTATACCAAATAATCGGAGCTAGATTATCAAAGCCGAGTTTCCTACAGTGCTCTTGAATAGAAGCATGTAGCGGTACCACAGTATGTCGGCCATTGTTCTTTCTTCTGGAAAGGCAAACATCTCCAACAACACAGACCAATCTACCGCCAGGTACCAGGATGCGATAGCAATGCTGCCATACCTTATCCAGTTCGCTCAGGAACAGCTCATAATCGGCAACATCGCCAAGTTGGTTCTCATTATCGCGGTATTTCTTCAGAGTCCAATATGGAGGAGAGGTTAGAACTAATTGCACTGATTCATCCGCTAAATAGGAGAGATCGCGAGAATCAGCCTGATATAGATTATGTTCAGTTGGAATCTGGTGTAAACCTGATTCGATCTGAGCTAATATCTTCTCGTTCTTTGCGATGCGGGGTATATCAGTTTGGGGATTCTTCAGTTCAGCGACCGATGAAGGAATATATACTTTGAACTCCTGAGCACCGTTTTTCATACACTCCCTTTCTGTTAAGTGAATATACCCGCCAATATTCGGAATGTCAGAGTATGATGAAGATTCTAATTGTTGTGACCCGATCTTGCCCCATCTCTTTTCCTTGCCTTATCATGCTTTTTGAGTCGACTATTGTGGAGAATTAATCCTGATAATGTATCTGGAACGTCTTCGTAAATGTAGACTAATGAAGCAGATGAAATATTTGCAAGAGGCATATCTCCAGGATACCAACATTCAGCATAGGGTATATACAACGGGTGCTCGTCAGTCTTAGATCTAAATTTGTCGATAGCACTATTCGGTATTAATTTGTACTGATAATTGGGATTTCATTTTTATAGTGTATCTCATGTATCTCCATTGAGCCATTCCATCCGTGTATCTAACAATTCAGGTCAGACGCGCTTTGAAACGTCGATAGTTTCAATCATTACTACCGTACTATCGGAGAAGTAGATTTCACATGGATATGTATCACCTTCTTGGTTGGTCTTAGCTGGGACTATCCAATGGCCTATCAAGTAGCCTGATAGACTCTCGTCTGAACTCGCAACTGATAGTGATGCGAAAGCAAGAATGATTAAGATAATTGAGAAATACTTAGTCATTTCGATATTCTCCTATGTTTGAACAATGATTGTACAGACATAACCCATTTGTTAAACTAATTCACTTTCTTAACGGATATAGACTAATAGTTTCAGTATAGTATTGTCAATTAGAATAATTTGACTCAAGATATTAACGTATGTACACTGTATATGAGTATAGACGAGAATTAGCAGAAGCTGTTAAAGCGGGTCGCGAGCAGGCCGGTGACCAGGCCGGGCTTACCTTTCTGACCGGTTTACGCAGGATTATAGCAATAACTGGATATAATATGTTTTACGACAGATTCTCAATGAGGGAGTCTTCGAAGATCCGAAGCATTTTCTCCATTTCCTTCTTCCTTGTAACCAGAGGAGGCCACAGATAAAGCACCGAACCGAGTGGGCGGATGAACAGTCCTTTTCTAAGAGCAGAATCGGCAATCTGCAGGGCGGTTACGGCACCACCTCTCTTTTCACTTATCTCCAGAGCGCTCATACAGCCGAGAGCAGTGGATCCGTGAACCCCTTCAATGCTCCTGTACTTCCAGAACGCCTCCGAAAGCATTTCAGAAAGCATCCCGGCATTTTCAAGGACATTGTCCCTCTCATACACCTCTATGGCTGCGCATGCGGCGGCGGCCGCTATGGGATTACCGCAGAATGTGTGTCCGTGGTAGAAGGTTCTATCCGTTTGCGAATCACTTCTGAATGCATCGTACACTGCTTCCGATGCAACAACGGCGCTCATTGGAAGTGACCCCCCCGTTAACCCCTTTCCGACGCACATCATGTCCGGTACTATTCCTGCAAGTTCCGAGGCGAACATTTTTCCAGTACGGCCAAATCCTACTGCGATTTCATCCAGAATAAGAAGCACATCGTTCTCATCACAGACTTTTCTCAGCCGTGCTGTATACTCAGGCGGGTAAATTCTCATCCCCGCCGCACCCTGACATAGAGGTTCCACAATCACAGCGGCAGTAGAAGTGGAGTTTTCAGTTATTGCCTTCTCCATCGAGGCGAAGCATTCCAACCCGCAATCCTCAGACCTCTTATGATATCTGCAGTGAAAACAATAAGGCGATTCAGCTGTTATTGATCTTTTCAGAACATGCTCCACCGATTTATGAAACCTGCTGATGTATCCCAGTCCCACACAGCCGAGTGTATCACCGTGATATCCACCGGATAGTGAAATGATGTTCTTCTTTTCCGGCCTTCCCAGGTTCCACCAGTACTGAATCGATATTCTCATTGCCGCTTCCACTGAACAGGCCCCGTCCGATGCATAGTAAACTCTTGAAAGGTCTCCTGGCGCGATCGCAGCTATCTTTTCCGAAAGTCTGATGACCTCCGTATGCGACATGCCGCCGGTGATCGAATTCTGAAGAATCCCCGATTGTTTTCTGATTGCACCGATTATATCCGGGTGGCTGTGTCCCAGATTCACGCACCACCAGGAACTGATTCCGTCAAGCAGTCTGCGTCCCTCGGTATCCAAAAGGTATACCCCTTCAGCCTTTTCAATGACAGGAAACTCTTTTTTTTCAAGAGAATTGATATCGGTATATGGATGCCAGAAATGACTGATATCCTTCCTTCTAAGAGTCTCTGTTCTGTTCAAAACTGCTCCATGATGCTTCGGCTCAGTCCTGACATGGTTTCCATGAAAGAGGGGTTACCTGCCACCTTTTCGGGGTTTCGCATATGCGGGATCGTAGCGATCAGAGATACACTGCCGTATTCAGCTAAAGCCCTTGGGTTATCTCTTGTAACTATTGAAATATCATCTGTAAGGTGGTTTACAACTACTGCTGCGGTTTGCAATCCAGCATTATTAAGGACCGCAAGCGAAAGCAGTGAGTGATTTATCGTACCCAGGTCTCCCCTGGCCACAAGGACAACGGGCCAGCCCAGTTCAACCATAAGATCCAGCATTTTCTCGCTGTCATTAAGAGGTACCAGAATTCCACCAGCACCCTCTGCAACAAGAAAATCGAAGTCGTCCGATAATTGACTCATCTTTTCAATGACGGTTCCTACTTCAGGAGGACAACCGGATATCCTTCCAGCAAGATGAGGCGAACATGCGGGTCCGTACCGGAAAGGACACATCAGATCCTTGAGATACTCGTCCGGATCCAGACCCGCCACTTTCAGACTGAATTCAAGATCAGGCGCTGAGAGACTGCCATCGATATCAAGACATCCAGTCTGAACAGGTTTGACTGGGCAGGCGGATACTCCGGAATCTCGGAGGGCTTTCAGAAGCCCGGCAGCAACAATCGTCTTGCCTACATCGGTGCCGGTACCGGTTACGAAGACGCCACGCACGGTTAAACCTTCCTTCCGAGAATATATAGAATTCTGTATGTTGAGGAGACTTTGCCAAGGCAGTCCACCCGGAAATGCGTACGGTAGTAATCCGTCATCTTCTTCATGTCTCCGGGTTTCAGAAAGTCCTGGCTCTGATCGATGCCGGCTCCTATTCCTCTTATTGCCTTGAGTACTTCAATCGGATGATCGTATACGCATGAAACACTTTCAATGGAACTTGCCACGATATCCATTCCACTCTTCTCAAAGTGGGTTTTCCATTCCTCTCCGGTATCCATATCCAGCTGGCGCATCACCCTGCAGGCTCCGTAGACACAGCTTTCCACGAGTTCATGGAGCATTCCTCGTACGGGAATAGCCATTAGACAGCTTCCCCCTGCCGGAAGCATGGCATATATCCTGTCAACGAAACGTCTTCTATCGTGAAACCACTGAAGTGAGCAGCTGGATACCACAAGGTCGTACCTGTTCCCTCCTATGCAGTACTCTTCGGCATCGGCTACCAGGAAGGATATCCGACTTGAAAGGCTCAGTTTCGACTTGCAGCGATCTACCATGTCCTGGGAAATGTCCATCGCTGTAACATCGGAATCAGGGAAACGGGCAAGAAGCTTTTCCGTCAGAATTCCCGTACCGCAACCGATCTCAAGGATTGAACCTGTAACAATGTCCCGGCGGACAAGACCCATAAGTCGCTCAGCAATTATCCTGTGATGGTCCGCATACCTGTCGTACCGGATTGCTGCTTCAGAGAAGTTGCATTCAATCGCTGCCTTATCGGGTAATGCAGTATTCAATGAATTCATTCAGGAGATTCCCCACTGTTTCAGGCTCTATAATCGGCAGTAGATGCCCTGCCTTCTCAACGTACACCACTCGCGAATTATC
>JAUWMQ010000115.1 GCA_030613065.1 Candidatus Aegiribacteria sp. | reverse complement strand
CAGCAATTGATCGCCCAGGAGCTCCGGGCTACGCCCTCCGCTCCTGGGCGGCTGGAAAGCAAAAAGAAAGGAGGGAAAAACCGGGCATTCTAATTGTCGCTGACAGGAAGAACATATTGTCGCTTGACAGGGAATGCCTCTATCCATTGAAAGAACCATTTTGGGGTAGTTATCGGGGATCATATCAAGGGCTGAGAACTCCCTCTCTATAGTTTCGAGGGAGGCCAGCAGGTAGGCAACCTGCAGATAGCAGGTGGAAATTATCTCAATTATCAGGATCCAAAGCTTTTCTTACATCTTTCCATGGGAACAGCTCTATTCCATCGCGTAATTGATAAGTATCTCCGCCATAGATTACAGCAGATGTTACTTTTGAGCCTGAGAGCTTTTGCCAGTATTTCACTGGTCCAAAGAACTCACTGTTTACTGTTCTGCCTGACTTGATCTCTACAGGGCGAATTGATCCTCCTCTGTCGATCAGACAATCCACTTCATGCCCGTGCTTATCCCTCCAGAAATAGCAGTTCGGAGCCTGTCCCTGATTGAATTGCTCTTTCTGAAATTCAGAAATGACAAATGATTCAAACAGCGCTCCTCTGCCGTAATGAGTTTCGAGTTGCGAAGATCCCTGTATATCCAGCAGATAGCTTGCAAGCCCTGTGTCATAGAAATACAGTTTGGGCATCTTAACCAAACGCTTTTTGAAATTTTTATGGTATGGACGAAGAAGAAACACAATATAGCTCGCCTCAAGCACAGACATCCACTGTGATGCGGTAGTGTGTGAAATGCCGCATTCTCCAGCAAGGGATGAGTAGTTCAGGAGCTGACCCGTACGACCTGCGGACAGTTTCAGGAACAGATGAAATCTGGAGAGATCACCGATATTCCTGATCATACGTACATCCCGCTCTATGTAGGTTTGAACATAGCTTGCATAAAAGTCTCCAGGAGGGATGTCATAATCATACAAACGCGGGTAGAAACCCTTGTAAAGCAGGGTTTCATACCTTGCGAATGATTCTGTGGATATCTCCGAACAGGAAAACGGCAACAGAGTCAGTATTGCTACACGACCTGCCAATGACTGGCTGATCTTCTCGGAGAGAAGGAAATTCTGAGATCCTGTAAGAATATACTGACCTGGTTTGTTCTTCTCGTCAACAACAACCTGGATATATGAGAACAGTTCTGGCACATACTGTACTTCATCTATAACCGCGTCGTCATAGGTCAGCAGAAAACCTCTGGGATCTTCTTCAGCAAAACGCCTGTTATCAGGTAATTCCAGTGAAACATATTTCTTCTCTGGAAAACAGTGTTTTACAAGTGTAGTTTTTCCGGACTGTCTGGGACCATTGACCGATACAACTGGAAACCTTTCAGATAGAAACAGAAGTTTCTTCTGCATAGTTCGAATAATCATTGCAACCTCCATATAACGGAGATAGCATATCACATAATTGGACATATTGCAACTAGTACTTTCAATTTGTCCAATACGAGCATCTGCTTTAACAGGAATCTGGAGTTTTCCAGGAACTATGACAGATAATCGCGCAAACCTCCGGTCAGGTACCGGACATGATTCGTCACATGATAAAACACTGCAGGCGGTATATCGAATTATGAAGGAGGCTTCTATGAGCAGGTTTGACAGAAATTATACAGAAGAAGGCTATCTCATGAATTATGAGACACCTGAAATGATTGCTTCCCTCAAAAGGCAGGTGCTGCAGTTCAGAATTGAGCTGGAAGATATCGAACCTGCGATATGGCGGAGAATACAGGTGCCAACTGACTGCTGACTGCCGCTGAAAAATACGGTGCTGCCCATCAGCGACCACAGCATTGTCAGGTAATGGTGCAGAAAAACAGAAGAAGTATCTCCTGCGAAAGTATTTTCATCAGGTTCATTGCTCGTAAAAACACAGCAGAGATTCCTGTGTTAATCAGGAACACCCCCAGGGGAGTATTACGATGTGCCACTCCTGAAGTAACTGCTCTGGAGCTTATGGGATACCCGAATCACTCCGGAGGATTGAGTAATGCGGCCACAGTGGCCCTGGATCTCGCTGATAACCTTGATCCCGAAAAACTTTTTGCAGCAGCATCTGAATCTCCGGTAAGCTGGGCGCAGAGATTGGGTTACATTTATGATGTCTTCGGTGAGGAGAGTATTTCTGAACTCTTGTTCTCATATGTCAGTGAAAATGCTTCAAGCTATGTTCCTTTAAGGCGCGCAGCACCAATTAAGGGATCTGGGCGCTCAGTCAGATGGAAGATCCTGACCAACTGCAAAGTGGAGCCAGAGGAATGATTCCAACCACATTCATAACTGCATGGCGCCTGACAGCCCATGGAATGTAGATGCCCAGGTTGAGCAGGAACTTCGATCAGGCAATGAACGAGATACTCCATACGCTGATATCCAAGCTGCCGGGAAACCCCTGGAAAGGCTGAGAGACTGCTTCCCCGGCTGAGGTTGCAGAGAGTTATCCGATACACCGCCAGCGCGGAAAAATCAGATCGAGGAGATGACCGTTGCTTCCCTTCCAAGGTCTATCAGAGCTTCAACAGATGCAGTCATTTCCCTTATTGTATCAATGGAAGGGGGCGACTCGATATCTTCGGGCTTTTCCGGCTGTTCGGTGAGTTCACGGATCCGGGAGATCGCACCGAGTTAAGAGAGTTCGTGTTATCTGCTTGACAAGTGATCTGATTAACAACATACACAATATTAGGGGTAAAGTTTGCCGAAACGTGCAATGTATGAAAAAGATAAAAATGTACAATAAGCTTAATGCCGTAAACGCTTTTATTTTCCGTATTGTACACATTGATAATGTATCATGGATACTGGATAACGGTATGCATTGCAATGCTTCTGAGACTCAAGCTACTGACTACAGAGTAATCGGGAATAAGGATTTGAACGATCCTTCAAAGTTCGAACGCTATCAAGCCGAAGCTCTGATTTATAAGCATTTACCGGTTGAAGCTTTTCTGGGTCTTGTATGTTATACTTCTAAAGAGAAATCATTACTTATGAAAATGGTTGAGAAGCGCACTTTGAATTTGTCAATTTATTCCAGGCAGGGCTGGTTTTTCAATGATTAGTTACACTCGTGGTAATTTGCTTGAAGCACAGGTTGAGGCTCTGGTTAATACGGTCAATACCGTTGGCATAATGGGCAAAGGTATTGCTTTGATGTTCAAGGAAGCTTTTCCGGATAACTACAGATTGTACACTGCTGCATGCAAAAAAGAAAAAGTGCGGGTAGGGGAAATGTTCATCACAGATCTGGATGGACTCATTGGTCCAAAGTGGATCGTTAATTTCCCAACGAAGAAGCACTGGAAGAACAAGACTGATCTTAAATGGATTGTCGACGGTCTCGCTGACATGCTCAGTTTTATTCAGGAGCATAACGTCCGATCTATCGCCATCCCCCCCCTGGGCTGTGGAAATGGTGGTCTTAAATGGTCTCAAGTAAAACCGGAGATTGAGAAGGCTCTTGGGAATCTGCCTGGTGTTAACATCATTGTGTACGAGCCTACATCGAAATACCAGAATGTTTCTAAGCACAATGGAGTTGAAAAACTAACACCCGCCAGAGCTCTTATTACTGAAATGATCCGCCAGTATTCTATTTTGGGCATAGATTGCTCTCTTCTTGAAATACAGAAACTGGCCTGGTTTCTGGAGCGGAGCATTGAATCCGAGAGCCTGGAGAATCCTCTTGATTTACAATTTGCAGCCAACATGTACGGCCCTTATGCAAACAGACTTGTCCATCTGCTGGATTCCCTTGACGGCAGTTATCTACACTGCAGAAAAAGACTGGCTGATGCAGGGCCTACAGACACCATCCAGTTTGATGACAGTAAAAAAGAGTACTTGCAGCAATACTTGGATGGGCAGGAATGTGCTCCATATCGCAAAGCTCTTCAGAATGCGTGTGAAATGATTGATGGTTTTCAATCACCTCTCGGGCTTGAGCTGCTTGCCACCGTAGACTGGCTGTTAAAGATGGAGGAATTTCCCACGACAATTGATGGCATACGACAGGGACTCCAACACTGGCCTGAATCCAAGTCAGCCGCTGATCGTAAGCTGCGAATCCTTGATGATCGTCTTATTGATCTTGCGCTGAAACGGCTTCTCCCTCTGTCAAGCTAATCTACTATTCTATATTGAATGGTTTGGTATACTGTCACCAGACTTAGTGCCGGGATTTTACGGATTGAACCATTAAATAGCTTGACTGCAACACAATCTGATTAACAAATTCCAGAGTAATTGGTATAGTATTCATGAACTGAGATATGTAACAGTAACAGAATTATTTCTTTGTTGAAACCGGAAGGACAAGATACTCATCAGTCGGGGTACTGGGGAGGTGATTCACCTTTCTTCGCTATGACCTTTGGTGGGTCATCGATATCAACGTCCTTCACACTCTGGTACTTCAGTTCAAACAACCATTCATCTCCCCAGTCAAAGATGTAGTAGAATTTCTGCTTCAGCGTCAGGCCAAGGTTCGCTATGGCAACGGAAGAAGTGTCGTACTGCTCGTAAACGGTATATCGGAATTAGGAAGGAAGAAAGGCGGGTGCTGCAGTTCCGAATTGAGCTGGAGGATATTGAACCTGCGATCTGGGTGTACGCTTTTCTGAGGAGATAAGGACTCTTAAGATAACCGGAAAAATCAGATCGAGGAGATGACCGTTGCTTCCCTTCCGATGTCTATCAGAGCTTCAACAGATGCAGTCATTTCCCTTATTGTATCAATGGAAGGGGGCGGCTCGATATCTTCGGGCTGTTCCGGCTGTTCGGTGAGTTCACGGATTCGGGAGATCTCACCTGCCTGCGCAGTGGATAATATACCCGTTTCCACCAGCTGTGCCTGAATTGCTCTGGGAGAGGGCAGGGCGAGTTTCGGATCGGTCTGTTCCCTTATAGCCGCCAGGGATGAGAGAGTCCATGCAAGAGCATCGCGAACAGGCCGCATTACTTCCTCGGGAAAACCTCCCTCAATCAGAACGCGTGCCAGCTTGAGTTTTCTTTCAGCCTGGTCAAAGCCTTTTCGAACTTTCTTCAGCTTCTTCCTGAGCAGTTCATCAGGCGAGGGACGGTCTGTTTCTGCTGAGCGACTTTCTTCGCAGATGATATCAATATCGCCGCCGAGAATGGAGGTCAGGGTTTCGTATCCGTTCCTGTCCATTACATGCAGCGAGGGATAATGTGAAGAATCGCTGAAGTGTTTCTCCAGTATCTTCTGAGCTTCAGGTTTCATTTCCTCTGCGCCGGAATCAACAATAAGAATCAGTTGTTTTTCCCTGTTCTTTTCCGGTGTATAGCTGGCAACCTGAAGAATTCTGGCAGAGAATGTTTCAAGTATTTCATCGACGAATCCATATATACTTTCAGAGAAGGAAGATCTGCTTATCTCCACTTCAGGCTTTCCGGGTTCGTAATCGGTTTTCTCTTCCGCGGCTTCCAGCTGGCTATCAGTTACCTCCTGCGAGAACTTCACAGTGGAATCGTATTCCTCCTCAAGCATTTCCTGCAGCTGCTTGGCGATCTGCTGGCCTGTGTCCCGGAAGTCAATACTGTCCACAGATTCATCGGTACCGAATACTCCCTGGAACACTTCACGCTTTGCGCTCAACGTGTCCAGCATTTTTTCTTCGATAGTTCCCTGGGCGATAAGGTTAACAACCTGCACAGCGTTTTTCTGGCCGTGCCTGTGTGCTCGGGCTATGCGCTGCTCGAGCACGGCCGGGTTCCATGGAAGGTCAAGGTTTATTACCAGACTTGCTGCCTGCAGGTTGAGCCCTGTTCCCCCTGCGTCACTTGAGAAGAACACTTTGCATTCTTCATCCTCAAAAAACTTCTCTATCAGGGCGCCACGCTTGTTCGAAGGTACGCTGCCGGAGAGGGTAACACTTTTTATTCCCAGGGGTTCTATGGCCCGTTCCGCCAGTTTCAGCATTGTGGTCCACTGGCTGAAGATCAGTGCTTTTCTGCCGTTTTCCAGGACTTCGTCTTCAAGGATGAGTTTCAGCTCACGCAGTTTTGGTGAAGTTGCTTCAGCATCCTTCTGGCTGAGACTTTTATCGTGCAGTGCGAGAGCGTCACAGATCATCCGCATTTTCACAAGAGAGCGAAGGAGAATGTCATGTTCCATGGGGGTAAGGGGGCGTTTTTTCATTACAGCCAGAAGCCTTGCCATGATTTCACGGTACTCGTTGTATGGCTTCTTCTGTTTTGAGGTCATTTCCACGAAGTAGTTGTTGTCGGTCCGGGGAGGAAGATCTTTCAGAACCTGATCTCTTGTCCTTCTGAGAACGTGCGGCGCTATTCTTCTTCGCAGCTCAGCCATGTTCCTGTAGCCAAGAACCTTGTATGTTCCGGATCCTCGTTGTTCCAGTTTGAAATAGCGCTGGTTGAATCTCCACAACGGCCCCAGCACTTCGGGGTCAATGAACTGGAAAACACTGTAGAGCTCATCAAGGCGGTTTTCAAGCGGTGTTCCCGAAAGGACAAAGGCGTATCTGCTGCGGAGTCTCTTTACAGCATCCGCAGTTTTTGTGCGCCAGTTCTTTATTCTCTGGGCTTCATCAAGAATTATCACATCCGGCTGCATTATCTGCATTTCATCAGCATCGCGCCTTACAAGCTCATAGTTGATGATATTGAAGAAAGCGGGTTTTCTGTAGTGCTCGTTCCTCAGAATCGGTGGGCCTCCGATTACATTCGTTGAAAAACCGCTGAACCTGTGTATCTCTCTCTCCCACTGATGTTTCAGGGAAGCGGGGCAGATCACGAGTACCCTTTCGATGTTTCTGAGTTCCTTAAGCAGGGATACCGCGCCGATTGCCTGAACAGTTTTTCCAAGACCCATGTCGTCCGCGAGAAGAGACCTGCCGCCAAATGCCAGATGAACAACACCGTCCTCCTGAAAACCGTACAGGTCCGATCTGAGTACATCCAGCGTGCGGTTGCCCTTTTCGATCTGTTCTGTGAACCATTTTTTCTGACGGCTGATTGATTCTTCATGCTTCAGGTTTTCGATATGGCTCCGTACATCTTCATGTATGAATATCCTGTTCCGCATTTTAGGTTCAAGAGCGTCGATTTCCTCCAGCACTCCTGGTAAAGTCGTCGTAGCCGAGCCTGTGAATTCTCCGTCCGGGTTGAAATGTTTGAAAAGAACTCCTGGATATTTACCGTCAAGCTCCTCAGGATTCGGGGCTAATCTTACTGAGGGATATTCCGAACGGTGAAGGAATATCTGAGCACAGGGCAGTTCATCCGATGCAAGAGCAGCCCAGTCATCCCCCAGGTGTTTTTTCAGGAATTGGAGAACACCCTCAATGTGTTTGCAGGTGCTTATTGTGTTCGTTTTGTAGTCCGGGCAGGAACAGCTGTTGATCAACTGATCCACAGACCGGATATGAACAGTGTATTCCCTTTCTGTTCTGGAAACAACCCGGAATGTGCTGAAAAGCGGATGTTCTCCAGTGTTCCTGATCTCCAGGATATCCCTGCGGGCCTTCTGCTGCCTGCGTGCTATCTGTGTTTTCGCCGTTACCGCCTGCATCGATGACTTCCTGTCTATAAATCGGGTAAGCTGTAATATATGAGACAGCAGTTACGCGTCTACAGAACGAATCAACGCAGCAAACCGTACTTCGGCGGGTTCTCGATATCAATGTCCTTCACACCCTGGTACGTCAGTTCAAACCACCATTCATCTCCCCAGACGTAGTAGAATTTCTGCTTCAGCGTCAGGCCAAGGTTCGCTATGGCAACTGTAGAAGCGTCCTACTGCTCACTGAACCCATGATCGTCTCCTTCTGAAAAGATCTCAAAAAGGTTTTCCCGTACATCATCAAGAGAATCCAGAGTTTTCTCTTCCGTTACCTTGAATGGAAGGTTCTTCATTCCAAGCTGATGCAGGATATCAGACAGTTTCCCGTCCTGGAGAACCTTCATCTTGGAGGGTTTAACGCCGGCTTTCTTAAAAGCCTTCAGCAGACGGGAGGGAATGGAAAGCTCCATTTCCCGCAGCGAGGGGAGTGGGCTCATCATCTCATGGGCCATTACGTAGCAGGATTCCTCATCAACGAGGAGCAGGATGTAAGCAGTTGAAGGCCGTTCGCCGGGGGTACCTATGGCCGCCGGCATCAGAATAAGATCCGCCTGGACGGGGCCGCTGCTCACCGGGAGTTTCCAGATACTTTTCAGAAGTTCGTTCTTTATAATGAATTGTTTCGTGTACTCCGGGTTCTCCGGTATCTCTTCAATAGTGTCCTTCCAGCCGCCGCTTTCCAGGAGTACCCGGTACAAACACCTGGTATCATCGCTTCCGAGGTCGAGGAAGCCGGTGAAATCGCCCCTCCGGAAAACCTCCACCGCCTGTTCCAGGAAGATGATCATCCGGGCAGCTTCGTCACCTTCGAGATACCAGGGCATATACCCCGGCCTGTGGGATCTGAATACCGGTATGCCCCGGCCGCCTCCGAGATCAAGCCCGAGGGAATCAGCAAGCACTCTGTCCCTTTCTTCCAGGCTTTCCGGTGGGTCGAAGGTGACAGACAGCATTGTAAGCTCCAGAAGACAATCCGAACTGTAAATGTACCGAAGCTTGTCCAGAGAGGCTTCTCCAATGTACGCCATCACACCTGCAACCTGCCCAAGTTCTCCAATAACATTCATGTATCCGTTTACATTGTCTTCGGGAAGGCGCACTCCGAAGGCACTGTGTTCCGACAGGCTCTCCCAGGGCTTAAGTTGCGATATCATCTCAGCAAGGCTGAACAGTTTTTTCCACTGACTATCGGACGGCGCTTTTCCGGTCATACATTATCCCCTGTCATTCAGCACGTTACGTGCGCTGTTGAATCGAGGATTTTACAGGCATCCAACAGAGTTTCGGAACTGGAATTGTGTTTCATATTCATTATGCAGTTTGAGAATATTACTCTTTTTGCGATCAGTCAAGTAAGTAAATCACTTTTGTATTTCAATTGAAACACTGCATTCAACGGATGAAAGATATAGCATTATCTTGCCCTGTTAATTGGGAGAGATTGGAAGAAAGCGTTTCGCACCTCTCTCTCCAGCTATCGGGAAGAGGAAATGATGTAATTACATTGTAGATACATGATGGATCAAGGAGGTAAATCATGAGAACACATATAATAAGAATCGGTAATTCCAAAGGCATTCGTATTCCAAAACCTATACTTGAGCAAACAGGAATTGTGGAAGACGTTGAGCTGGAAGTCGTAGAGAATGATCATATCATTATCCGTCCTGTTTCAAATCCTAGAGGTGGCTGGGATATTGCATTTAAAACAATGTCCGAAGAAGATGATGATAAATCGTTACAGGTAGCCGAAAATATCTCGCATTCCTGGGATGACGAAGAATGGCAATGGTAGTTAATCGATTCGATGTATATCTTATAAATCTTGATCCTG
>JAUWMQ010000007.1 GCA_030613065.1 Candidatus Aegiribacteria sp. | reverse complement strand
GGATTTTCGAGCATGAAGCGGATATTCCTTTCGTACAGGATTTCATCCCTTATCCATTCAGGTTCATCCCTGAATTCCGGAAACTCCGCAAGCTCCGGGGAGTTGAGTTTTCCCAGATATTCATTTCTCAAATCACTATAGAGCAGCAGTGCTCCCTCCAACTCGTTCTCGAAATGATCTGTGAATATTCTTCCGTTATACTCCCATATATTCACGCCGCCCTGTACCGGCATGATACGGAATGTTCCGGAGATTTCCCGGTTCCGCAACCCCCATGGAAGCATGAGAAGCGAAAATACCACCAGAATGATAACCGCTGAAAGGAAGCCCTGCTTTGAAAACCATCCAGTCTCTCTTTCCGTTTCGCGATCGTCTTTGAATCTGTCGGTAAATCTTCTCAATAGAGGTGTGAATGGCAGTATCAGAAGCAGCCAGAGCATTACCGGCAGTGCGACGGGACGCACATAGAAGGCAGCCGCCCAGACTATTCCGGCCATGGACGCGTTAAACAGGAACCTTCCCCCTTTAAGGCTGTTCTCGAGTATTTTCAATGATAGAAGAATCCCCAGAAGGAAGAAAAGCGAGAAGAGCGCCTGCGTTGCAGGCACGGCTTCATAATATAGCTCAAAGGGATCAAGCGCGATAAATAGCCCAGCAAGCAAAAGGTAGCGTCCTGAAAGGAATCTTTCCGCGATTTTCAACCCGATCAACACAGTAAAAAGCCCTAGAATCAGTTGGACAGCCCTTACAGCAAGGTAATTGCCAGTTCCGAATCCAGCAAAAACTGCCGCCATAAAGAACGCGTATCCCGGCACAAGGAATAATGTAGGCTGTTCGGGTCGCAATCCTCCATAAAAGCCGTCTACCCTCCTGTAGAATTCAAAGGAATTACGGAACGACTGAGGAGCGTTTTCTTCTCTGGATGGATACAGCATGCTTTCGGAAAGCATAAAACCTTTTCCACTGAGAATATTCTGCGCCAGATCAGCCTGAACTCTGCCTTCTCCTATCAGGAAAATGCCCTGCGAAGCCGCACCGAACACAAGTATTCGTGCAACAAGGGCAATCAGCAGAATTCTTCTTATAAGTGCTTTTTCAACCATTCGGCAAACCATTCCGACCGCATCAGCTCCAGCTCATCGGTCTGTGTTGATGCCCATACCGGGGTCGTTGCAGGGTGCATAACCAGTTCGGCAACTCCATTACCTTCAATGCTTACATCAATTCTATCGAGATAATCTCTGGAAACATTTCCGCTTCTGGAGAATCCCAGCAAAAGGTCAGTGGTCTTGATGCCCCGATTGACCGCTGATTTCGCAAGCCTTCTCCCAAGCCTGTCAAGAATGAAACACGAGGGGCTTTGCAGCCTTTCGGGAAGCACTGCTCCCCGCACTGCTCCTATTCCGTACTCTTCGGCAAGGTCTAGAATTACCTCCCTCAACCCGGCAGCGTTATGAATATGCTGGTGGCTGTCCAACCGGGTAACCAGAAGTCCTGTTGAAAGAACTTTCTCTATCTGACTGCGCCATTCATTTCTTACTTTTTCAGCGTACTTTGCGCCCTTCATGAACCATACGAAATGAGAACCGGGAAAATCCTCCTCGACAAGAAATGGTGGCTGCACACAATTAAGGTGTACTGAAACAGCAACATCCGAACTGCGTGCCAGTTCAACTGCCCGGGGCATGTCGGAACCCGTAGCCATAATGCTCAGGCAGTGGATCACACCTTCGGACAATAGAACTTCAACTGCACAGTTTACACCTGCGGCCATTCCAACATCATCTACAGTAACAACTACCTTCACTCTTCTACCTTCTCCAGGCTTTCTGACTGTTCACTTGCCTTCTCCCTCTCTCCCCATCCTGCCCATCGCCCTATAGCGAGTGATGTCAGTACGATAAGAATCGTATCAACAGGTAGCCTGTACCGAACTCCACCGTGGGCAAGTGAATGCAGACCGAGGTAGATAATGAAAAAACATACAAGAAGGATTATTCTCCCGTCCCTTCTGCGTCTGAATGCTTCCGCTGCAGCTATGAAAAGCATAGGAAGATATATAAGTATCCCCGCCATTTTTGCTGTCATATTCTCCAATGTGCCGCCAAAGGGAGTCAGGAATAGTCCGGACCTTACCAGCGTCAGATATGAAAAAAGCAGAGGATTCGCGAAGATGAATTCCTTTGCTCTATCCATTAGAAGCACGCTTCGAGCCAGCTCCGTGTCAAGGCCGTCCATGGGAGGATACTCAAGAAGATCTCTCCTGTTGATGCCATCCTCGATGAAGCCGGGAATACTTATCCCTTCAATGGCAAGCATGGATGGATTGTTCCGCATCCACAGATTAAGGGAACCCTTTGTTGGCATAATGACAGGACTTCCAAGCACCAGCTGGTTTCTCAAAATCCATGGGATGCAGCATAGAACAAAACCCGTCACGACCAGCAGAGCTGTTCTCCATTTTCTTTTAAAAAAGAGCCATGCAAGCTGCAGCGGCACAAGGAAGATCGCGGTACTTCTTATCAGAAAGAGAATACCTGACGCAAGGCCGGAAGTGAAACCTGCTCTCGTTTTCGAAGCCGATCTCAGAGTCAGAAGCATAATGAGAGGAAGCATTGAAATATGGATCATATCGGTCATCGCATAGGCGCTATAATAGATGTAGTAGGGGTAAAATGACCATATCAGGGCAGCAAGCAGAGCCTGCTTTTCCCCCCAGTTCTCAGAGGCAAGCTTCCAGACCGCCCATGCCCCAATAAGCGCGAAGATCGAATTCAGGAGGAATACAGCTCCCGTACAGGGCCCCGTTATCATAAACAGAGATGCAAGAAGAAGCGGATATCCCGGTTCAATTGAAGCAGTGGGAGTTTCAACAGGTACTATGCCGAAGAGGTATTCAGGATCCATGCAAAAGTTATTGAGAAACACCGACTCTGTAGTCATATTGCTTCTGAGCCAGCCCATTTCTCTGCTGTATGAGAGCCCCTCGCCTTCTGCAATCCTTCCGGTCATTGATATGTATAAGCCCTGATCCCTCTGGGGTAAGGGCAGGTCACCGCCAAGGAGAAGGAACCATGCGATCCTGGGTAGTAGAACCGCCAGAACAATAATGGAATATCTGTATTTCAGGAGCAGTTTCATTCCTGAATCCAGATCGCTTCAGATAGTCTCAGAGGCGGGTCCTTCCTCTCCTCTATCAATGCAATGGGATAGAAGAACTCCTGCCAGTGATAATCTCTGGATGCTTCAGGGTCTGTAAGGGCAAGCCCCAGAAGATAGGTTCCGGGTTCAGCAATATCCAGATCGATCTCGATCCTGGAACTGACAGATCCCTGAAATTTCAAAAGGGGCTGGTTCATTTCAAGATTATTCGATCCTATCACCGTCTCTCCGTCCGGCCTGTGTATCGAGAAGCCGAACACCACATTATCAACACCGGAAGGAAGTCGGCTTTTAATAAGTGTATCAATTACTATCCTCTCTCCCCTTCGAAACGTTCTGGAGGGAGTGCCATCCGCATTCCTGAGAATGACCGAATCGAACCATATTTCCCTGCTGCCCCATTCCTTTGGAGTTGCAGTTGTAGAAATGTACTTCTTCTGCGAGGTTTCCAGATATGCTGAGAGAACACTATCTGCATCCCCATCCATTTCTATCCTGCCTTCGTGCAGCCAGATAGCCCTTTCGCAGAGTTTTGAGACGGCATCAAGATCATGGGAGACGAAGATAATCGTCTTTCCCTTCTGTCTGAAATCCCATATACGCTCGTAGCATCTGTTCTGGAATCCAACATCACCTACTGCCAGGACTTCATCAATAAGCAGTATATCCGGATCAACAGCGGTAGCAAGGCTGAAACCGAGTCTCATGAACATGCCGCTGGAATAGTATTTGACAGGAGTATCCATGAAACGCTCCAGCTGTGCAAAATCCGCGATTTCAGGAACGAGTTTTTTCATATCGTTCCTGCCCAGGCCGAGCAGGGCGCCGTTAAGCATCAGGTTTTCTTCTCCTGTAAGATCCGGATGGAAACCAACCCCCAGATCAAGAAGGGAAGCGATTCTTCCCGTCGAATCAGCCGTTCCGGAAGTGGGTATGTAAATGCCCGCAAGTATTTTGAGCGTGGTCGATTTTCCAGCCCCGTTTGATCCTATGATCGCCACGGATTCGCCTGGTTCGATGTTAAAACTGACATCATCAAGAGCCATGAAGTTCTCAATCCTGGTTTTTCTGTTGAAAAGGTTCAGCATTGTTTCCCGCAGGGTAACGGCTCTGTCGTGGTAAAGCCTGTAATACAGCGTAACATTCTTCATTCTGATTCCGCCGGACACTATAACTCCTTCACAACCACAGATTCGGCCTTCCTGAAGATGGCCATCCCTGCGAGCAGGAAAATGATTGACCATGAACCCAGAGATATCCAGCACCATAAGCGTGGCCATGTTCCAAGGTAGAAAATAGAGTGCATTATCTCCATAAAACCGGATATGGGATTGAATTTCAAAATCATCATAAGTCGCTGAGACTGAATAATATCAACACCAATGGAATCCAGCGGATATATTATTGGAGATGAGTAGAACCATGCCAGAAGCAGAATTTCTATGAACTGTTTGACATCTCTGTAGAAGACATTTCCTACGGAAAGTATCATTCCGATTCCAACCGTCATCATTGTCAGAAGAATAAGCGCCGGCAGTATGAGAACGATTGACAATCCGGGATTGTGCCCGAAGGTGATCAGCAGAACCTCAAGAACCAGAAGGGCAAGCAGAAGGTGAACAAGATTGGCCGCGACCTCGGCAGCCGGGAGAGCCATCCTTGGAAAATATATGCTTCTTATCAGCCTGTGGTTATCGAGAAGGCTGGATGAGGTGGCACTCAGGGATGATGAGAAAAAATTCCATGGCAGCAGTCCGGTCAGAAGAAAAAGTGAGAAGTGAGGTATCGCACCCCCGAACCGAAGTATTCTTGTAAATACGAAATAGTAGACCACCATACTGAAAAGGGGTTTTAGAAGGAACCAGGCGAAACCGAGTATCGACCTCTTATACCTTACTTTGAGATCCTTAGCGACAAGACTTTCCATGAGAAGAGTCAGTCTTCCGATATTCCATCCGGCACTCATCGTTTATCACCCTGAAAACTAAATCTATTCTCTTCCCCACGCAGAAGTTTGACAATATTGGATTTATGACGAACTACAACCAGAACGGCAACAAGGCATATGATTATCTGGACAGGGAACTTATCTGGCTCGAAGATGAATACTGAAGGGATCACAGCTACCGCAGCGGATATTGACCCAAGAGAAACATATCTTGTAATCGAAAGAACCAGAGCGAATACAAAAAGACCCGCGGCTACAGTCAGTGGAGACAGAATCAGCAACACGCCCAGAGTTGTTGCCACTCCTTTTCCGCCTCTGAATCCAAGCCAGGGGCTGAAAACATGACCGATAATCGCAAAGATAGAGGTTACCGCCAATGCCCAATCTCCAGCGGAAGGCGCGATACCTGCAACACCGTGTTTCGCCGCAAGAACGGGAAGAGCACCTTTCAGCGTGTCCAGAAACAGACCGGTAAAACCGGCTCCTCTTCCGCATACCCTGAACAGGTTCGTAGCACCCGTGTTCCCCGATCCTTCATTTCTGATATCAATTCCCCTGAATTTACCCAGAAGCCATGACCATGGTATCGAGCCTGAAAGAAATGCTGCGGCAGCATATAATGCTTCCGGCCAGAGACTCATATCAGTGCTCTCTCTTTCTATAGATAATCTTCAGAGGAACACCCTTCATACCGAGACTGTCCATCAGGTTGTTTTCAATGTACTTCCGGTAGTTTTCCGGAATGTCCGCAGGATGATTTGAGAATATCAGGATTCTCGGAGGTTTCTCCCCGACCTGAGTAGCATAAAAGAGCTTGACAGGTTTGCCTCGCGGCGAAGGCGGCTGAACATCCTCAACTGCATTCCGTAATCTCCTGTTTATGTCAGAGGTTGACAGACTCATTTCACGTGTTTTCCCAACCTCGAAGACGGTTGGCAGTATTCGGCCAATACCTTCCCCGGTCAGAGCTGAGATGAAAAGGATGGGGATATACTTCGCCTGGTTGAAACGCTGGATAATGCTTGCCACCCAGAGTTTCTTATCGATCCCGAGGTCTATTTTGTTAACCGCGATAATAACACCCTTGCCCATCTCCCAGGCTTTTGCAGCGATTCTGATATCCTGCTGAACAGGGTACTCGGTACCATCCATCAGAACAAGTACAACATCCCCCCTCGCAATGGATTTCCACGCTCTTACAGTGCTGTAGAACTCAACATCATCCATTTTGCGTGATTTTCTGCGCAGTCCTGCCGTATCCACTATCCTTATCTCACTGTCATGCCAGGAAACCATCGTATCGATGGAATCCCTCGTGGTGCCGGGTAAATCGGTGACAATACTCCTGTCCTCCCGACACAACCTGTTGACAGTTGAACTTTTACCTACATTAGGCCTTCCCACAACGGCCAGAGACAGCCCCAGGTATTCAGTTTTTTCAGTGCACGGGAGAACCGATATTACGGCATCAAGCAGATCACCTGATCCATGGCCGTGAAGAGCGCTGACCGGCCACGGTGTATCAAGGCCGAGACTGTAGAATTCGGGAATAAGTTCCATTCTCTGGTTGTTATCTACCTTGTTAACCGCAAGAAATGAGGGCAGACCTGATTTCCTTACCAGTTTCGCAGCCTCAATATCAAAGGGGTGGATCCCGGAAGTTGCGTCAACCACAAGTATTACGGCATCCGCTTCCAGAATAGCCAGATTTATCTGCCTTTCGATGCCTTCCTGAAAGGCATCTTCACTGCCGGGCTCGAGCCCGCCGGTGTCAATAACCAGGAAATCGTACCCCGCCCAGTGTGCCCAGGTCATCTTCCTGTCTCTTGTGACCCCCGGCTGATCATCGATTATCGCAACGCGACCGCCTGCGATGCGGTTGAACAGTGTGGACTTTCCTACATTGACTCTGCCGACTATTGCGACAGTCGGTACGCTGGACATCCTTTAACTCCATTCCGTAGATTACTGGCAAGCAACAATTATACGTTTTGCAGGCCTGATAAGGGAGCCTGCAATAATTCATTCATATTGGAGAAAATATGTTTCACTGCTTTATCACAGTACTGCTGTTCATTTCCTCGTTCACCGATTCCACCGAAATTGTTCCTGCCTTCAGGGATTCAATTCTAGCTGGAAACGCATCCGCTGCCGCTGACATGATATCTGAAGATGCCATTCTGATGGTGGATTCAATTCTCGCAAGTGACCCACAGCAGATAAGCAGAGTGCTATTATACTTCGGGCTGCAAAATGAGATACTGGAGATGGAACAAATGGGTGGAAGGCAGCTTCTGACTGAAATCCTTTCCAGCCCTGCTGTTTCAGGAGCAATATTTATCTTCGGAATCACACCTGAAGAGCCCATGAGATATAATGACAGGATATTCGTTCCCGTTGGATATGGTTTGTTCGGAAACAGGGATACATTATATCTTGAAATGATATCCGATGACGGACTGTGGAAAATCCATGATTTCTTCGAGATCCTCCCTGAATAACTTCACTCCCGCTGAGTATTTGAACATGTTAGATTACCTTTCAAAGAACTGTTACTGAAAAGATTCTTTTTAAGAACTGCTCCAGACCTTCAATACTGGGAGATGTAATGTTTTTCAATAGCAAAAACATCGAAGCCATTCAACTGAAATCGCTACTGAGGATTACACGGGCCATCAGCCACGTAAGGGACCTCAATTCCCTGATAACTCTTCTCGCCTCGGAAACCAGCAAGGTACTCGATGTTGAGAGGTCAACTGTATTCCTTCACAGCAGTAAAACCGATGAACTCTGGTCATACGTCGCAGAGGGCGAATCGGAGGAGATACGGTTCAGCGCAAGCCATGGTATAGCGGGTTCAGTCTTCCGTAGCGAGAAGACTCTAGTACTGAACGATGTCTCAAAAGACCAGAGATTCAATAAAGCAATCGATAAGACAACCGGTTTCATTACAAGGAACATGATAACGGCGCCTATCATCAACCCATCAAGGGTCTGCATAGGTGTATTCCAGGTCATAAACAAGAAGGATGACAATTTTACCACAAAGGATGTACACTTTCTGGAGATAGTATCCTCGGAGACTGCCGTAACCATAGAAAATGTCAGGCTTCTTGAAAGTCGCGAACGGATGTTCGAGGATCTCATAAAAGCTCTAACCGTCTCAATTGAAGCAAGGGATCCATTAACGGCAGGACACAGTTTTGATGTTACTTTTCTATCCGGTAAGATAGCTGATTACATGAATATAGACTGCGATATCAAGGAAGCGATCTATTACGCAGCCCTCCTGCATGACTACGGCAAAATTGCCGTTCCCGACAGTATACTGAAAAAACCCGGGACACTTTCTGAAGATGAGACCGCCATACTCAGAAAACATGTCCACCACACGAAGATCATTCTCTCTTCAATAGAATTTGAGGGAAAGCTCGAACAGGTTCCACTATTCGCATCCCAGCACCATGAAAGGATTGATGGAAAAGGATATCCTGATGGCCTGAAGGGCGATGAGATATCGATAGGAGGCAAGATCATTGCCGTTGCCGACGTATTCGAGGCGCTTACAGCGAAGAGGCACTACCGCGAACCCTATTCCCTGAAGAAAACACTTAATCTTTTAATCGATGGGATCGGCACTCAGTTTGACAGGAAAGCCGTTCTTGCGCTCAGGGATTACTTCATCGATATCGGTAAGCTTTCAGCGGAAGAAGTCCCCGTTGACTGAAGGTTTCTCACCAGGCGGCAGGCTGATGAGAACTCTCAAGGTTGCTCTGATCAGTATACTTGTAACGGTTTGTTTATGGGGTATTTCAAGTTTTGAATTCTTTGATAACTTTGAACGCAGTACACTTGATCTGCGTTTCAGGCTGTCACCTACGCCGAACGAGGCTGACAGCAGCATAATCCTCGTGCTTCTTGATGGAGGGTCCATGGACCGCCTGCCATGGCCTGTGCCGAGACAGCTCTACTCAGAGGTCCTCAGTCTGCTTCAGGAGTGGGGAGTCAGAGCTGTGGCTTTCGATATTCTATTTGATCTTTCATCCGTATATTCAGCTGTCGAGGACAGCATTTTCGGGACGGTTGCATCTGCGGGTAATACAGCGTTCGTCATGGCCCTCCTGCAACGCGAAGGCTCCCAGGTACCTGAAAACGCCATTATCGATGTTTCCATCAACTCGGCTGAACTTGACTCTGCCTGGTACTGCACACCGCCTACCCTGATGATAGCACGAGGTGCTGAACTACTCGGAAGCACCAGCGACAGGCAGGATCCCGATGGTGTTTTCAGAAGCATCCGGCTTCTGACAGCTACGCCAGAGGGGATAGCCGCCTCTCTTCCCGTAGCACTCGCGTGGCTCGCCCTTGACCGTCCGGATATCTCCGTTAGCGGTGACAAATTCAATATCGGCGACATCACATTGCGCACTTCCGGCAATTGCAGGCTGCAGCTCAAGTTTCACGGCGCCACGGGAACTTATACAAGTATTCCCCTTGCTGATCTTACCGCCGCTCTGAATGCACGTTCAACCGGACAGCCATGCCCTGTAGATACAACGCTATTCAACGGAGCCACCGTTCTTATCGGTTACGCCGCGCCGGCCCTGTATGATCTTAAACCAACACCCTACTCACCGCAGTGCCCGGGTGTTGAAGTTCTCGCAACTGCTGTTGATAACATTATGAATGAAAACTACATAAGAAGGTACCCGTCCTGGGTATCATTGTTAATTGCACTGCTGATATCACTTCTATCAGCCTTCTTTCTCTCTACTGTAAAACGGATACCTGTTGGTGCGCTTCTCGCGGCTCTGCCGACTTTACTGTTCCTTGCAGCTTCCCTTTTGCTTTTCCGCAGCGGGATATGGCTTGAAACTGTATGGCCCGCAACTTCTGGAGTCCTGACCATACTCGCCGGGGGCATTTTTCTCTTCAGTTCAGAGAACAGAAGAAAGCAGGAGATAAGGAACGCCTTTTCCCAGTACCTGTCACCGGACGTTGTAGCGCAGGTAACAGAGCATCCTGAAACTCTGGTTCTTGGAGGCGATAAGAGATACATGACCGTTTTCTTCTCTGATATCAGGGGTTTCACAGGGATTTCGGAAAAACTCTCACCTGAAAAACTCGTATCAGTGATAAATCGTTATCTGACAACCATGACCGATATCATCCTTGAAACAGGTGGAACTGTTGATAAGTTCGAAGGTGATGCCATCATAGCCTTCTGGGGCGCCCCTCTGCGGCTGGACGATCACGCTTCGCGCGCATGCTCTGCTGCCCTCAGATGCCAGGAAGCCCATTCTGATTTGAATCTTCAAATGGCGCAGGAGGGACATTCAGAGCTAATCACAAGAATGGGTATTTCAACAGGTGACATGGTTGTAGGCAATATGGGCTCTTCAAAGCGATTCGACTACACTGTAATGGGAAGCACAGTCAATCTAGGTGCAAGGCTTGAGGGTGCAAATAAAGTTTATGGTTCTTCCATTATGGTCCAGGAAGACACTTTCATAAATGCCAGAGATGATTTTATCTTCCTTGAAATGGATACAGTACGGGTCGTCGGTCAGCAGGAACCAGTCACCATATACGAATTGAAGTGCAGGCGTAATGAAATAACTGATGAGCTTGAATCATCTTTAAAGCACTATTCAGACGCCCTGGCTCTCTATAGAAAAGGTGATTTCAGGGATGCAGAACGCATTTTCTCCTCAATCGGCGATCAAACATCTCTTATAATGGCACAAAGATGCAGAAATTTTGCTGAGGAGTACGCTGATGACATTGGAAAATGGGACGGAGTTTTTAACCTGTCTTCCAAATGATCACCATATAACAGTGATCCCTGCCCCTCCGACAGTGTTCGTGTAATCCTTCTCGATATCGCTTGAATAACTGACGTATTCTCCGGACAGATTCGCTGTAAGGAAATCGCAGATCGGAACCCCCCCCTTCAGTACAATTCCTCGTTTCCGCTCATCATCTCCTGTAGTGTAATAGCCGCCGAGGGTTATGGATAAAGAACTGGAAGGGAACCACGTACCTCTCAGATCACCCGTATACGTCCAGACAGGATAACTTCCAGTTCTTGTTCGTCTTGTGGAAATGCAGCCGGTTATCACTACTGGAAGTTCCAGTGAAACTGTCTCTCTCAATACTGCACTCGTAGAGCTGTAATCACTGCTTCCGCTACCAGCAGAATTGTCATGAATACTGAAAGCTGCTTGTGAATTCACATCCAGGCCGGCAATGTCATGTCGATAGTGCGCTGAAATAGAGATCATGGAAGTTTCGAACCTTGTGCTGGAACTGTCCTGCAGGTCAGTATAGGAGGGGGAATAGCTTAAATAGATCTTTGGAAAGTCCCTGAAAGCAAATCCGACCCGTGCGCCGTAGGTATTCCCTGTGGTGGTGGAGGATTTCGTATCCAGTAAGTTATCCGATTCCCACCTGTACCACAAACCTGCGGATATCTGTCTGTTCAAAAAATATCTGTCCGCACTGGTTTCAATTGATATTTCATCGTTCCTCAGGTACGGCGACCCCATGGTTTCAAAACCTGGTCCCACACGTCTGAAAGATGCCGACAGCATGTTTTCTGAAAATCTCACTGAGGATGAAAGATCAAGAGCCCAACCTAAGCCCGAGCTGACGTTAGCCCCTGAGAAATCCAGCAGCCATTGCGGAACCTCATCTGAATCTATTCCAGGGCTCCTGATATCCCTGGTGAACATTGATCCAGCTATTTCGCCATCAATGCGGAAGGCACCGTCAAACATGACTGAACCATAATCAAGGGATGCCACCATGTTTTCGGATGGTGTAATTCTGAAAGTGCTGTCTTCAATAATTGAACCGTTCTCATCCTTTCCGTAAAGCATGCAGAGGTGTAGATGGCTGCCAAATGGAGATCCAAGGCCCGTTTTCACGGCATACAGGTTACGTTCATACTCTCCCGGGTCATCACCATCAGGCTCAACCCCCCGCCTGTTTCTGCCTCCGGCAGCGGCAAAATAGAATCCACCGGGATTAATTGCCATGTTCGCGCCTGATATATCCGCGGCATTCAGTGTAAAAGTCGTGAAGTATGGGTTAGAAGCTCCAATTCCGATCGTTGATATCCATGAGAGGACAGATCCATCACGAGACGATGCCGAGGGAGAAGAGGAGATGTATATCCTGTTCATATTCTGCCTCTGCATGCTCTCCTCTGATGAAATAAATAGATGTGCTACAACCGGGATTCCGTAGATTCTGAATACGGGATTGAGTCTCCAGCGCCAGAACTCGCTCGGTATTTCAGACCATGTATTATCCTCGGAAGAATGCTGGTAATAAAAAGAAGAGCTTCCCGATATTTCTATATCATCCGCCGCTGTTATAGCAACAATAAGTATCAGCAGGATGGCTGATGCTCTCATTGTTCTTCCTCTTCATCAGGTATGAAGCCGTTATTGAATGAGTTTCTGCAGAACTGTGGCCAGCCGTCAATCATCGGACCAGCGCCCGATCCTGTCACAGCGTAGATCC
Source organism: Candidatus Aegiribacteria sp. (assembly GCA_030613065.1). GTDB lineage: Bacteria > Fermentibacterota > Fermentibacteria > Fermentibacterales > JCC-6 > Aegiribacteria. The sequence continues at coordinate 30,487 of JAUWMQ010000007.1, read as the reverse complement.
TGTGATCATCGCTCCCGAAATAAACAGTACCGTCAATTCCAATCACAGGACTGGAGCGGACGGAGCCTTCTGTCGCGAAGTCCCACAGGCTGAAGCCGGAGGGTGAGAAGCAGTACAGACAAAAATCATCGCAACCGAAGAACAGCGACCCGGTGACGTTCATGGCCGGAGTGGATGTTATCACAGTTCCTGCGGGTATCACCCCTGCTCTTCTGCCCGTTTCTCCCTCCAGAGCGTAGATATTCCCGCTTCCCGTACCCGCATGAACTGTACCTTCAGAAGATACAACAGGTCCGACATACACCTGCGAAGGCAGTGCTGCGCTCCATAAGACCACTCCATCCGAACTGAAACAGAACACTTCAGTACCTGCGGCAGCGTAGATATGTTCTCCAACAATCACCGGCCCGCCCGAAAAACTCTCGTCAGCCCTGTATGACCATAGCTCAAGAAGTCCATCTTCGCTGTCCTGCACTGAAAAACATTTGTCATCACAGACATAATAGATCCTTCCTGCTGCATCAGAAGATGCTGGCAGGTACATATGATCGCCTGCTCTCAGAGTATCAAGGATGTCACCATACACTCCGTCGATTGAATAGAACATTCCGTCTTTGGAGCCTGCGTATACCCTGCCTGATGGCAGAATCAGAGGACACGCCTCTACGGACCCCGCCATACCGTTATGCCATAAAAGAAAACCTGAGGGATCAAGGCAGCAGATACCAAAATCACCCGTTGAGAAAATCCTTCCATCTGGTCCTATTGCAGCTGAGTAAACTGCTCCACCAACAGAATACCTCCACAATTCGCTTCCACAAGGATCCAGGGAGTATATGAAACCATCGGTACTGCCGCAGATAATGCTTCCGTCCAATGAGATAGCAGGGCTGCAACGCACCCTGTTACCGGTTTCAAAACTCCATATCTCCGATCCTTCTTCAAAGGATGAACTGGTGTTTACGCAGGAAAAAGTCCAGACTTCACTTTTACCTATTGAGTTACCTTCATAAAAGCCTTCCACCTGCCATGCGTAAATATTATCAGACTCAAAACTCTCAGCGTAAACAGGATAGATAATTTCCTCAAAGAGAATATCTTCCGCAAGGAACCAGGCAGGATTCGCGGATATTGCGCTCTGGGGAGACTGCCCATCCATTATCTCGACAATCCTGATCGTGTAGTCAGCGGTTCCCGGAGGGTATGAAGGGAACCAGGTGAAAATCGGCAGAGGTTCAGTGATCTCACTGTTATCAGAGGGATACTGAAGTCCGGGAGAGGAATGGTTCTTAGCATCCTGGATAAAACTACCTTCCCCGATCAGACCTCCCCCATCCTCGTAAACGTAGATTGTAATGATATAGGTGCCGTCCGGAAATTGCCCCATCATGCTTACACTTGACTGAAAATTGCTGTCGTAGAACTCAGTGCTTATAGGTGAAAGTTCAGCAGAACTCAAGATCATTACTCCTGGAGGCAGCAGGAATACCGCCGTGGTTGCATCCATCAGCAACCCTGCGCCAACCAATTCTATTGTTACGAAAAGGTAAACAGAATACACTTCAGACGAATTGTTGTGAAGCCGCACCCTCCAGAGATCCTCCAGATACATCTGCCCGGATGGCGGAGAGATCAATTCCACCTCTACTGGCGGCTGCTGGAGAGGCTGATCGAAGTCAGATCTGACTGGATACGCTGCAGGTAACGCAGCTCTGTCGACCATCATCAGAACGGATAAAACTAGTGATAACATATCTTACCCCCTTTAATTATATATAACTATGCGGATTGCACGTCCATTGCCACTGATCGGGTTAAGCTACATCACCGATAACAGGTCTGGACAATAAACCGCGCTGTGCTTACAATCTTTGCTGAAATGGAGGTATACAATGAGATTTCTGCTGATTCTATTGATGTTCTCAATCTCTCTTGCCACTGCCGAGGATGCTGAACCTCAGGTGGGAGATGAGGTTGCAATCTCGGTTCAGAACCAGTCAATCTACCCTATGCCGGCATTCTACGCATCACCTGTAGTACCGGTAAGCTATGGAACTATTGCCGCAATTAACGAAATAAATGGAGAATGGTACAATGTCACCACTTCTCTGGGGCAGATCGGCTGGATACACCGCACTTCAGTTACAGGAGCTATCCAGACAACCTCAGGAGGTACATCAGCCTCGGGGAGCGTAACCTCCGACGAGATAATGCTGGCTGGCCGGGGATTCAGTCAGGATATCGAAAATGCCTACGCGGGAGATCACCCCGAACTTGACTTCTCAATTATTGATAACATGGAAACATCCTGGACAGTCTCACCCCAGCAGCTCTACCAGTTCCTTGTTAATGGAAACCTCATCGAAGGTACCGTAAGCGATATTCCATCCGAAACCACCTCTACCGTAGGGGGGACAAGAGGATGACTTTAATAAGTATTATCTTTTCATCTCTCATTGCCTTCGGACTGGGAGATGTTGTTGACTTTCTTGAAGACGACGATGTCCAGAGCGCTCTTGATGTAGCGGAATCATTCCAGAGGGCAAACAGGGAAATCACAGAAGTCGAGGAGTATTACATCGGTAGATCCGTTGCGGCAGTTGTAGTAAACATGTACGTACCCCTGGCAGATCCTGCCATGCAGCAGTACGTAAATCTTGTAGGCCAGACAGTCGCCTGCAGTTCCCCAAAGCCAACCCTTTTCGGAGGGTATCATTTCCTTGTCCTGAACAGCAGCGAAATTAACGCAATTGCCTGCCCCGGAGGGCTTATCTTTATCTGCAGCGGATTGGTTAACATGGCGTCCAACGAGGATGAGCTCGCGGCCATTCTTGCACATGAAGTAGCGCATGTCACCCTGCAGCATGGAATATCATCCATCGACCAGGCCAGATGGACTGAATTCGGTACCCTGGTCGCAGAGGAATCCACGGAAAGATGGGGCAGCAGCGAAGTACAGAATGCAGCGAATGATTATGGAGACATTGTGGAGGATGTAGTTTCCAACATCATCACGAAAGGGTACAGCCGTGAGACCGAATACCAGGCGGACAGCCTGGCTGCCGTGATATGCGCTTCGGCAGGATACGATCCCCGTGCCCTCTCCTCTGTTCTTCAAAGCATGAGCGCGATCGATTCAAGGTCAGGACCCGGTTTCTGGCAGACGCATCCCTCACCTGAAGACAGACTTGAAGCAGTGAATGCTATCATAACCATGCTGCCGCAGATACAGATTGATCCCGTCCGTACTGCCAGGTTCAATGAGTACGCTTCGGGTTCGGTACCCGTTCCTGCTTCAGGCTCTGAGACAACGGGAACCGGAGGGAGAGGTTCAGGGAGTACGGGCAGCGGTTCAACTGGAGGCACTGGTGACGACACAGACTCCGGAACCACACCATCAACAAGGAGCTGATATCACAGTGTTGAAGAAATACCGGTTGCTGCTTGCATGCTTGATTATGACACTGTCTGTTACTCTGTTTTCGTGCAGCGGGACCAGCGATTCCAATTCAAATCCGGACCCGATGATACCCGAAACACTTCAAGTTACTGTCATCGGAACCCTTCCCCACGACACTTCAGCATACACGCAGGGTTTAGAGATACATGATGGTATTCTCTGGGAATCTACAGGTCTTTACGGATATTCAACTCTCAGAAAACTCAATCCTTCCAACGGTTCCATATTAGAAACCTACCCCCTGCCTGATACACTATTCGGTGAGGGAATTACCATAGTGAATGATAAAATCTATCAGCTCACATGGCAATCAGGACTCGTACTTGAATGGGATCTTCAGAATCCGGTTCTTCAAGTATCCGATACGATTGAGACCAATGGCTGGGGTATCTGCTCCGTCAGCAGCAGCACTGTCGTTACCAGCAACGGCACTGCTACTCTCAGTTTCAGGGACATTACCACTTTCGATACTCTACAGACAATCAGCGTGAATATTGACGGTGGCCCCGTTAACCAGCTTAACGAGCTTGAATACGCTGGAGGCTACATCTACGCAAACAAGTACTATTCGAATTACATTTATCGGATAGATCCTGCAACGGGAAACGTCACAGCGCTTATCGATGCCTCATCACTTCTAGGTTCAAACTGGATAAACCCCGGTGTACTGAACGGAATCGCCTGGGATCCCGAGAGGGAAGCTTTCCTTCTTACCGGAAAGAACTGGCCGACCATCTTCATTGTAACCTTGTGAAAAATGAAAAAAGGGGAGACAGAAATGCCTCCCCTAACATCACCGGTATAGAATTACGCTAGTTCTCTCTTGGTTTGCTGTTAGCAAAATCCACTCTGAGCTGGCGTCCGTCTATTTCCTGTCCGTGCATTGCTTCCTGAGCTGCCTTTGCGCTCTCAGCAGTTTCGAAGGTTACAAAGCCGAAGCCTCTTGAACGGCCTGAGTCTCTTTCACAGACAACGTTAGCCTCTTCAATAACACCAAATTCATCGAAAGCCTTCTTCAGACTTTCATCGTTTGTTGCCCAGGCTAATCCACCAACAAATAATTTTCTACTCATTAGAACTCCTGTTCCCGGGACCTTCGTCCCTTAGTACCATGCGGCACCATGCCGCAGTTGCCCCTGTAGCAGGGGTCGTGCTTAACCGGGATACGGCCCGGAACCGTGCTGCAGAATCGCAGCAGAAAATAAATGTATTCTTATTAATATTTTCACCCATGCGATGAAAGCGATGGAATGTGAGAAACCGATATGATTCAGAAATGTCGCAACCTCTTCAGTACACAGTGAACAAATGACAGTAACTTGCTTCTAAAATACCTGTTTTTTAAAAGCTTCAGGTATTATACGGTTTCGTTTTTAATTGACAAGCCCTCTGCTTAAGCAGGGATCTCAGCCTGGGTCAGGTCTTAACTTTTAACACTCGTTACTGTTGTATCAACCATAATGCTGAACTATAGTGGTTCCAGTGATATCTGATAAAGTAAGCCGTATCATGACAGATACGCTTTACCACCTTTCTGAAACTTGACGAAATGGGTAACAGGGCGTATTTTTCCCGTCCATCAATGCGCGCCTCGATAGCTCAGTTGGTAGAGCGGGTGGCTGTTAACCACTAGGTCCGAGGTTCAAGTCCTCGTCGAGGCGCCAATTCCCGATCTGCTCGCCCCCCCCATCTCTGGTTGACAAGTGGTACAACGATGCTAAAGGCAACTTGCATATTTTTCATTGGTGGTATATATATCCTCATCTTGTTTCAATGAGGATGAAACTTATGCATAGCAATTATACCATATCCCAACCAAGAGGAATCTCAAAAGACCACAGGGCGCTACTCTCTCGACTACATCGTACCTTTCAAAGCCCGTTTTCATCCCGAGAAGCAGCAGAATGCCTTGCGTTACCATCGAATCGAACAAATAGGCTTCTAGCATATTGGGCAGCAAGAGGATGGCTCTCAAGAATAAGGCGTGGTGTATACATCACAGTACCGCTTGATGCCATCAATCCAAGTAAATGGGTAGTTGATCCGTGGTTAATAGCTAAGAAGCTCTTTTCTCCCTGCTACATTGGTGGTTGGAGTGCCGCCGAACATTGGGGACTTACTGAACAAATATTCCGTGATATCGTAGTATTTACATCCTTGGATACTCGTTACCGAAAGCACGAAGTCAAAAATACTAAATATTTAGTAGTGACGATTCCATCAGATCTTATTTCGAATACAGTCCAAGTTTGGAGAGAGAGTGAAAGAGTAGCTGTTTCTAATCCAGCTAGGACGCTTGTGGATATTCTTGATAAGCCAGAGCTTGGTGGTGGTATTAAGCATATATCACAAATTGCCTCTGAGCTCCTTTCAGGTGACTACAAGGACGAAACTGCTATTATTGAGATATTGAGAAACTGGGGTAATAGAACAGTGTGTAAAAGGCTGGGGTATATTATTGAGCATTGTCATCTCGACGCTCCTGATGTGCTCTCTTTTTGCATGATGAATATTAGTGCAGGATACTCTCGTCTCGATCCATCTATTGCCAAGAAGGGCATACTTACAAGAAGATGGATGCTAGAGATAAATTCCACCCTCTCATCCGATATTCCATAAGATGATCCCTAAGTCCGAAATAGCGAATTTATCGGTTGAATGGGGACTTCGTGCGACTGTAGTTGAGAAAGACTATGTAATCGGTTGGCTGCTTTGGGGTATAAGCAGTAATCAGATACTCCGAGATTCCTGGGTATTCAAAGGAGGAACCTGCCTAAAGAAGTGTTATTTCGAAACTTATCGATTCTCTGAAGACCTGGACTTCACCGTATTGCCATCTAGAGGTATTAGTTCAGATGATGTAGTACCCCTCATTAAAGATGTATTGGAGAATGTCTACGATAAGTCTGGAATTGACTTCTCCGGCAAGGATGTCTTTTACAAACTTAGACCTTCCTCCACATCAGCCGAAGGTAGGATATACTATCGAGGACCACTTCAGAGTCGATCATACGCCAAAGTAAAGATTGATTTGGATTCAAAAGAAAAAGTTGCACGTCCTCCTGTAATTCAAAGGATTCGCCATCCATTCAGTGATGAACTCCCAGGCAGGACAGGCGTAAGATCTTATTCATTCGAAGAGCTATTCGCAGAGAAAATCCGTGCTCTAGGTGAAAGGTGTCGACCAAGAGATCTTTATGATGTTGTTAGCATTCATAGAAACTCTACCCTTCGCAATGCTCCTAGATTAGTATACAAGACTCTTTCGAGAAAATGTGAATCAAAGGGCGTACCAGTACCTACGTATAATCAGATATTATCTTCTATTTTCTTCCCCGAACTTGAATCTGAGTGGGAGAATATGCTTGGACACCAATTACATACTCTCCCACCTTATCCTGCCTATTTAACAGGAATGCAGGAGTTCTTTGAGTGGCTTGAAGGTAGAGTTGAACCAAGGATTCTGGCTGCGCTGCCGATGGGACCAAACGAGGATGTGGATTGGACACCACCTCAAATCCTATATACTTTGGGAACACAAACACCCCTTGAGCCAATCCGTTTTGCTGGAGCGAATAGGCTTCTAGTAAAAATACATTACATGAAGCCAAATGGTCAGGATGTATATAGAGATATTGAACCATATGCATTTAGACGCACAAAGGACGGTAACATCATCCTTCACGCATATGACAAGAGCAGTGACGGTTACAGAACTTATAGAGTAGATCGTCTTCTGAAAGCTACTGTTTCGAAGAGACCTTTTAATCCAAGAAATATTATCGAATTTAGCCAAAGAGGAACTATTGGTATTCCCCCAACAACCGATGGCGATACTGCAAGAACTTCTTCTCGATCATCTGGAAGATCACGAGCTTCTAGGGCACAAGGAAATCAGAGCCGAGTATACATCATCGAATGTTACTCATGTGGTCGCCGGTTTCCTCACTCTGTGAGAAATACTGCTTTGAGAAAGCACAAGGATAAATACGGAAATAACTGCTATAGTAGAAGAGGCCATGTTGTTGACACAAGGTATCGCTAAACCATTTATCTAAATATGCCGGTCCAAAGCAATATCACTTTCTATCACGTCCTTGAATCTGATAATAAGAATATTTCAAACTCTAAATTTGTAATACATGCTGAATGTAACATCTGTCACTACAGAATTACCTGAGAGAAATTTGAGACTTGAAATCAGGATTAATCTCATTCAAAGTAGTTAGCTCGTATAGTTCTTGATTCCTGAAGAAACACATAGAGTTTCGTAAATGTCTTTCCGTAACTAGTCGCTTATTCCAGTGATCACCCATCACCAGGATCTGTCTGATCTCTGTCGTGGGAAGCTTCAGCAAAGACACCCACTGGTTGACACGTGCCCGTGATAATCCATGCTTTCGAGCAAAATCAGCTTGAGTAAGTCCCTCCCTCCTCATCTCATCTGCCAGTTCTTGAGCATAGATAATTGGGTTGCGGTAAGTCCTTTTAATCTTTGAATCACTGGGACTTACTGGTAGTATATGTTCCAGTTTCATGATTGGTTGTCAAGCGTCAATTTGTTCTTCCTGTCGGGAATATTAATCTTCGCTCTTCAAATAAGCATTTCAGGTAGTCCAAGCAGATTGAGCATCTGTGTTACTCTGGCTCTGGATAAACTCAATTTTCTAGCAAGGGCAGCTCGACTCAATTCTTCCATCTCCATCATCAGTGTCATCTCACGAGCAAGAATGATTGGATTCCTGAAAGTTTTCTTTGGTTTGCGTTTTATTTGATTAGAATGAATTGTATCATACCACAGGATGGTTCGCTGGGAGACACTACCGAGGAGCCACTTCTAATTGGGGCTCGGTTTTACCCCACCGATGGGGGCACTTTCCAATATCAGGCACATAAGGCTCTGACTCTTAACCTATAGTATGCAAAGTCTCTGAATCCATATGCTTACTTTAATCACTGTTTATCATATCCTGTAAGCTGGATATCCCGGTCATTAGATCCTCAAAGCTGGGTGGTTCCTCGAAGAACATCTCTCTCATTCTAATGTAATCAGAGCGAAGCTCTCGAATGCGTTGCTCATTTGGCAATAGTCTGAGCGTGCCAGGCTTCGCAGTTTCATAACTTGCCCAGCTCGAGTAATAATAGGTCTTCTTGTATTCCACGACTCTTGCAAGTAAAGCTCTGTCTTCCAGTGCGCTTCTGCCAATCTCACTTCTGGATATCGACCATACATCATAGAAATCTCGAGAGAGATTCCTGCGCATTGGAGATCTCATTGGTCTGTTGGACTCAGCATGCAGAATAGTCACCTTTTCCCAGAATGTACGTTCTGCAATCAGTACTACAACAGCAAAGCTTGGATCATGGATAACACTGGGAAATTCCTCTGCTACCCAGGACGAGATATTGCGGTACTCTGTTGGGCTCTGATCAGTGAGTGAGCCTAGTTCCAACTTCACCTCCGGCCTAATCAAACCTGCTCCCGATTCTCTATCTGTCGGATATTTAACGTGAATCACGGGTGACTTCGTTCTTTCATCGAGTAGAAAATTCATACAATTTCCGGAGAATGGAGGATCCCCTATCAACTTCCTGATTTCGATCTCAAGGAGAGGTACCAACGTATTCTCGACCTTTTCGGCACAAACATTATTAAGAGTTGAGAGCCTTTTTAGAAACTGTGAACGGGATGGAGCGGATGTGGGACTGTTATCTCCTCTAAATCCAAGCCATTCCGGGTCAAGCGAGAGATCAACATCTTCAGAGAAGCGGTTGATAACACCATAAACCTTTGAGAGGGAAGTTCCTCCCTTGAAAAACAGGATATTCCGAGTCTCGTTTAGATCAAATATCATTCTGAGAAGAAAGGAAACCCAGAAATCCTTTTCTACAATCAAAGGTGTAATACCACGACGACTGGCAACTTCCTCGAAGTATGGATTCCTGTCACGCTGTGAAAGAGACGCAAACTTAATCATGTTCCTTGTTCAGCAATCCTCTCCAGTAGGGGTCTTATCCATTCAGGCGCGAATATCTTATCTTTAAGTAATTGCTGTTTTTCCTCTTGTGGTAGAATCTTCCGTAGATGTTTAAGTTGCCATTCACTCACATTATTTCGTCCGAGAAACTTAAGCGCGCTGATCACCGTCCCGCTTATTTTCCCAGCACATATCATTTTCTTTGGTGTTGTTTTCCGCATGATTATTTCCCTACCATTGATGATCACCTTACGCGATGGCCCATCTGTATAGAATAAAGCTCTAGCGGGTACCTGCTCACTCAGTCCCAATATGTTCGCTGCGGTAGCTCCTGAAGGCTGAAAATTGCATGTATCTCTGCTCGCAAGCGCTTGCGCAACATCAGTAGGCTTTGGTGGAAGATAACCTAATGCTGGGTGTTTTCTCGGATAATCAAATATACCTTGTGCCAGTCTACGGATGGTTTTTCTCATCACTAATCGAGAGAGAATTTTCCTGATGTTTTCGGGACTACCGAGATCGAAGAATACACTTGGAGTAAAGCACCAACCCCGACCTTTGCCATATATCCTGCTAGTAACTTTCTGTGCAATACTATACACTTATACTCTCCACTTCTTCATGTCACGAATAATATATACTATTCGTGACACTACTATGCAACTTCAATTAGAACCTGATGTGATATACTTGCAGTGCTCCTGCAGTACATTCATAAATAATTTCTAACCTGATCTGAATGTTATTCATGGCTTGGTCTAGTAAAGACCTCTGAAACTCCGCTCTGTTAACAGTCGTCGCTCCCAGTGATCACCCATCGCCAAGATCCGTCTGATTTTCTTGTTCGGCAGCTTTAATAGAGATAACCACTGGTTAACTCTTGCCCGGGAGATATCGTACTTCAGAGCTAATTCTGCCTGAGTTAAGCCTTCCCTCCTCATCTCATAAGCTAGTTCTTGAGCATAGATAATTGGATTGCGGTAAGTCCTCTTAATCTTTGAATCACTGGGATTTACAGGCAGTATATGTTCCAGTTTCATGATTGGTCCACCAAGGGTTCGAGCAAATCGGGAATCGAGGCGCCAATATATCAGCTCTACCCAACCGATGGGGTCGCATGAATCATGTCCAAGAACTTGCGGAATTGAAGAGAATGAAGTTAGTTGAACAGTTAAGGAATGGCTTCGTTATACCCTTGCTTGCGAAGATGGGGTAGCAGTTCTTCGACTAGTCCTTTCAGGTCTCTGACTGCCACCAGCCAGACACGCTCAGAGAGAATCTCTCCATATTCATGAGCTATGATGTTCCTCAAACCGATAATGGCACTCCATGGAACCGAAGGAACGTTCTTCTTGAAATTCTCTGAAAGGTGTCTCGCAGCTTCACCGATAACAAGTAATTGTCTTTCCACTGCATAGCGCAGCATCTTATCCGATTCGAATTTCTTCAAATCAATATTAGAAATAAATCCTTCGATATCACGGGCAGCTAGAACAATATCGAGGATGAGGGCAGCATCTCTCTCCTCAGGAAGCATAAAGAGATATCCGCTCAGATAGTATACTCTTACGTCGGATTGGATTCACCAGAGATTCAATTTCAACAAGATCCACTTTGGAACCCAGAATTTTCTCAAGATCTGACTTAACGATCAACAGGTCAAAATAGCTAATGTGTTCACTGCTCTTAAACTCAATAAGGAGATCTATATCGCTTGATTCTATTGCATCGCCCCTTGCGTATGATCCAAACAAGAAAAGGCTCTTCACGCCATGTTCCCTGCAATATGTCCTGACTTTAGTGATAATATGATCTGGGATTCCCATCTCTACCTCCTAATGGAATATGTAAAGAGTCTATTGCAGTGTCATGTATGCCAATCCCTCAACATCCGGGCTAGCTCAGCCTGAGTCAGCTCCTCCCTCCTCATTCCTTCTCTGAGTTCCATGGCATAGATGATTGGATTACGGTAAGTCTTATTTGTTTTTGAGTTATGAGCAGTAGAAGAGAGTTCGTACTCCAGGTGTAGCGTTACACCACCAGAGGTATCTGAGGCCGAATGAATTCTATGCATGTAAGAATGAAGCGTTCTTAGAAGACAGGAAACATGATTGGGATAATCCTGCTGCTCCTGAACAGATGTTTGGAAAACCAGTTTACTATTGACAGATCAGTTACTATGTTTGCTTCAAGGTAGTCTGATACAGCGGAGTATTTTTCGGCCCTGCATAATGAATCTACCGGCCAGGTCTTGTGCATATGAAAACCAAATCATAGTGTATCGAAATAACAGGATTAAATAGTTTTCAATTACCAGAAAGGAGTGAGGATGGACGGATTAATATATTTGGATAATTCTGCCACAAGTTTTCCTAAACCCCAGGAGGTTTACGATTATATGAAGGAGTTTTATCAGTCACACGGAGTGAATCCAGGGCGCTCCGGGTTTGATAAAGCTCTTGAAGCTGAGGAAGTTGTTCACTCTACACGAAAATTGTTAATGCAATTGTTCAATGGCACAAATCCGAATCATTTGACATTCAGCTATAATGCGACTGATTCTCTCAACATGGTAATTCAGGGGATGGTTTCAAAAGGAGATCATGTTATCACCAGCAATGTTGAGCATAACTCTGTACTCCGCCCCCTGTATCATAAAAAGCATGACGGAGAAATTGAGCTGACCTATATACCGTTTGATGACAAAGGATATATTGATCCTGATGATGTTAAGAAGGCTTTCCGGAAAAACACGAGGCTCGTGATCATAAATCATGCATCAAATATTATTGGCACTGTTCAACCGATCAGTGAGATCGGGAAGTACTGCAGGGAAGCAGGCATCTATTTTGCCGTGGACGCAAGCCAGAGTGCCGGAGCTATTCCCATTGATGTTGAGGCAATGAATATTGACATCCTTGTGTTTACAGGCCACAAGTGCCTCATGGGTCCGACCGGTATCGGGGGGTCTTACATTTGCGAGGATGTGCCGATCAGAGGCACTCGCTATGGAGGAACCGGCGTTCGCTCCGCCTACCCCTTTCACCTTGATGAGTTCCCCTACAGAATGGAAGCCGGAACCTTGAATACAGTTGGTGTTGCCGGGCTTAATGCTGGTGTGAAATGGGTTCTGAGAGAGGGAATGGAAAAGATTCATAAAGAAGAACTGGTTTTGTGGGACAAACTCCGGAGAAGTTTTCAGGAGATAGATGGGGTTACTACCTATTGCGCTGATGATACCGAGAACCAGAATGCCGTACTCAGCATAAATATCGAAGGCTGGGTCGCGGGAGATGCGGGAACCATGCTTGATGTTGATTATAACATCGCGACCCGTACAGGATTACAGTGCGCTCCACTTGTTCATGTACAATTAGGAACCGATAAAATGCACGGAACTGTCAGGTTCAGCGTCGGACCCTTTAATACGGAAGAACATATCGACAAGGCCATTGAAGCGGTTCGGGAGATTGCATCTATAAAGAAAGCATAACTTCCGCAGCTGATATAACTTACAGTGAGATATTCGTGAAGGAGTATATTTAAACCTGCATCTACAGGCTACAATAGTACGCACTTTCAGTTAAGTGTAATGTATTAAATCATTCAAATTATGGTTTTTAACAGCAAAGGATTTTAGAGCATGGGAATTGTTAATGTAAATGGCAAAGAACTGAACGTTGACGGAGATGGATTCTTACAGCAGCCTGAGGTCTGGAATGAAGAGGTAGCAGCTGAGTTCGCGAAACTTGATGGCACCGGCGAATTGACTGAAATACACTGGGTAACAATTAATTTAATAAGAGACCACTGGAAAGAAACTGATATGGCACCTCCAGTGCGTAAGATATGCAAAACAACCGGCCTTAAATTACGTGATATTTATGCTCTTTTCCCGATGGGACCGGCAAGAGGTGCATGCAAAATAGCAGGCCTTCCCAAGCCTGATGGGTGTGTGTAGCATTCCATAGCAAATATGTTTAAACTGGCATCCAGAAATTTAAGCCCGGGTATATGCTCGGGCTTTTCATTCTAAGATACAATCACTTTTGTAATTCTTCTTATGAATTCATCTCTTGAAATGGTTGAGATGGAAGCAACTTCTTTGGGCTGAAAACCCATACAGACAGCCAATATCTGATTGTAATCAAAGACAGGAAGGGAATAAGCGTTGTCATTATTCTTCTTATTCAATTCATCCTGCATCCTGTCTAAATGCTGAAGGCAGGTTATACAGGAAGCTACGATGAATTCAGCATCTGTTTCTTTTTTAACAGCTCTCAATTTTTTAAAAGCAAATTCCGACGCGTCAGCAAAGCTTCCTTTTACGAAGCCTCCGGCCCCGCCGCAGCATTGAAGTTCCCTGCTATAGGTTTGAACAGAGGCTCCAAGAGCTTCGACAAGCTCCCGAAACATGTGTGGTCGTCCCGAAGGGCTGTCAAATCCGACGATCTCGCTTGGAAAGAGGGTGTGGCATGGATACTGGACTATCGCGTTAATATTTTCAAGAGGATATTTAATGGATTCTCTGATCTTTTCCGGACCGATATCGTTGAACAGGACATCGATCAGATGGCGTACTTTAACAGTCCCCCGGAATTTTTTTCCGGTTGGTTCAAGCAATTTGTTAACCCGTTCTCTTTTCTCTTCACTTTCCAGAAGTTTACTTCTGGCTATTCTCAGTGAGCTGTAGCAGGAGCCGCATTCGGTAATAAGGTCGACTCCTGTTTCTTCAGCAATGGAGAAGTTCCATGCGCTGATCGCAAGGCTTGCTGTCTCATCCATAGACGGGAATGAACCAAAAGCGGGGCAACATGCGCTTCCTTCCAGGTCAACAAGATCCGCTCCCAGCCTGGGCATGGTCAATCTGATCGCCCGTTCAACATCAGGCCTTACTGCCGGAACATTACAGCCAAGGAATAAGCCATATTTCATAAAATCAGCTCCTGAACATATAATCGTTTTCTCTGACAATATCAGTATTTCTGAGCATCTCCTGAAACTTCTTCAATAATTCAGGGAATTTAATGATCGTAGGCGGCACCGCCTCCAGTCCCACTGCTTTCCTCTTTTCCTGGACCTGACCTACTGCCTGGGTATGACCGGTTTCAAAAATCTCCGCTGTTGCCGCGGGAATGTAAGTCTCATCATTTTTACTCTGCCACCTTCTTATTTCAAGACATATTTCAAATGGGTGTACTCCCATTGGGCACATCTCTTCACAGGCAGAGCAGGTAACGCACAGCCATGGTGTTTCATCATCAAGAAGCTCGTCCTCAAGACCGAAGAGAACTTTGCGCACCAGATTGCGTATGAGAAGCGGGGGATTACCTTCAGCCGCGGGGCAGCCTGCAACGCAGGTGTTGCAGTTAAAGCATTTTCTAATATCACCGCAATTATCAGTTATTTCCTGCCATAGTCTGGTATTTGTCTTTGTCAGGTCAATCATATCTCAATACTCCTGCGGCAACAGATTCAACTGCGCAAGGCTGAACACCGGGCCGTCAGTGCATACATATTTACTTCCTATATTACACCGCCCGCATTTACCAATCCCACACTTCATTTTCATTTCTAAAGAAAGATAAACCTGCTCCGGGGCAAATCCCAATTCCGCAAGTACCGGCAGGGTGAATTTAATCATTACAGGCGGCCCGCAGACCAGAGCCACGGTGTTTTCCGTATCTACCCTGAGTTCCTTAACAATAACAGGCACAACGCCTGTTCTGCCTTCCCAGTTCTCGTCGCCTTTATCAACTGTTACATGCAATTGGACATCATTACGCTTTTCCCATTCCGACAATTCATTCCTGTAAAGCAAAAGCCCCGGATTTCTTGCTCCATAAACGACGGATATATCTTCATATTGCTTTCGGTTTTCCGGATGTAACATGAAGCTGGTGAAAGCCCTCAGAGTAGAAAAACCAAATCCACCGCCAATGATGAGAACATTCTTATTCTGAAGCATGTCTATAGGGTAGCCGTTTCCAAGTGGTCCTCTCATACCAACCGTGTCTCCGGGGTCAAGGTTGTGGAGCTCGGTTGTTACAAGCCCCGCCAGGCTTATTGAAAAGTCGAGATGTTTTTTATACATCGGGGATGACGCGATACCAAAAGGTGCTTCACCGGCACCCAGAACTGATAGCTCAGCGAATTGCCCGGGCATGAAGCCGAAAGATTCTTCATCCCTTTTATTGAGAAAAGACAGGGTAAGGGTCTTTATATTCCTATCCTCTGTCTCAATAAGATTTTTTTCGACTTTCATCGGTATCGGGAGGTAAAGGTTCTTCATCCGATCTCCTCTACTTACCATAAAAAGAAGTTAACACCTGACGAATATCCAGGTTTACCGGACATTGCGTAACACACCGCCCGCACCCCACGCAGCCAACCATACCATAATTATCGATGCAATAGCTGAATTTATGCATGATGCGCTGCCGGTATCTTTCCTTGTACGTTGGTCTGGGATTGAATCCTGATGTCTGCATGGTGAAATGTGGAAACTGACAGGAATCCCAGAGGCGAATCCTCTCTACTTCACACTTTCTTTCCTCGTCAACTATGTCAAAGCAATGGCATGCAGGGCAGAGATAGGTGCAGATGCCGCAGCTTAAACACTTTTCGGCAAGGATTTCCCAGGCTGACCCCTCAAAAGATCTGTCAAGTTTATCTTTCAGTTTATCTAACTCTATCTCAGGCTCTATACTTGCCCTGCTCTTTTTTATTAACATGTCCATTCCAGTCAGTTCATCATCCTGCGTCTTTCTAAGGTCAAGTTTTTCAACAAGCTCTGCGCCTTTTTCAGTAATTATCTGAACGATGTAACTATCACCAATATCAATGAATAGCAAGTCCGAACCATCCGTTGAGAACGGACCGCCACCGGTAGTTGTGCAGAAGCAGGTTTCCTGCGGTAGTGTGCAGCCAAGTGAGATAATGGTTACAGCGTTTCTTCTATTTACATAGTAGATATCTTTACATTCTTCATCGCTGAAAACTTTGTCAAGAAATAACAGGCTTCTTGCGTCACAGGGCCTTGCTCCAAAGAGAAGAAACTGTTCCTGTTCATCAAGATGTTCTTTTACGCATGTTATATCTTTGTCAGTTTTACAGGATATCAAAGTTTCCAGCTGAGGAATAACAGCTTCTTTCGGTGAATTTACAGAATTGGAGTAATCAAGGATTACCTCATTACCGGATTTTATTCTGCCATAGAGAACGATATCATCTTTCTCAATTGGAGCAAATATTACATACTCCTTGATCAGGTTGTCAAGGAATTCAGTTATTTCACTTTTTCTAATTGATTTATAATCCAATATACTATTCCATAATACTATACATCAAGCATGAACTCCTCTGAGTCATCAGGCTTGAATATTGACAGAGGAGCCGGTTGGTCTATATCAAGGCCGGTTTTATAACCAAACAGATTCTTAACATCAGCAGACATTTTTCTGTTGAGTATTCTTATGTCCACCAGTACAGGGCAGGCCCGCTCGCACGCACCACACTCGATACATCTGCCGGCAAGGTGAATAGATCGCATAATGTGAAATGAAAGTGTATCACTCTGTTCGGTTGTTTTCCCAACCCATTGTGGTTGGGTAGAATCAACAAAACACTCTTTACAATAACAAAGCGGGCAAGCGTTTCTACAGGCATAACAGCGTATGCACCTGCCTATCTCGTCAGTGATATACGCCCATCTTTCCTCTGAGTGTTTTTCGTCAAATTCGGTTACATCCGCAAAGTCATCAGTCTTCCGTTCCTCGATAGTATTTCCAATCAATACATCGTACATAACCGGATTCCTGTTAGTGCAGACGTGGCAGGCCGGATAAAGGAATTCGTCTTTTTTTACAGCTGTATTCAGAGAATCACCCCTGGTCAGTAACTGCCCATCCTGATCTTCAATGCCTGTTTTATCTTTCCTCTGACAACTCATCATGATTCGTTTTCTGTCAAGCATCCCTTCGCACGGCACGCCGATTATTGAAATCCGCTCTCTTTGAATTTGTTTCTCTTTGATAAGCTCAACGATTGCACGAGTGTCGCATCCCTTTGCGATGATACCTGCTTTGCCTCTGACTTCTGACAGATACCGAGCCAGGTTATTTCCGCAATATTCATTCCATATCAGCTTATCAGTATCCGCTTCATTTCTAACAAAGCAAGGAGTTGCGGAAAAAGGTATTGAGCCTTTCTCAAAGCCGATTATTACATCAACTTCGCCATTTTTCAAAAGCTTTCTTGCCTCTTCCCTGATTTTGCTTGAAACATCTGTCATAATGTTAATTTAATTATTCCTTCATAATCCAATTCGTGGGATTCATGTTACGCGCGATCAACTTCACAAACATTTCTTAACCAGTTTCTTCGCCGGCCCCAACGCTCTTACTGTTTCCGTTACCCTGTTAATTACTTCCGCGAATTTTCCCCCCTCGGATGCAGATACCCAGGTAAATTGCACTCGTTCCTTTTCAATACCTATGTGTTCCAGTTGGCTTTTCAGCAGGGCAAATTTCCTCCTGGCACTGTAGTTGCCGGTGAGGTAGTGACAATCACCGGGATGGCAGCCGCTGACCAGAACACCGTCCGCGCCATTCTGCAAACTGGAAAGTATGAAGAAGGGGCTTATCCTTCCTGAGCACGGCACTCGTATGACCCTGACATTCGCGGGATACTGCATCCTGCCGACCCCTGCCAGGTCAGCGCCTGCGTAGCTGCACCAGTTGCAGAGAAATGCGATTATTCTCGGTTCCCAGTTAGTGTCTATTTTTCCCATTTCCATACCTGTTTGTTAATCCGATTTGCTCTCTATTTTCAGAATCTTAATGGAATTGGGGTACTGGATATATACTGCTGACAGTCGGCTTTTTAAACATTACCCCAACACTCCAATGCTCCAGTCTTTATCATCGAGTAAATCTCATTATCGGTGAATCCCATGATATCAACAGCACCGCACCTGCATGATGATGCACATACACCACACCCTTTACACAGGGCTTCGTTGATTATCGCCGTGTTATCTATCACGTCAATTTCAATTGCAATAAAAGGGCATAATTCCACACACATACCACAACCGCTGCACTTATCCTTATCAATGGTACTTACCATAGCGTTCGATTCAATTCTGTCCTTACTGAGTATAATACCGGCTCTGGATGCCGCGGCTTTTGACTGAATAATGCTTTCTTCAATCAATTTCGGGCTGTGAGCCAATCCGCATACAAAAACACCCTCGGTCGGAAAATCTACAGGACGCAATTTTATATGAGCCTCCATGAAGAAACCGTCTTCATTTAACGGCACCTTGAACAGCCCTGCCAACTTTGCACTCTCCGGAGAAGGAATAATTGCTGTCGCGAGGGCAAGTATATCAGCATCTATCGAGAAGCTTTCATTAAGCAGCAAGTCATTAACAGTTACCTTGATAATGTCTTTTCCTTCTTTATTGATTGCCTCTACAGCAGGCTTGTCTGAAACATCATAAGGAATAAACAGTACACCCTTTTCCCGCGCTTCAAGGTAATACTGTTCCTTGAAACCATAGGTTCTTATATCCCTATACAGAATATAGATATTAACGTCAGAGTTCAATTTCTTCAATTCAAGAGCGAGCTTTACTGCTTCACTGCAGCAAGCCCGGCTGCAATAGGGTCTTTCATCATCACGTGAGCCGACACACTGAATCAGAACAATGTTCCTGCTCGTTGAAATCAGCTTATTCTTCTTTGCGATTTCACCTTCCAGCTCTATTAATGAGAAAACATTCGGGTTGATGGCGTAAAGATATTCATTCGGTTTATAGATATCACCACCACTTGCAATTACTACAACTCCGTGCGTTATTTCCTTTACTTCTTCAACCTCGCCGATTACAAGCCTGGTCTTGAAATTGCCGACATACCCACTCACATCCTGGATTTCAGTTTCTGTATGAAGGTGAATCAATGGATTACTTGATACTTTGTCTATCAACTCCTTCAAATACACCTGAACATCAGAACCTTCTATAGTGGAATGAATGTTATTGGCGATTCCTCCAAACCGCGAGGATTTTTCTATCACATGAACCTCGAAACCCTGTCTGGCAATGGCCAATGCGCTCACCATTCCTGAAATGCCGCCTCCAACAACCAGGGCCGAATGGTTAACTTCCAGCTTCGTTTGAAAAAGAGGTTCGTTAAGTTTCGCCTTTGCAACGGACATTCTAATGAGATCTTTCGCCTTCTCTGTTGCTTTTTCCGGCTGCCTTTGGTGTACCCATGAGCACTGGTCACGGATATTCGCCATTTCAAAGAGGTATTTGTTGAGCCCGGTCTCTCTCAGAGTTTCCTGGAACAGTGGCTCATGGGTTCTCGGTGTGCATGCGGCAACTACAACACGATTGAGACTATACTCCTCTATTCTTTCCTTTATTCTCTGCTGGCTGTCCTGTGAACAGGTAAAAAGGGAATCTTCAACAAAAACCACATTCTCTAGAGTGGCTGCATAGTCTTTAACATCGGAAATATCCACCACACTGCCGATATTGATACCGCAGTGACAGATAAATACCCCGATCCTTGGCTTCTCGCCGATAATATTATTTTCCGGAGGGTATTCTTTATCCCTGGTAAGGCTGTGCCGCGCAGTAGCGAGAATGCCGGAAGCCTCGCTGGCAGCAGCGCTTGCTTCCATCACTGTTTCAGGAATATCCTTTGGTCCTGAAAATACGCCGGCGGCAAATATTCCAGCTTGAGATGTTTTTACCGGGGAGAAATCTTCAGTCAGGCAAAAGCCATGTTGGTTTAATTGAATGCCTAATTTTATAGCCAGCTTTTGATTTGCTTCGCTTTGAGTGACCCCTACGGAAAGTACAACAAGGTCATATTCCTCTTCTCTTATTCTGTTATCATCAGAAAACCTGAGAATGAGGTTTTCATTATCATCCCTGTAAATCCGGTGAATTTCTGATTTAACGAATCTGACTCCGTGCTCCTCTTTTGCCCGCTTGTAATAACTTTCGAAGCCTTTACCATATGTTCTGATATCAATGTAAAAGATGGTTGTATCCAGATCGATTGAACTGTGCTCTTTCGCTACTATCGCTTCCTTTATCGCATATGTGCAACATACCGCTGAACAGTAGTTGTTATTTACTCTATGAATATCTCTGGAGCCCACACACTGAATCCAGGCAATTCTTTTCGGTGGTTTCATATCAGAGGGCCGGAGTAGCTGCCCCTGATAGGGGCCGGAAGCACTCAGGATTCTTTCAAATTCAATACTTGTAATTACGTTTTTGAAAATGCCATAACCGTAATTAGCAATGAGACCGGCGTCAAATTCTTCAAATCCCGGGGATAGTATAACAGAGCCTACATTGATTTCCTGAGTTTTCGGCTCCATTTCGAAATCGATAGCTTCTGCTTTGCATAGCTTGACACATACATTGCACTCTTTGCATGCCTCTTTATCAATAGCAAAGGTGGGGGGATACGCCTGCTCAAAGAGACGAAAGATTGCTTTTCTCTGGCTTAATCCTTTGTTGAATAAATCAGGCAGCTTTACCGGGCATTTTTCAGCACAGTCACCACATCCCGTGCATTTGTCCATGGCAACGTATCTCGGTTTCTGCTCAATGACCGCCTTGAAGTTTCCGGGCTTTCCGCTGATCCCTTTCAACTCCGCGTTGGTGAGAATTTCAATGTTGAGATGCCGGCCGCATTCCACAAGCTTGGGAGAGAGAATACACATGGAGCAGTCATTGGTGGGAAAGGTTTTATCAAGCTGAGGCATTGTTCCACCTATTGCCGGAGATTTTTCCACCAGATATACTTTGAATCCGGACTCAGCAAGATCAAGGGATGACTGGATACCGCCTATGCCGCCGCCGACAACGAGTACCGCTCCTGTTATCTGAGTCGATGACATACGTCCTTCTCCACATCCATTTCCGCATGGTAACGATGCTATACTGATCGTACTTCCCTGATGAAACAGTATATGCTTCAAGCACTGGGAAACATTAAGTTTTCAGCTAATCAGCACTCTCCGGTTATTTAATAATATACAGGATTATCCCTCTATTCAGAGGTATGCTTTCCAATGAAGACGCCTGAATAATTACATTGGAAGCGAAGTGTGTCAATCACGGGTCAAGATACAACCAATGGTATCATCATGCCATCCCCTTGAGCACTTCTTCAGAATTCGGTAGCAGCCTTCCTGTACCCTGATAGTTCTTCTTCAGAGCGATCCCCAGGTTTTGCCTTTTTCCTTGACACTCATGTCAGGCTCCATAGTAATTACAATACTTCCTGTTTTTTAATGTTGGAAGCATTCTCTCAGATACGCCTCTGACCATTCAATACCATCGCCTTCAGGGCTTCCGTTGCAGAAGCAGTGACAGCATCGATTGACACAGGGCATTGCATGGACCCGGACAAATATCAAGTCAGCCATAGAATTGCTCCCCTGTAAAATCAAATGCTTCAAATGAGCTGCTGCTGCAATTAATCGCCAATATCCTGCAAAGTAAATTAAATTCGATAGTTACGGACTGATTACTACTGTTTGAATCTTTTCATACAGCTAATCATCTTTCTGCGCGAATGTAATCCCCTGCAAACTCGATGACACACACATTTCCATAGGCAGGATGCTCTTCTATTGCAATTCCGACCAGTCTGAAATACGGATTCAGAACGGCCGTTCGATGTCCTCTGTCAGAGACTCCATCATCAATCAGAAGGCCAATTACGATCTCTCTTCCTGTAGTAGGACCGTATGAGATGACTTCTCCAATTGTAATCAGCCATTGACCATACCGCTCGATCCTGGCTGCAAACTCCGACTGATCGCTCCCGATGTGACCAGTTTCTCCTGTTACCGACAGATCCAGAGCATGATCCAGAGCAGCCAGACTAATTCCCTCCGATGGAACCAGAGGATTCATCAACTCAGTATCTTCCATATTCGAAACACACTCATCAACTGCCTGCACAGCCTCCTGGGTCAAAAGTATCGATTCTCCCGGCTCTCGATACGCTGTCCCGGAAAAGTACTCCATCCTTGGTTCGATGAAATCGTGTGCGAAACGAGCCGGATCAGTACGCGCCATATTCAGATGCAGGATTACGTCTTTCTCAAGATCGTCAAGGAATTCCGCGTCTGCTGCTGTTGAAAGCTCCTGGAGAGCCCAGTCTTTTAGCGGCCAGAGGTCCGGTTTGCTGAAATCGGAGAGCAAAAGGGTCCCGGGGGCCTTGAGCATGACTGTTCTAATACTTGGCTTTTCCAATATGGATCCACAGCTGGAAATAGACAGGATCAGTATTGTCTGTAAGATTAGCTTCAGTATTTTCATTTTTCCAAATCATTTTCAGTACACCCGTACTCGTTAATCATGAATATCTTCAAGCTTGTCTTTCCTTTTCTCCAGGGTATCAATAGCAGTGACATAGCTGCCGTCGAAGTACGAGTAGGTGTGCTCTACCTGTGGTATGCTCCCCAGGGGGCCGGTTAAATATTTAATCCTGATTTCCGGAGTGCACTATAAAATTAACTATCTTTCCATATTCTTTCAAGTCAACATTATGAGTAGTTGCTGATCACCCGGAACAGCATACCCACACTCACAAATAGAACCAGGCTCGGGTGACTTACGGATTCTTTAAGCCTGTTTTAAGCTTATTTCGCACTTCCCTCTTAATTCGGGCGGCGAGTACACTTTCATAGGTATGAATGAATTTATCCACTTCTTCGGAATCATGGACAACAAGCTCTCTTAGAGCCCAGGATAGGGCTTTTACAATCGTATCATCATGATCTTCGATTAACATCTCACATATTGCAAGCGTTCTAGTGACATCTCCTGTCCCACCATGAGTTCTCACGTTCAAAGCTACTGTGCTGACAAGTGCTGCACGCCTCCACCAACGGTCTTCTGACTCTGCCCAATTCCGAATCGTATCGTCAGTGATCAGTCCCTCCAGCCATGCTGGACCGGATAGCGTACGAGAAAAGCAATCAACAGATGACCAGCTGTTAATACCGCACCCTAAGGTTTCAAGACTTTTCCTGTCCAGTGAGTGAAATGCCTCGGGATGATCGTGAATCAATTCGTATGCGATCCATCTGTATTTGCCGGAATTGAAAATCGAATACGCTACTTCAAGAACGTACAATGCATCTTCAGTGCTCAGCTTCTTTGAATACTCTCGACGCAGCTTCCTCATCGATGATGTACTCGATTCAGGAAGCGATTCAATTTCATTGATGATTATTTGGGCACATTCATCCGGCTTCAGATTACATCCCCTTGAACTTCAGATAGGTGTATTGGGGCCTTCCGGCCCCCATTTATTTAGTCAGTTGCCAGCAGGCTATCCACAGCGGAAGACAGCATCTCTCCCAATTCAGGATTTGCTCCTACTTCAACGAAGGCTATTCTGCCCTCCTGATCGATAACGTACAGTGTGGGGATTCCCGTTACTCTGTAATCATCGGCAACAGCGTCACCCTCAAGAAGCAGTCCGTAAGTGAAGCCGTTTTCATCCATGAATGAAGCAGGATCACCGCTTTCCCATACGTTAACACCGTATACACGAACCTGGTCAGGCGGGTAGTTATCGAATATTGACTGCACCTCAGGCATTACAGTAATACAGGGACCACACCATGTTGCCCAGAAATCCAGCACGACGATACTGCCTCTCATATCCTCAAGGGATGCTGTATTACCGTCACGATCGGTCAGAGTCCAGAGGGGCGCATCCGTGCCAACTGGAAGAAATGCGCTATACAGTCCCACAGTGGTTCCCTCAGAGGGTTCAATGGTAAAGACAACGTCTGTTGTTACAGGCGAGATATCAAGATCGTAAACTTCCAGAACCCTGGATATTTCAATTCCATCGCGATCGGTCATCATACGCTCCACACGCCTGGGGATATGATCCTCCAGTCCGAAGGACCATCTGGCCTTCTCACCACCTGAATATGTTACAAGGTAGGTTTCACATGAGACCGTGCCAACAGTATCCAGGCCTTCTGACACCACTGACTGCGAAGCTATCTCATCCGCGAATGGATCATCAAGGAAGTACTCGATCATCACGGAGTATACTCCAGGTCCCAGGAGGTTAGCTCCTCCGTCTTCCAGGGCACCCTTATCAAGAATATTTTCGTCAGGGTTGTAGGCATACGCCGAATCGGCCCCTGATACCAGGATCATGGACTGTGCAACGGAAATACCTCCTTCAGGTGATGAAACCTGTTCCATTTCAATTCTGAGTAGAGGAGTTTCCAATTCATCGGACATTATGCCTGTCAGGTTTCCCGTCAATTCAGGCGTATCCGAATAGGGGCTTATCATATATACGCTGAATCTGTACGAGCAGCTGCTGAATGATTCGGAAGCACTGTCTGCAAGAACGAATGCGGAATTCTCCACATCCTCCGTTATATCCTGATCAGCCTGTGGCTGTTCAGCGGTTCCACCGCAGGATCCGATCACCCCGGCCGCAGTCAGTGCAATAATAAGCGCGATCATTGTTCTTCTTTTCATCGGGTACTCCTTGTATATGTGAGAACAGATGCGGGCATATGAGAAAAGGGCATATCTATTCTAAATTAAAACGTCAGACTGAGTCAGGATACCGCCAGAATCCTGAAAAATCATCCTTGTAGTTTTCGGGCAGGAATTCACCTGTTTCGGGAAGCTGGTAGTACTTTCCTCTGTATTCTTTCAATTTAATCATTTCAAGAACTTCAAGAAAGCGGTCAATATCTTCATGGTTGCTGTAGCATCCGAAGCTCATCCTGACCATGCCGGGCATTTTTGAATTATCACCCATCAGGAACTGGTTCCTCCATTTGTCTATCTCGGAACCTTCAAGTTTCAGTAGTTCAACTACGTATGGATGAGCGCAAAAACAACCGTTGCGTACTCCCACACCATATTCATAACCTGCGATTGCAGCCAGAAGCGCATGATCAACACCCTCCAGATTAAAGGGAATTACTCCCACTTTCTCCGAAGCCTTCGAAGGATCCGTCTCTCCGTAAACCGTTACACCCTCCATCAACCCCAGCTTTTCAAGCGCGTAGGCGGTCAATTCCCTTTCATGCTCCGCTATACGATCTAATCCCTTTTTCATGAGTGTTTCTGCAGCAATAGCCATGGCGATAGCCCCCATGACATTGGGACTTCCAGCTTCATCCCTGTCTGGCATTCCGGCCCAGTATACTTCATCGGGTGTAACCACACTTACAGTACCTCCCCCAGAGTAATCGGGAGGACTGTCAAGAAAATCGGACTTCGGACCGATAAGGGCGCCCGTACCGTAGGGGGCGTACATCTTATGACCGGCAATCGCAATGAAATCAAGATGACCGGGGTCGTCATCCGGTCTCATATCTATTTTTCTGTGCGGAGCCAGCTGTGCGGCTGCTCTCATGATTCTTGCGCCGGCCTTATGAACTTTCTCCGCCAGATGATGTATCGGTTGAATATATCCGGTAACGTTGGAAGCACCTGTTAGTGCAACAAGGGCTATCTTTCCTTTGTGCTCACTGAGAAGTGAATCAAAATGGTCTTCATCGAAACGTCCGTCCGGAGTCGTTCGTACATGGGCAGTTCTATGATTGTACCTCCATGGAAGATCGTTTGAATGGTGTTCCATGCGCGTTGTGATGACAACGTGATCAGGGGGGGCTTTCAGGCGGTGAGCGAGCTTGTTTATAGCTTCTGTTGCGTTTTTAACGAAAATCACCGTATTTATGTTGAGATCTGCGCCTACGAACTCTGCTATTATCTGATGAGCTCTGTCGTACGCTTCAGTACAGAGTCTCGATTTGAAACCCGTTCCCCTGTGAACGCTGGAATAATAGGCTGCCAGTGAGTTGATGCCGTCAACAACGCTTTTCAGTGGTGGTGTACTGGCCGCATTGTCAAGATTGACGTAACGTACCAGTGTTCCATCCAGAAGGGGTACTTTTCTGTCAAGTCCATAGATGCAATCACGCATTATTTCTCCATTTTCGATGATAGGAAAAGCTAATCAGTAAATTGTAATTATTAACGCGACGGCACAGAAGTGTTCAATTTCTTGCCATATCTATTCTGCTATATCAATACAGTACAGCATCATGTCATCATTGTTGCTTACCCAGAGATGCCCATCATCATCAATTGTCAGGCCCGCAGCGGATGAAATAATACTATTACTTATCTCTTTAACGCTATTTCCGGATGAATCCCAGCAGCGAATGGGAATCTGGGAATCATCGGAAGCTGCCCAGATGCGTCCCATGGAATCACGGGCAATATCATTCGTTCGACTGTTACTTTCAAAGGACGTGCTGCTTGTCCTGCCGGATACACTCGGAAGTGAATAACGATAGGTTCTGTTATGAGACCTTGAGGAGATATATAGATAATCCATATGAGCTGCAAGTCCCGTCACCGACGAGACAGGGTTTCCTCAACCCCCGCACATGCCCACCGAACCAATGTATACACCTCCGGGGGAGTAAGAGTACACGTAACCATTGTTTGAGTTATTCCACAATCCCAGAAGAATCAGATCGTACTCCTCGCTGTACGCCAGCCCGGTTGCAGAGAATGATGTGGGAGTACCGCATTTGAAGGAATCAATGATCTCTCCAGTAAGGGTGTTTATACAGAAGATACTGTCGCTTTCCGCGTCTACCGCCCAGAGGAATTCGTCTCCCCATGCAAGCCCGGTAATGTCTTCACCGGGAGATTCAAGGGTATTTAAAACAACAATGGTTTCAATGCTGGAATCATCCAGGTTCGATTCACTCAGGCAGCCTGAGGAAACAATGATAACAGCAGCAAATACAATTCCTAGTAATTTCATAGTTTTCTCCAATAATGCAGTAATATCTTCACGATGTTTAACTGAATATAGCATTTCACAGGCAAATATTGAAATCAGTGAAGTATAATGCATATTAGTTGCTACTTACTGTAAATACCGTTCATTTCTGTTAACCCTGAGTACTTTGATGCAATTTGAACAGATTCATGAAGAGACTGTCTTAAAGAAAATGAAATTCGGCAACGCCGGAACTGGAAAACACGAGGAATCTGAATGGAAACTTTACACCGGAATTTGCTGGAAAGATAAAAACGGAATCAGTGGAAATATTCTCCGGACTGAGTTATGCTTGATCTCTTTGTTTCCTACCTATTTTTATGTATTTAACTGCTGGTGAGTTAGTGTTCTTGGAACGGGCTGATTTTTTCTCAGTTATTTGAGGTGTACTATTAACCTTGCTTCATTGATCTTGCGAGAAACCAGATCTCAGATACCAGTAATGATCTGCTAATCGAAGGATGTTACATGAATGAGTTTCGTACGGAGAAGAAGGAAAGTCCCTTCTGTTTGAACCACAGAAGGGGTCTAAACGTCCAGTTCATCGATGTACGTGATTTACGCTTTCGAATCGCCCTCATTCCTCTGTGTGATAGCGTCTCCTGCTATGATGACTTTTCTGAACCAATCAGTTGGTTCGAACTTTTGGATAGAAAGGTCGCCAAACGTAATGTAAGGTAACTCTAGTTGCCATAGTACACTGCTTTCAGCTGTCCCCAGGTCGATCTATCCAGTGAGACCGAGCTGCTTATGGAGAAATTGTCTGCAGTGGACGAGGTGAATCCCACGTGAGGAAGACCGTCTCCGTCTTCGTATTTACCCGGGAGGTAGATGTACGATTCTTCAGCGATGTTCCCTGCGCCTATCCCTGGTACGGGCTGACCATCGACCTCGATGGTTACGGAGCCCCCGGTCTTTTCGAACTTCCAGTGGAGCCAGGTGCCAGGCTGATTGGAGCCCTCAGGACCGTAAAGGAAGGTAGTGATTCCGTTGCCCCATCTCTGTCCCATGTACAATTTACCGTATATGGAGTAACCGAAGGTGATCCCCACACCCAAGGGACCGTTCACGGGTCCGATGGCGATCCCGTGGAGCATATCGTTCCACACTATGTAGTTGAGACGGATGTCGAGTTCCACCACCCAGTCACCGCTGTAGTCCGAAACGGTTTCAATACAGTCATCGGGATCTTCCCTGTCGAGATTCAGGAACCCCCCGGACTCGGTTATGTCTCCGCTGGAACTCCAGTACTGCGGATCGATGACACCATCCCCGAAGTCATCGGAGAACCAGTTGTTCTGACCATTAGCCACACCAAGGAAACCCGCACACATGATTGAAGCGAGTACAAACCTCATAACCATTACCATTCCTCCCTTCGGCAAACTGCACCACCTGCAACACTTTAATCAAGAATATAATCATAGCACATGAACGCGCTCCGGTCAATCTGTCTCCAGGTGAACCTGATATCATCGGCGCAGTAATTCCCGGCAGTCACTCTTCAATCAGCCTTGCGCCAGAATAACGATAGGTTCTGTTCTGAGACCTTGAGGAGAGATAGAGATAATCCATATGAGCTGCAAGTCCCGTCACCGACGAGACAGGATTTCCTCACCCCCCGCACATGCTCACCGAACCAATGTATACACCTCCGGGGGAGATAGGAGTACACGTAATCATTGTTTGAGTTATTCCATAATCCCAGAAGAATCAGATCGTACTCCTCGCTGTACGCCAGCCCGGTTGCAGATTGAAATCAGTGGGGTATAATGTATATTAGTTGCTGCTTACTGTAGATACCGTTCATTTCTGTTAACCCTGAATACTTTGATGTAATTTGAACAGATTCATTAAAGAGACTGTCTTAAAGAAATTGAAAGACTGGTGGATTGGATAAGTATGCCTGATGAATTGAAATACAGAATAGATATCCCTGGTGAAGCAAAATGGAATGTAGAGGCTCTCTACGCTTCAGATGATGAATGGGAACAGGACTTCAATAAGACGGAAGTTTATCTGGAGAGCAATAATAATTGGGCCGGAAGGCTCGATGAAGATTCAGGAACACTGAAAGCCGCGGTCGAAGAATTGCTCTCACAGCAAAGACTTCTGGAAAAACTCTTCACGTATGCAAGTATGAAGCAAGATGAGGATCTTGGAAATTCAGAGTACAGCGGAATGGTTTCCAGGATCAGGAGCAGACTCGTCAAATTCAAAGCTGCTTACTCCTTCTTCACACCTGAGCTTCTGGCCATACCCGAGGATACAATCAATTCATGGCTGAAAACACCGGAACTGGAGCCTTACAGAACATGGCTTCAGGATACTCTCAGGTACCGTTCCCACACTCTTTCAGAGAAAGAAGAGGAACTTCTTGCAAACGCCGGTGAAATTACCAGCGGGTTCAGCTCAGCCTTCGGAAAACTCAGCAACGTTGATATGCCGGCAAGATTCCCGGAGATCGAGGATGAGAATGGAAAAAGTGTCAAGCTTACCAGCGGCAACTTCAGCACTTTCCTTCAGAAAAAGGACAGAAGGGTAAGAAAGGACGCCTTCCTCGGTTTCTACGGCGAAGTTAAGGGAAATGTAGCAACAAAGGCCGCCCTTCTTGAGGGACAGGTTAAATCCGATATCTTCGGAGCACGTACGAGGAAATATGATTCAGCCCTTGAGGCCTCTCTTTTCAATGACAAGGTCAATGTTTCTGTCTACAACTCCCTTATAAAATCCGTTCATAATAACCTTCCGGTGCTCCACAGGTACTTCCAGTATCGCAAGAATGCGCTGCAACTTGATTCAGCACACATGTATGACATTCACGTCCCCATTGTGACTGAATCCAAGCTGGATTACAGCTGGGATGAGGCAGTGAACCTGACGCTTGAAGCTGTAGCCCCCCTCGGCAGGGAGTACGTTGATGCACTGGCTCAGGGTTTCAGGAACAGATGGGTGGACAGGTACGAGAACATAGGTAAGAGGTCCGGTGCTTACTCAGGAGGATGCTACGATTCACATCCATACATACTCCATAACTTCAACGGTACGCTTGAAAGTGTTTTTACCCTGGCTCACGAAGCCGGGCATTCAATGCACAGCCTTCTCTCCAGGATATCGCAGCCCTACCACATGTCTGACTACAAGATCATCGT
>JAUWMQ010000023.1 GCA_030613065.1 Candidatus Aegiribacteria sp. | reverse complement strand
CATCTGCCGGCAACGATGTTTGACTGGGGATTTCTCAGGTGGTATGGTCAGTTTCAGGCAGGAATCGGAGGTTCATTGGGACGAATGGGCTGCTTTGTGATCAGATCATAGGATTGCGGAAAATCCACTTTCCTACTATCTCTTCCCGGAGGACAGTATCCCGATGATTACATACTCGAGATGGGCAGGGAATCAGTACTTGAACTGATTGGGAGATCAAAAGATCCCATCAGATACGCCCTCGAGCTTCTTGGCGGCTGGTCTTCAGTGAAAGGCCCGGAGAAAAAGGTCAAGGTTGTCAAAAGACTTATTAAAGCCCTTGAGAAAGACAGGCTTCAGAGGGAGCGTAAACAGCTGAAATCGCAGCTGAATTCAGCTGAGGATGAGGACCATGAGGAACTGCAGCACAGGATTAGAGAGATAAAAGAAATAGAGAAAAAGTATTACAAGTAAGGGAGTTCCTATTTCCGGCAGCCGTAGAAATCGTGATTGCTCATCAAGTACAGTTTTCCTCCGGGAGCTTGACGTGGTCACTCCGCTTTCGGTACAGGAAGAAATGAAACTGGTCGAGGAGCAGGAAAAGGAAAGGTGCAATATGCTTGAATCAATCCTTTCCATTAAGATCGGGCGCCATCAGTTCTTCGAGCCTATGAGGATGCTGCTTGAAAACAAAGATATCACTGGGAAGAGAATGATCGACGAGTCTTTCTGGGGTATCGTTAACGGTCACCTGCCTGATTCACGTAGAATTGAATTCAATGATATTCTCAGTAATATGAAAAGCCGCTACCTTAATCGCGATTCAGTGCGTGGCCTTCACCTTCTCTGGCATACCGTGGAGAATATGGGCAGTGAACTTTTCGACGGAATCGAGAACTGCAGGAAGCTTGTCAGCCAGCGCAGAAATCTGATGATCCTTCTGGAAGACGATCCGGTTCCTGTTGCTGCGAAGGCTCTCAACCACGAGTCTCTCCAGAAACCTGCCATGCAGAACAGTTACAGAGCCTGGGAGCTTCATCCTCTCTTTTCATCCATCCAGAACGAACTGGATCTGATGGAGGTGCAGAGAGGTTCCGGTATTCACGAATACTCATCAGCTGCAAAACGTTTCTGGAATGCCTTTCAGAAAAACGCTGATATCCTCGAACGTTTCGTTGAGGCGAATCTTAAACTTGTGGTTTCCATGGTGAGGAAGTACTATCCATGCAGCGTAATGGAGGAGATGGACCTTGTACAGGAAGGATGCCAGGGTCTCATGGAGGCTGTCAGGCGATTCGATTGCCGCCGCGGATACAAACTCTCTACTTTCGCGGTCTGGTGGATAAGACAGTACATCATCAAAGCCATACTCCATCATTCCAGGCTGGTTCGGCTTCCGACGAGTTTACAGAAAGAGGATTCTTCAATAAACAGGTCAATCGATGATTTTACTCTGGAAACCGGTCATAATCCAACGCTGGATGAACTTTCTGAATACATGGGTAGAAACAGGGACGAAATAGAACAGGTATACATTAATACCGCTCCAATGCTGTCGCTTGATCATACTGATGGAGAGACTGATACAACGATCGCTGATTTCCTTGAGAGCCGTTTACAGCAGCCTGATCTGGAGGCTGTGCACAACGATACCAGGGAGAGGATCGATGCCGCGCTTGCATCCCTCTCCGACAGAGAAAAGACCATAATTACACTTCGCTTCGGGCTTCTGGATGATGAGCCATGTACGCTTCAGGAACTTGGAAGGATCTTCGGCATCAGCCGGGAAAGAGTCAGGCAGGTGGAATCCAGAGCACTTGACAAGCTCAGGCGACACGGACTGCTTACGACACTTTCCGAAAATTGATCAGTATGAAAACCACTGTATTTTTTACTGTATCAGCAATTTTTGCATGCTGTTGTTCCAGTGTTAACGACAAAAGCCTGGAGGATGACAGATTCGTGGTTCTGGGTCCGTCTCTGGTGGAGCTGATGTACGCCTCCGATCTTGGTGAACGAATTGTAGGGGTAGACAGATATTCTGACTGGCCGGAGGAGACCGGGGACCTGCAGAAGGTTGGCGGTTATACTGATCCCTCATTGGAGCAGATAGCTTCACTGAACCCCACTTCAATTCATATCTCAGGTGAAAGCCCGGTACTCAGGGAACTTGCTGCAACCCTGGGTATACCGTACTACTCCTACCGCTTTGATACACTGCAAGACGTCTTCAGCTCCCTTGATTCCCTGGATGCAAGGTATGGTGCTGAAGCAGCAGATTTCAGGGGGGAACTGCAGGCAAAACTGGACTCACTTGCAGGTGTAATGGAAAGTGTTGCTCCCCTCTCCGCAATGATAGTTATTTACCATGAAAGAGGTGCCTCCAGCATGACCATAGCCGGAAGGAGTACCTTTTTCGCGGACCTTCTATCGTCCGTAAACTGTGAAATATCCGCTCCCGGAACCGGCAGCTGGCCTATGATATCCGCGGAGGGTGTGATTGACCTCTCTCCGGATCATATTATCTGCCTCTATCCCGGTAGAACGGATACGATGGAGATTACTGCATCCGAAGAGGATTACTGGGCGGGACTGGGATTTGAATCCGGCCGGGTTCACTCTCTCTTCGAGCCGTACATTATGATTCCAGGTGGAAGAATCGGGATGATAGCTGAAAGGATATGTTCGTGCATGCTTTGAGTATCCGCGATCTAAGCGCGGGTTATGGAAGTAACCGTGTACTTTCTGATATAAATCTTTCGATCGTACCGGGGGAGATATGCGGGCTGCTCGGCCCTAACGGCGCAGGGAAAAGCACCCTTCTCAGAAGCATACTTCAAATTGGAGTTGATGTTTCCGGTGAGATATCCATCTGCGGCAGCAGGCTGGCTTCCCTTTCGAACAATCAGAAAGCCAGAATGATATCGTACCTTCCACAGGACTTTAATCCTCAGTCCCGCTTGACAGCTTCTGAAACAGTTCTACTCGGCAGACATCCATACAGAAGCGGATGGGCAATGGATTCCCAGGAGGATCTGGAAACGGCTGAAAAGTGCATGCTTGAAA
Source organism: Candidatus Aegiribacteria sp. (assembly GCA_030613065.1). GTDB lineage: Bacteria > Fermentibacterota > Fermentibacteria > Fermentibacterales > JCC-6 > Aegiribacteria. The sequence continues at coordinate 25,017 of JAUWMQ010000023.1, read as the reverse complement.
CGGATACATGGGATCTTCGGAACAGAATATTCTCAAACCTTTCGGGCGGAGAAAAACGTCTGGTGCTTCTCGCGTCAGCGCTTGCACAGGAACCCGATCTTCTCCTTCTTGATGAACCCGGCTCATCTCTGGACTTCAGGCATCAGCTTAACATGTGGCTGCTGCTGAAAAAACTCTCCCGCAGAGGAATTGCCGTTCTTGTCAGTACCCACGAAGTTGCGCTTTCCGGAAGGTATCTCGATTCAGTTCTTGTTCTTTCCGAAGGGAGGTCCAGGGCCTTCGGCAGCCCGGCCGATGTATTTACAACTGAGATCCTGTCCGAAGTATTCAATGTCAATCTTCTTGTCTCGCAGGACAGCGCAACCCGTTCCTGGGTAATCGTACCCGAAATGAAACAATGAAAAGCCGAATCGCCTCAAGACCTTCAACAGGATTCTGGATCATTCTTGTACTGTCCGTCATTCTGGCCGGTGCTCTGTCACTTCTTGCAGGCCCAATGGAGAATCCCCCCGAATGGGTTATCATGAGACTCAGGCTTCCCAGGTTTGTGCTTGCTCTCCTGACTGGAAGCGCTCTGTCCATTTCGGGCTGCATACTTCAGTCCATACTGAGGAACGACCTGGCAACTCCCTACACTCTTGGCATATCTGCAGGGGCCGGGCTGGTGGCCGGTTCAGTGATCGTGTCCGGGCTGCTCATGCCGGTCATGGGCCTTGTCGCCGCAGGAACTGCGGGAGCTCTGCTGGCTGTTATGCTTGTGTACGCTCTTGCCTTCCGGAGCAGGAGGGGGGATTACGGTTCAACACTCCTTCTGGCCGGGATCACCATGAACTTTGTGGGCGCCTCGATACTTCTTCTGTTCGAGTATTTCAGTGATGCCTCAAAGATTATGGAGATCGTACGATGGATGATGGGTGACATGGCGGTAATCGGATGGGGCAAACCACTGTTTCTCATACCGCCGGTGATCCTGGGAATGGCTGTTGTGCTTACCAGAACGGGGGTTCTGAACCAGATTTCACAGGGCGATGATATTGCCCATACCAGAGGTGTCTCAGTAAACAGGGAAAGGAATCTTCTGCTTGTGTCCGCCGCTCTTCTTGCAGGCTCAACCGTAGGGGCAGTGGGTCCCGTCGGGTTTGTGGGGCTTATGGTTCCACATATAATGAGGAGATTCGTCGGATCTGATTACAGATACCTTGTTCCGGCATCAGCACTGGGAGGTATGCTGCTTGTGATTCTTGCCGATTCTCTTTCAAGGGTGGTCATAAGCCCCGCGGAGCTTCCAATCGGTATTGTGATGTCACTGATCGGAGGCCCCTTCTTCCTGGTTCTTCTCCTGAGAGGTGGTCGATGAAAACAGCGCGGTGATCAGGGCTGTTTTCAATGAATGGATTGAACTACTTCCCTAAACATGCCGTATCTCTTATGCTACAATCTGCAAAACGTATCTGGAGGTCAAATGAGCAGGATTCTCGATGCAAGCCTGAGGAATGATCTTCTAAAGCTGTCAAACTCCATCGACGTTCCCCTATCCGAAACTCCCCGTCTTAAAGAGGGTGAACGCAGAGACGTTGCCGTCCTCTTCCTGGATTTGAAGGATTTTACCTCTATGTCCGAGGGAATGGATTCTGAGATCCTATACGAAATGATCACGAGCGTGATGAGAATTCTCGCCGAAGTTGTAGAGCGATACGGCGGATACGTTGACAAGATCCAGGGTGACTCGATCATGGCTCTCTTCGGCGCAAGGAAAGCGAATGAGGAAGAAAGTGCAAGTGCGGTTTCATGCGGTCTGAAAATGATCGAGACGATAGGTGAGCTGAAAGACATACTCAAGGAGATCAGTGTCAATATCTCTGCAAGGGTGGGTATCAGCTACGGGATGGTGACGGTTGCCCCCGATCCTTCCGAACACCTCACCGCTATCGGTGATGTAGTTAACCTGGCTTCACGACTCGAGAATCAAGCGGTGCCTGGTACCATTCTGGTAACGGATATGGTGATGCGTCAGTGTGGTGATCTGTTCGAGTGGCGGGATCTGGGACTAACCAAGATAAGGGGGCGGAAGGAATCAGTTCATATATACTCACCTACCGGTCCCGGCTCAATTCAGAAGGCTCGATGGGAACGTGCTGCAAGGGTAGCCAGATCTCCTCTGGTCGGCAGACGGCACGAGATGAGTCTCCTTGCCGATATCTGGAAAACACAGACCGAGGGTGATGTGGGCAGGAACCGCCTGGGTGGAAGCAGACACGTCTGCGTGGGCATCTGTGGTGAAGCAGGCATAGGCAAGTCAAGACTTATTCATGAGTTCCTTAAGGATGTAACTAGTAGTGATGAGTCGATTCACCTCCTTGTCGGACAGACTCTCTCATATGCACAGCAACCCTTCTGGCTCTGGATTACCCTGTTCAGGAGTTATTTCGGCATCATTATGGGGGTGGAAGATGCTTCAGACATTCTCTCCAGAGGGCTTAATGAGCTTGTAGAGCACACAGGAGATGAATCACTTCATAGAACCGAACCCTATCTTGCATCCCTGCTTTCTATCCAGAAGCCCGGTGAAGCGGTGATCGAGACGGATGATGAGAATCGACACCTGGAAACAATGATGGCTATCAGAAGCGTGGTACAGGCAATTGCATCGACCGCTAGAACGGTACTGGTTCTGGAAGACCTGCACTGGATAGACTCCGCCTCACGAGAGACACTGGAGTTTCTTCTTGCAAATTGCAGAACGGATAACCCTCTGCTTCTTCTCTGCCTTTACAGACCATTGTGGGAATCGTGCGATTCGGTTATCGAATCAATTCCCGAAGCATCTGCGGAGAAACTGGAGATTGAGCTGGATATTGTTCATGATGAAGAGTGCAGGGAGCTTGTAAGGTATATGCTTGATACAAAGCTGCATAAAGAGGTGGAAGACTTCCTTATTATAAGGTCCGGTGGTAATCCCTTCTTCCTGGAGGAACTGGTCCTTGACCTGATCGAGACCGGATCTCTGGTGGAGAATGAGCACGGCTGGTGTTTCAGCAGCCCACCTGAAAACATATACATACCATCGTCACTGAATAACCTTGTCAGATCCAGGATCGACAGGCTCCAGCCCCTCTTCCGCATAGGACTCCAGCATTGTTCAGTTCTGGGGATGGACTTCCTTATGAAACTCTACAGACGCCTGCATGAGAAACTCAATATTGAGGGAAGAGCCGACAAGATAATGGATGAACTCACGCGAAGGGATTTCCTGCGTAATGTGGATGATTCATCGGGTTTGAAATACATTTTCCGGCATTTCCTGATCCACGACTCTGCCTACGATACTCTTCTCCATAGAAACCGCCGCATAATACACAGGTTTGCCGCAGAAGCAATTGAAGAGCTTTTCGCTGGCGAATCCGCAGACCTCTCTCCGGTAATTGCCCATCACTGGGAAAGAGCGGGGAACAGGAAAATGGCGCTTTCCTGGGGGCTGAAAGCTCTCGGAACCTGCAGGAAGACCTACCAGAACGAAGAGGGTCTTACCTGGGTGACCAAGCTCTCCGGTTGGCTTGAGAAAGAACCACGAAATCTCAACACCACCGAAATGCAGTTTCGAGTGTTCGAAGCGAAACAGAGCATACTCAGTATCCTCGGCAGACGCGAAGAACAGGAGCTTGCGATAAGGGAGATGTTCTCGATAGCTGAGAGAACTGAAGATACAACCCATCTGGCTGAAGCACATAGTATCAGAGGTCAGTTCCTGAGTGTCACGGGGAAAATGTCCGAAGCACAGGCTGATTTTGATCGTGCAATGGAGCTCACACCGGATGAGGCTCATATCTGCATGCTGATGGGCGAGAATTATTTCCGGAGGAGCATGTATCCTGAGTCACTTGAATGCTACCGGAAGGTTATGGAGAACACAAACGACTTCTTACTGAAAACCAGGGTGGAGCTCTCCACTGCCTTCATATACCGGATCACGGGCAGGACTGCGGAGTCCGAAGCTCATCTGACCGTGGCAGGTGATTTGATACGTAAAAACACAATGGGGGAACTGCCTCTGCTCCGAGCAATGTATTACACGAGGCTCGCGGATTTCGAGAGTGACAATGGCAGCACCGAAAGCTCGATCAGCCATTACGGAATGGCAATTGACCTGTACAGGAGCTGCGGTGATATGGCTGGTGAAGCCATGGTCCTGAACAACATGCACTGGATCTACTCTCAAACAGGTGACTACGAGAAGAGCCTTGAGACTCTCGAGGAAGTAGTGAAGATTAACAGGGAAATAGACGAAGCCCTTGGCATTGCCATTGCTTACTACAACATCGCTGAGACCTATATGGAGATGGGCAGTTTGGACGATGCTGAGGAATACTACCGGCTTTATCTTGAACTCAGTGATCAGATAGACAACGATATCGGTGAAGGCTACGGTACGCTTGGCATGGGCTATCTCCATATGGAGATGGGTGATATCATTCGCGCCGAGAAGTTCTTCATTGAATCTTCCGAGGTCTTCAGGAGGCTTGGTGGCAAGGAGATGGAAACTGTTGCCCGGATTGCTCTTATTACTCTGTACCTCAAGAATGACAGAACCGATGATGCCATTCGTATGCTCGAAACCCTTGGTCATGGATCATTCAGCACTTCGGTCCAGAACTCAATTCACTTCATTCGGGGACTGGTTGAGTTCACGTCCTCCTCTCCGGAGGATGAGAACAATCTCGAGAGAGTGGTCTCACATTTCAGAGCTTCACTTGGCGAACCTGACCATTGTGATCGCATAGAGATAGCTGAGAGATATACTGCCCTTGGCCGCGTCCTGGCGCTTCTCGGCAGGGAGGAGCAGAGGTTGGAAATTCTTGCTCAGGGATCCGGAATCCTCGCCGAGAAGTTACAGATGGTACAACCAAGGTTCCGCGAGATGATCGTCTCAAAGAATGAGATCCGCAGCTTCATGAAACTCTGCTGCGACGCGGGTGTTCCCGTGATCATTCAGGAACCGGCATCGCAGTTACCCTGATCAATCCCTCAGACCGAAGATCGGAACGGTGAGTTTATCCTGAGCGAGCGTAGCGAGTCGAAGGGAATCCCGTCAGGGGTACCAAAAGGGACACTTGTGAAAAGAGCTTGCCCGGAATGGATGACAGTCAGAGAATCCTGCCCTCCAAAGGTACTTGTGAAAAGACCAAACAGCACCAGTGCGGTCAGACTGCTACGAACTGATCCAGGGGCAGAGTACCTATGAGGTCTGGTTCTATTCCCCACACACTGATGACTGTTCTCAGGTAGTTTCAGGAAGCTCATATACAACTCCGAATGAGGACTTGCCGTATTATAGAATGATATACTTGGTAACAACTTAAAAGGATGATGAGAGATGAGAAAATCGGGATATAAGCTCCGTAGGTGATGTACTAGCGACCGTTGTGAACGCGGGCGCCAACTCCATCAACGGAGTATCCTTCTACGTTGATGACACCGCTTCATTATACGAGGAAGCAAGAATCATGGCATCTGATCGCGCGAGGAACAAAGCAGAACAGCTGGCCGATAATTTCGATGTAATCATTGGCGAAATCACCAGCATCAGCGAATGGACCAACTACTACCCAACCTCTGGAATGGCCTATGACAATTACGGCGGCGGCCTTGGATACTACGCGGAATCACCACCGGTAACACCGGGCGCATATTCAATCACATCAGTATAGAACGGCTATTTTTTCTGATAGAATGTAAATCCATCAGAGATCATTTGATAACAACAACTTTCTTCATATCCTGATATTCGCCGGCGCTCATGCTGCAGAAGTAAAGACCTGGAGAAAGATCGTTGATGTATACGCTGTGAATTCCCTCAGGACATTCGCTGTCAGTAGAGCGGAGTATATGTCTTCCAGCAAGATCAAATACATTGATCTCAACATTGGACATTTCGTGAACTGCGAAGTTGATTGTAAAGCCACCGTGTGCAGGGTTGGGAGCTATCGGGAATAGCTGGAAAATATCGGATGCTTCACCATTCTCAATACCAGTTGTATTTACTACCAAAGAGGTATCACCTTCCCCGCCTATGAAATCTTCATAAGAAGAGTAGCTATGCGATGTGCCGGATATTTTGCCTTTTGCGCTTGCAGATATTGATGCGCTTCCAGTAGTGGTTCCAGCAATAACTGTCCAGGATTCGGATGTACTTGATCCGGAGGAAGCAAGAGATATTGATTTGGCAGCAGTTTCACCGGTCGCAAATGAAAAGTCAGATGGAATCACTACAGTGCATGATTCCTCTGACATCGGATAACAGCTGTCAAATGGGTGAGGTCCGGGACATTCAATATCAACTGTGAAAGAAAACTGTTCCCCCTGTTGAACAGTTGCCGGACAGGTTATATCAATAATAAATGGAGCCATCATCAAACCCCAGTGGTAGTAGTATTCCCATAAATTATCCACGAAAAAGGTTTGATCAAAGTTAACATCAGGACCTTGATATGGTGGGGTGTACCATGGATCATGAACGATAAATACATCAGTACTATCGTCATAACCCTTTACTACACGAAAATGGCCACCACTATGCGAGGCATCGTACCATGTGAGAACTTGAATAGGATATCCTGAACTGACTAACTCCTTCAGATCGTTATAGCGATCAGGATAGTCAGGATCGGAAGTATTCGGATACGACCAGAAATTGTCAACACTTGAATAGCCTAAATCACGCTCATTGTAACCATGAAGTGATGGCTCTTGAATTGCTGTGCTTATATAGCTGAACGATCCAGCCCGTCGATTATCAGTAGCATAACTGCCAATGAACTCCAGGCAATTCGCGACTTTCCCAATATCGCTATCGCTTATATCCTCTCCCCAGTAATCAAAAATCATTCTACATGAAGTAGGTCCGCAATGGTAATTAGTAAACTGATAGTAGTGCGGAACTGTTAAGTCGTAGCTTGGAGGGAAGTCAAATGAATCCTGATGAGTATCTTCAAAGTATCTTTCGGCTTCATCAGGGATTTCAAGTTCAATAGGCGGTGGAATCAGTGAACTGTCAAGTTGATAGTGTATTTCGTTCGGATCATTGAGGTTTATAAAGAAATCACCTGTATACGTCACATACCAATAGATGCTCTTATTAGGCATGCTCACAGCTATCAGTTCCTCCGGTGCGCAGCGTCTCCCGAGAAGCCTGGAAGCTATTTCAATTGCCATTTCATGATCTACTGACGGGTACGAATGCCCTTCATAGATATCTCCATATGCCTGCACATTCCCATCTAAAGCGCCTATTGTTACAAAAGATGTTTGTTCTTCATGCGCATTCACAAGCACTACATAGAAATAGCTGGGCTGATACGAAGGATAAGAGTGTATAAGAATCACTTCTCCTACACTGATCTCATTATCAACCCATGAAAGAATCGCTCCGGAAGCATCCGGATTTGAGCGACTGTAGTCTCCCACACGGGAAACAAGTTCCGACACTACGTCGTCTACAGCAGATTCTGGTATTACAGGAGAGGAAGAATCAGCTTTACTGAGAAAACTGCATATAAGCATAATGCAGAATAACAGTTTCATAACATTACCCCTTTCAAACATAAGGAAACTGGATTTGCACCATATCATCAAAATAACCCAAAACAGCATATCCGACCCAATATCATCCAATTTCGCTCCCCGAAACTGACCATACTACCCGAACTCCGCAGCTGTCAATGAAGAAACCCTCTGATCACTGCGAAAAACCCACATTGGTACAAACCTCACCCATGAAGTCCGATTGCAGAGTTCCTAACCGACCTCTATTTCCGGTACATCGTCTTGCCACGGAATGTACTCCGCATCGGGTTCACATACCAATTCCAGCGGCTCAGGCGGAGGTCTGGGGTCTTCCCATAATTCGAGGTGTTTCCGTATGCGCCTGATGACAGAAGGCTGCTCGATGAAGGAAATGACCTTCATCTGTCCTCCGCACTTCGGGCATTTCTCTTCGAGGAACCTTCGGTTTCAATGCATCGATATCCCATATCTTTTTCAGAAGAACAGCCCACAGCTGTCTTCTCCGTCGGGGGAACCAAAAGGGACGGAGGTAATTAGAAATTCTAATTACCTCCGTCCCTTTTCCGTTATTGGAACGTGCACTCGAACCACCGATCGAGGATCGAGATGGTGAGTTTATCCTGAGCGAATGAAGAAAGACGAAGGAAAGCGGAGCATTCAGCAATGTATTTCATATCCACATCGTGAAGTGCAGCAACGAGTAGAGCCTATGTTTTTCCATACCTACAGAACAAGACTCTACAAGATCATTAACCCAGATCAACCACTTCACCGGTACATAGATAGACAACACGCTCGCAGATATTGATTACTCTGTCTCCAACCCTCTCCAGGTTGTGAGCGACGAATGTCAGCATCATTGCATCGTTAATTATCTCAGGTTTCTGTATTACATGAGTCAGAAGTTCTCTGTAAATCTGTTCATACAGCAGATCTATTTCAACATCCATAGGCGGAATTTCTTCTACCGATACGATATCCCTGTTCAGAAAAGCATCTATTGATTTACGAAGCATTTCACATGCTTTCTCAGACATTCTGGGTATATCTATAAGGGGTTTAATATGCTCTCCAGGAGAAATTTTCATATTGATGACCGCAATTCCTTTTGCGTAATCAGCGATTCTTTCCAGTTCCATTGCTATCTGCATTGCAGCGAAAATAAATCGGAGATTTCCCGCTACTGGCTGCTGTGTTGCTATGATATTCAGGCAGCTTTCCTCAATTTCAAAGCATTTCCTGTTAATCAACTTATCGTTGATGATCAGTTTTTCTCCCTCTTCGAAAAGCCTGTTCTTAAGAATCCGCACGGATTCCTGAACTGATACCTCAGCCATTCGGGAAAGCCGCATAAGAGCTTCCCTGATGCTGTCCAATTCAGCCTCATACGTTTCTCTGATCAACATGATATTTTTTCCTCTTCAATCTGTATTGTCTTCAGCATAACTCAACCGAATCGCCCGGAAATGTAATCTTCCGTCCTTGAATCCTCCGGATTCGTGAAGATGTCGGTAGTTGGACCGAATTCGATCATATCACCTGCTCTCTGCCCGTCGGTGAGCATGAAAGCTGTGAAATCAGATACCCTGGCGGCCTGCTGCATGTTGTGTGTTACTATCACTATTGTGTATTTCTGTTTCAGCTTCTCCATCAGTTCCTCGATTTTCAGCGTGGCCACAGGATCCAGAGCAGAGGCAGGTTCGTCCATTAGAATAACCTCCGGTTCAATGGCAAGAGCCCTTGCTATGCAGAGCCTCTGTTGCTGCCCTCCTGAGAGAGCAAGACCGGACTTGCCAAGACTATCCTTTACTTCTTCCCAGAGAGCCGCTGATTTGAGACTTGTTTCAACTATTTCCGCAAGTATGGTTCTATCCCTGATCCCATGTATCCTCGGACCGTACGCCACATTATCATAAATCGATTTTGGGAAGGGATTTGGACGCTGAAATACCATTCCGATCTTTTTCCTCAGTTCGACCACATCCTTGCTGAAGATATTCTCACCATCGAGGAAGACCTCCCCTGTAGTCCTCACTCCCGGTATGAGTTCATTCATTCTGTTAAAACTCCGGAGCAGGGAACTCTTACCGCAGCCGGAGGGACCAATGATGGCGGTGATCCGGTTTACCGGAATATTGATAGTAACATCAATGAGAGCCCTGAAATCCCCATAGTAGAGGTTGTAGTCTACCGTTCTCATTCTCGATTCAGTCATCATTCGCTAACTCCCGGTTTTGGCGGATAACCGCCTGGATATCATATTGATCGCAAGATTGATAATGATGATAAGAACCACAAGAACAGCTCCTGTGGCCATTGCCTTATCAAATGCGCGGGTCTCCATTGCGAGGTAGTAGACATGAAGTGCCAGGGTTCTGCCGCTGGACATTATGGATGTAGGTGTCCGGTAACTTCCTCCAAGTGTCACATAGAAGATTGCTGTTTCACTGACTATCCTTCCGGCACTTAGTATCAGCCCGGTTGATATCCCGTTCACCGCTGAGGGTAGCACCACCTTCCTGATAGTTTCCCATCTGGAGGCTCCCATCGCAAACGAAGCCTGACGGTATGAGTCTGGAACGGCTTTCAAAGCTTCCTCGGTAGTTCTTATGATTACCGGAATCACGAGACATGAACCTGCGAGCGTTGCGGAGAGTATCGAGAACCCGAAATGCATAGCGGTAACGAACAGCGCATAGCCGAACAGACCGAATATGATTGAAGGAACTCCGGCAAGAGTTTCGACGCCGAATCTGGCTAACGCGACAAGTATCCTGATAATACCTCTCTTTAAGTTATCAGCGTACTCGACAAGAAATACACCGGCTCCGATACCAAGAGGTGTCGCTACAATAAGAGTGCAAATAACCAGATAGACAGTTGCTATGATCGTCGAGGAAATGCCGCCTTCTCCGGAAAGGCCTCCTCTTGGAGGAGTGGTAAAGAAATCAGGAGTCAAATGCGCGAAACCCTTCATTATCACATATCCAACAACGGAGACCATGATCAGTACACTCACTGCCCCTGTAAACCATAACAGAGAAAATGCTCCCTTCTGCCGTAGTTTTCTTAATTGCAGCCGGTTCACTTTTTCTCCCATTTTTTGCGACCTATCAGTATCCGTGCAGAGCTGTTCATTATCACGATCAGAGCGAAGAGAACCACTCCTGTCGCGAAAAGGGCGCTCTCATGCAATCCTGTAGCGTAATTTATTTCAACAGCGATATTACCGGTCAGTGTTCTTGCCCTGCTGAGAAAGATGGAGAGCGGGTTATCGGATGCTGCAAACGGTACTATCACGGAATTTCCTATCACCATTATCATGGCGATTGTCTCACCGAGTGCTCTGCCAAGGCCGAGAACAGTCGCTGACAGTATTCCGGATCTTGCACCTGGAAGTATGACTTTTGTGATCGTTTCCCACTTCGTCGCTCCCATGGCGAGCGAACCCTCCCTGAATCGTTTGGGAACGCTTCGGATAGCGTATTCAGATACACTCGATATTGTCGGCAATATCATTATCGCAAGCACGATGGAAGCTGACAGAAGACCAAAACCGGTATTGCCGGGCACATCGATGTTTCTCACCAGCGGAACGATGACTACCATTCCGAAAAGCCCGTAAACGACAGACGGGATTCCCGCAAGAAGTTCAATGGAAGGTCTGACAATCGATTTCACGACCGGGGAGGCTATTTCGGAAAGGAATATCGCGCAGCCAAGAGCAAGAGGGACACCAATGATAACCGCACCGAGTGTGACAAGACCGGAACCGGCGATCATTGCAAGAATGCCGTACTGGCCCTGGCCGGGACGCCATACGGTCCCGGTCAGGAGTTTAATGATACCGATCTCCCGGAAAGCCGGTATTGCTTCCCTGAAAGTGAAGATGCCTATCATCAGCACGATCAGGATTGATATTAGAGCCGAGAACAGGAATATGTACTTCATTACCGACTCAAGTCTTTGTTTACCGGTCACTTTTGCAGGCCTTCCTCGTTCAGTTGACCGGGAGGTAACCCTCGGAGGCGACGATAGCCTGGCCGTCCTCACTCACTATGAACTCAAGGAATACAGCGGCTATCCCTTCTGGGGGTCCATTTGTGACCATGTTGAGTGGTCTCACTATTGTATATGAACCGGATGCTGCGAATTCTTCTGTAGGAAGAACACCGTCTACAGCCAGCGGTTTGGTCTGGTCATCCAGATATCCGAAGGAAAGAAAGCCGACTGCTCCGGGAATAACGGAAATGGAGGTTCTTACAGCACCGTTAGAGGGCTGAAGAATTGCGTTACCCGAAATTAGATCATCATCCATAACTAATTCCTCGAAAGCAGCTCTCGTGCCTGATCCTTCCTCACGCGCAACTACTGTAATGACAAGGTTTTCTCCTCCTACTTCATTCCAGTTCGTTATCTCTCCAGCAAAGATGCTTCTGATCTGCTCCTTTGAAAGGTTGTCAACAGTCACACCAGGTTCAGCGACGATCGCAATACCGTCTCGAGCAATAGTATGGACTCTGAGTTCCGGATTCTCCTGCAGTTCGGACAGCTTTATCTCCCTGGAAGCCATACCTATATCAGCAGTTCCATCTACGGCTGATCTGACTCCTACACTGCTCCCGCCACCCTGAACAAAGACAATCACATCTGATTCAAGGGCTTCGAAAGCCTCTGTAAGAACTTCTGCTACCGGCTGGACAGTTGTTGATCCAACAACATTCAGCTCACCGGACAGAGAATTGTCTTCGACAGGTTCTGTTCCATTAGACGCTGCTTCATTACCTGAATCCGCACCACAGGCTCCAAGTAGTGTCAGAAGAGCAAGTACTGCAATAGACGCATACTTAGTTATAGCACTCATGTACGAACCTCCTTTTTGGAATTTGACCTTAAAACCATGGCAGGAAGATCAGAAACGAGTGTTAACTGGTAATGTGCGAGATGTTAAGAATTTGTTAAGATAAAATCGGAATTCGGGTTAAAAAGGAAGGAGAATAGAACAGGTTGTATTTTTGCGGTCAGGATTCAGGACCGCGATCGTGATGAATGGGAAATGCGACGGTGAACATGCTGCCTTCCCCGGGAGTACTGCTGACCCTCACCCAGCCACCGTGGAGTGTCATTATATGCTTTACTATGGCCAGTCCGAGACCTGTCCCACCCCTGCTCCTGGATCTGGCCCGATCAACGACGTAAAACCTCTCGAACAACCTGGGAAGGTGCTCCTGTGGGATTCCGGAACCTGTGTCTGCAATAACTATCGTGACATACTTCCCTCGAAAATCGGTTCTGACAGTGACGCATCCTGAGGTGGTGTACCTGATCGCATTCTCAAGCAGATTAACAAGAACCTGTTCTACACTATGTCGGTCAGCATCGATCGGAGGCAGATCCTTCTCGATCTCGACATCCAGGAGCAGTCCTTTCTGATCAGCCTGTCTCCTGAAAATTCCAATAGTATCATTAATGATATTCTCGATCATGACCGGCTTGAAATCCAACGTCATCGACGGGTGCTCAAGCTCGGACAGGGTCCGGATGTCATCGGTCATTCTGATCAGACGATCGGTGTTCCTGAGGATAGTCTCGATATGTTTCCTGGATTCTTCATCCGCCCCTTCAAGAAGGGTTTCTGAGAATCCCTTTATTGAAGTTAGCGGAGTGCGCAGCTCATGCGATACGTTGGCGGCGAAATCTCTTTTAATCCGCAAAAGTTTTTCGGCTTCGGTAATATCCCTGAATGTGAATACTTTTCTGTCGGTTGCGGAAACAGGAGCAACACTCACCGTGTAGATATTTCCAGCGGACTTCACTTTGCCCTCAGACACATCGTCATGAAGTGCAATACTGATGAAATCCCTGAATGCCGGAGCGGAGATGTAATCCATATAGTTGTTTGAATGAGATAGATTTTCGCCGCAGGCGATCTTGATAAAGCTCCGGTTTGCTGTAACAACTGCGCCCGAATGGTCGATGACAACAAGACCCTCAACTATCGAAGCGAGTATCGCGTCCTGGGCGGCATTCTGTTCTGAAAGCTCATTTACCAGCTGCATGGTTTTCTCAATCATCCCGTTGATATCGGTTGACAGCTGATCCAGTTCGTTGATCGAGGAGGGAGCAGCTCTTGCGGAGAAATCCCCTTCCTTAACCCTCCTGGTCACCCCCGCAATACTCCGTATCGGGATTGATACGCTCCTTGAGAAAAACCACGCAGCAATAAGACCCGCAAGGAGAACGGCGGAAGTTAATACGGTGATATCCACAGCAATCTGAGTGATAGTCGAGCTGAGATCTGAGAAGAAAAGACTTGTCCTGATAACGGCAGGAATTGAATCATTCACGATTACCGGAACTGCGGCGTAGAGCATATTTCGCCTCAGTGTTTCACTGTATCTGGTTGTATTACCGGTTCTTCCGTTAAAGGCACAGATAACTTCCGGTCTTGTTCTGTGATTCTCCATGCTGTCAGGCTGTTCTTCCGAATCAGCCAGTACAGTTCCGTCTCTCGCAATGATTGTTATCCTGATACCCAGCCTGGGTCCGATAATGTCTGTGAGAGAATCAAGACTGGCGGAATCGTGCTCGAGAAGATGAGCGACCGTGATCTCGAGTGCTTCAGCAGTTCTGGTGAGATCCGTGAACGCGGCTGAAGTGAATCTTGATTTTACAGTTCCGAATACAAGTAAAGGAGCGAGAACAGCAAGGAGAATTATTATAAAGAGATAACCCCTGAAGGATTTAAAAAAGATAGATCTCACCCGGACTCCTCCAGTTTGTATCCTATTCCGTGAATGCTCCTGATAATACTGCCTGAGTCTCCGAGTTTCTGACGTATATGTCTGATATGAACATCGATGGTTCGTTCAAAGACAAACTTCTCACCATGCCAGAGTATCTCGAGAAGCTTTTCTCTTGATAGAATTCTCCCCTTAGCTTCGGCGAGGATCTGAATTATCCGGAATTCGGTTGGAGTTAGATCGAGCTGTCTCCCATCAACATTAATTCTGAATCTCTCCGGCTCAATAATGATTCTGCCACCAATGTCGATGACAGTTCTATCTTTTTCAGAAAGTGAGGTTCTTCGTAGAACAGCCCTTACCCTCGCGACCAGTTCTCTTGGTGAGAAGGGTTTGGTGACATAATCGTCCGCGCCCATCTCGAGGCCGGTTATTTTGTCAGGTTCATCCACCATAGCCGTCAGCATGATAACAGGAAGCATTGATGTTCTTTCTGACGACTTGAGCTTTCTGCAGACTTCCGTTCCGTGCATGTCCGGGAGCATCAGATCGAGGATCACGAGGTCCGGCATTGTTTCTTTTATAGAGTCAAGAAATTCCGCTGCATTGCTGAAACACATCGTGTTGAATCCGGCACGCTCAAGGTGAAGAGAAACAAGATCAAGGATGTCATGTTCATCATCCACAACAGATACGGTTTTTCGAACTGAGTCCATCTCACCTCCAGTGATCGGATCAGGGCTGTTTCTCAATGTAGGGGTTGAACAGGTACTTTATGTAATCAAGAGAATCCTCTATGACAAAGGGAATGGCCTTTGCGTAAGTATCCAGTATTACGATTGCGTTAACAAGAGAATCCTCTTCACTTGCTGCTCTGAGCCTATCGGCAACGGAGTAATTCACTTCCTGAATGTTATCGTATATCCTTTTCAACCCTTCCAGCTGAAAATCCGCTTCCATGCCCTCCCTGTGTAAGAAATACTGTGCAAGAAGGTAGGTTGAGACAGCCCTGTAGACGGTTTCATCTCTGCTGGCAAGAGGCAGATGAAAACGCGCCATCGGCTTGAAGTACTCCGTATGCGGGCAGCCGGAAGTTGCTATCAGGAGCCCCATCAGTGAACTCAGTCCCTGCTGTGCGGAGGTCTGCTGAGATATGTGCCTGTCATCTGTAAGAACTTCAAGGTGTATTCTGTCGTAGGAAAGCACGTGGTCGAAATGCTCGACGATATCAACTATGCTGAGCGCGAGAGGGCAGAACCTGTGACTATCAGCATCAAGAGGACAGTTCGGGCACTGATGAAAATCAAGTTTCGCCCATTCGGGAGGTTTTGCAGGGATTTCAGCCAGAAGGTTGAGCGTCTTCGTATCCAGCTCAACACGGAACTCCTCAGTCTTATCATCGGATAACCTGAAACGGTATTCAATAACTACGCTGTTCATACTTCCCGCCATTCGTTCAGAATATTCAGCTGATTCAACAGCTTAATACATATCCTAATCCAGTAGCGTATGCCAACTGCAGATCACATTTACAGATTCCTGCTGCCGGGCCTGATAGTGTAACATTTCAGGATATCTATCAATGTCAGATGAAGCGGTAATTTTGATACTGCTCCTTATATGATGGAATCGAACATATGCATGGGAAACCCGCTGTATCAAGACTTTACTCTGATTTCATATTCACTTATTATCATGTGTCTTAATTCAATACGAAATTCAAGACAGATAAAGGAATAACAATGAAAACAATCAAATCTATAATAGTCCTGACAGTTCTCACTATGGTTTTCTTTTTATGCGGCGGCAGTGATGAATCAGCAGAGGACAACACTACTGACGATGCTGTTATTATCGAAACTGATACAGAGCCTGAGCAGGTCTACGCCGCGGTTTCCATAGAGAATGGAGCTGGCGTATTGAATGAACTTCATTTTGGCAATTGCAGCCCAACCAAAAATGATGAGTGGGGTGATAGTTATAATTATGTCCCAGGTGAGTACATATCATTTGAAGTAGAGCCTGGTGAGTACTACGATTTGAGATGTGTAGATAATGCCCATAACGAATACTATCGCTGGAATGTTCTTATTGAAGAGGATGGATTCATCTGGCAGGTTGAACTCTCCGAAATGGACAATACATTTGCTGCCAATCCTCATGCATATTTCACTTCCAAGGGGGATGCTGCTGTAACAATTCACCTTAGTCCCGGTTGCGGTGTAATCAAGCATATCTACTGTGTACAGATTAATAATCCGGATCTATTGAATGAGGCGGATCGCCTCGGTCTGGACCTGCTCTGTCCAAGAGATGAATTCACTTTCCATATCCCAACCGGTCAGGGCTACAGATACTCTTTACTACTTGAGAACACAAATGGAGACAGATGCTGGTTCTATGATATCGGTATTGATGAAACCGGATTGTATCTGGATTTAAATCAGGATGATATGGTATGCTTCTAAAATCCCGGAGCTGTGCCTGATATTCAGTCATTATGAGGTAGTTTCGGATAAGACACGATTACTGTTCTTCAGCCGGTATCAAGTGGGATTGCAGCGAAGATTCACCTTATCCAAGTGTTTATTCCAACTGCAGATCACATTTAAAGAACGGGCGGCACAAAGATGTACCGCCCAAGTGTCTGATTTTTGTACTTCAGTGTTTAGTTTATTCTTCCAGCTGTTCCTGTTCGGCTGCCAGAGAGTCTTCAACGGTCTCGAGGTACTCAGTCCATTCAACCCGAAGATCATGGACATTACTGGTTTCTCTCAGGTTTCTGATGATATGCTCAGATCCCAGCATTTCATGTTCAAACTGAGCGGAAACGTAAGTCAATGCCTGTAAATTCTGGTCTTCAGCGGAGACCTGCCTTGAGAGTATTTCAGCGATTACGTAGCTGGCCCCAGTCATAAAGGGTCCAATAACCTGGAATTCGGGGGCAATTATAGCAGCTTCAGCGAATTCCTCGGAATAGAGAAGTCCCCCTGTTGCTTCCGGATCCATTTGGGCATTCATTCGAATCTGTGCAGCTGTAAAGGAAGGAAGCGAATAAACCTGTAGCGATTCAACAGAAGCGTAAGTTGACAGATTGATACCACTGCTGTGGATGTCATTGATTACTTCCTGAGCTTTCATTCTGGCAGCTTCACTTCTGAGGGTATAGATGGCTGCTTCGTTCAGAAGCCCGGAATTGAGAGCTTCTTCGTACTCGGAAGTATCAGCCGGGAAGTACTCCAGTCTCCTGACCAATGTGAAGGCAGGGTACCCACCCATGTAACTGGGGCTGAAGAATATCGGACCAAAGTCATCGGTCCATAACGTATCCAATGAAAATACGACAACCTCTTCGGATATGATGCCTGCGACAGGAGTATCCTCATCCACAAGCATTTCCCCGAAATCTACTACGACCAGGGAATCCGGGACTTCGGGAATGCTTTCAGCCAGCAGGTCTTCCATACCTGACTCCAGATCCCACTTTATTTGCCTGATAGTTGAATACTGGGGCAGAATTGGTATCTCCCACATCTGCAGAAAGAGAGTATCGTCCTGAACTGATACTGAATCAAGCATAAAGGTATCAGCCGATTCGTGGAGGGAATCAAGAAGAAGAACATGGTAGCTGCTTATAGATGGATTTCCCGAGTACATACCGAGGAAAGGTATCGTCCTTTCTCCCATTTCAAATCTGATGCTGTCCCCGAACACCTCGGCGATCTGAGACCTGGTGGTTAATATCCCTGAACCCGGGGTTGCATATACAAGCGAATCAATTCTATTCATAGCGAATTCCAGATCGGTGTCCTCAGGTAGGATCTGGAAGGTGATATACCTGAGCAGGGAACCTGCAGATCTCTGGAAGAATTCGGGTCTGGTGTTGTAGATCTCCCTCAGATATGCTTCATCGGGCAGGGGAGGTACAGTGTCGATAACGATGTATCTGGCTGTAATCTGTCCCCGGGTGCTAAGGATCAGATAATCAACTTCCGCAAGGCTGGCCATGCTGATCATTCCTGATGCAAGAGGGAATCTCAGAGTGCTGGCGCTCATATAAGTCTGGTAGAGGTATTGCTGGTACTCTCCTGACTGTTCTGACTTCACCATGTTGAGATATTCCCTTGCTGTCATATCACCCAGATCCTGCAAATCGATCTGTGCAATGAGCAGTTCCTCAGCCTGTGCTACTGTAAAATCCTGCCAGTTGTGATTATTCAGATATATTCCCTGAAGCTTCTGATCTATAAGACCTTGAAAAGCCTCTTCAGATATCTTATCATTCATAAGCATAAGCATGGACTCGGGATCCGGGTTGCCGCTTTGTTCAAGCATCGTGCGGTACCGCTGACTCCAGGATTGAAGAGCCTGCTGGTATTCATCGGGCAGAATATCCTTGCCATCCACTGTTGCAACAGGACGCTGGTAGGGGTTTCTGGGTGTGGATTCTCCTTCTCCCATGCCCCATCTCAGAAAGATAAGGGCAACGAATATGACAATTGTAGCGATCAGGAATATCTTAGCATTGTCTCTTAGCCAGGTTAACATCTTTTTCCCCCGAAACTGGATTAATTTTTTAGAGAAGCAAAAATACACACCTTCAATACATTATGCAAGGTCTGTAGAATATATTAAGGCAGAAAAGACAATATGAAAATCAGAAAATACAGTGAGATGAACAATATAGCCAATACCGCTTCCGACGGAGCGGTACTTGTGGCTGCAGGACCTGACCTTTACCAGTCGGGACGGCTTCAGAACACATTTGCTGACAGATTCAGAAAAGCGCTTGATTACGAAGTACTTCGATACGAAAGTGATGAACTCAATGAGGGTGATCTGAAAAGGCATCTTCTTGAGAATTCTCTTTTCTCAAAGGGTAAGCTGATATTGATATCGAATGCTCACAAACTTGGGAAAGCTGCGGCATCTGAACTGTTTGATGCCTTAGAAAATGGGCTCAGCGATTCAGCAATTTTCCTTTCATCGGAGAAAGTACCCAGAGAATCAGCTATACTGCGAAAACTGGAGAAGACTGTACCTGTCTATATATGCTATGAACCTTTCGAAAGTGATATGCCCGGATGGGTTAAAAGACTTGCTTCCGAGGAGAGTATCAAACTGTCGCGGGATATGGTCCAGCTTCTGACAGAGTATTCGGGAAGGAATCTTCGAAGACTCTCAGATGCCATGACAAAACTGGCCCTTTACCATGGTCCCGGATCCCAAATCGACAGGAACGGATTTATAGAAGTCATCTCGGGAAAGGGCGGTACAGATATTTTCCATCTTGGAGATATGATTTTCTTTAACAGGAGGGGAAAAGCAGTGGATGCCGCATGGTCTCTTCTGAGATTCGGAGAGGAACCTGTCGGGATGATCGCCTATCTTTTCAGTCTATGGCGGAAGGTCACAGGGGCAATGGAAATCGTTGAGGCGGGAGGAAGCAGTCAGGAAGTTTCAGCGGCGACAGGAGCAAGGTATCCTCTTCTTGACAAGCTCATGAAATTCACGAGAACCGCGTGCAAGGTTGAAACAGCAGTCGCTGCAGAGGCGTTCGCGGAGGCTGACTACGGATTAAAAACAGGTGTTGATAAGCTTCTGGTATTTACGACGTTGATCTTCACCTTGACAAGTGGCCGATTATAAGCGACAATTGAGCTTGTATTAAATATTAAGTGAAAAACAGTAGATAATCCATCCGAGGAGGAGAGCATGGCAGAGGTACTTGAAAAAAAGATTCTCGACCTGCTTGATCGCAGGGAAGAACTCGTTGGTCGCCTGAATAATCTGGAGACAATGAAACCGGATACTAATTCCAGAGTGTACAAGAAGATCCGACATGATTACAGTACAAAGCTTCAGGAGGTACTCGAGAAGATAAACGAGCAACGGAGTTCTCTTGAGAATAAGGCAAAAGAACTTGCAGCTCAGATCAGTGATAAGGAAATTGCATTTACTGATCAGTCTGACCAGGTTGACGAACTTCAGATCAGAGCAAAACTTGGAGAATTCAACCATGACAATGATGATTTCAAGAATGAACTCAACCAGTCGGAATCCGATCGTGATCAGACTTCAGGAACACTTGATAAGATTCGGAAGGAACTGAATGATCTGAACGGTGTACTCAGCGATGTAGATCATGCGACCTCTGCAGGTGTTCCCGGTATGGATGCATCGGTTCAGCCCGGTACGGGTTCCCGTGTTGCAGATGATGTCATCGACATTGAAGATGACGAACTGATAGAAGAAATGGAAGAAGCCGGAGCTACAGACCTTGACAGGGATATTAGTGAAGGCTCAGACGAATCCGATGAGAACAAGTGCCCCAACTGCGGGCATAAAAATCCACCTCATCTTGTAGTCTGCGAAGAGTGCAACGCTGAACTTGAAGACTTGAGCCAGGATCTGGACGACGAATTCGATTTTGACGACATGGACGTTGATATCTAGACTGTTGAATAACTGAATCTAAGAAATGAGGCTGCCTGTTTTGCAGGCAGCCTTATTTCATATCTATCTTCGTGAGGTATTCCTCAGCTATCTGTACTGCGTTAAGGGCTGCGCCTTTTCTGAGATTATCCGCGAGAACCCAGAACTGAAGAACTGACGGGTCACCGGGATTGTTGCGAATTCTATCCACAACTACGATATCGGTGTCTTCCACATCAAGAGGTGAAGAGCCGGATTCGGAAACGATTACTCCGGGAGATTCTTCAAGTATTCTGACGGCTTCATCACGATGGACAGGATTATCGAATTTAACCACTACCGCCTCTGTGTGTCCCGTTCTTACCGGAACCCTTGCAGTTGAAGCGAACAGAGGAAAATGCTGTCCCATTATCTTGCATGTCTCATTCATAAGCTTCACCTCTTCGCTGCAGCAACCGTCTCTATCAGGGTGACCGATGCTAGTGATGATATTCTCATGGATCCTGTTGGCGGGATTTGCAGGTAAGGTTCCATCATGCTGTCTTTTCAGCTCTTCAAGTGCCGGTGTTCCTGCTCCTGAAACCGCCTGGTATGTAGCTATCGAAACCCATTTGATTCTTCCCAGTTGCTGAAGAGGGGCAAGTGCAACTACAAGCTGGATGGTCGAGCAGTTTGGGTTTGCGATGAGGTTTTCCTCGCCGGTAATCAGGTGTCCGTTAACCTCCGGCACCACCAGAAGAACATCCGGGTCCATTCTGTAGGCGGAGGAATTGTCGATTACAAGCGCTCCTGCTTCAGTGCACATCGGTACCCATTTTTTTGCTATATTTGCAGAAGTGGCACCGAAGATTATCATTCCCTTGCTGATTGCTTCCGGTCTTATTATTTCAACCGGATAGTTTCTGTTCTTGTATCGGACGATATTCCCTTCCGATCTGTCTGAAGCAAAGGGATGAAAAGATAGCGAAGGAAAGGAGCGATCCTGAAGCACCTTAATCATAGTTTCGCCAACGAGTCCTGTTGCTCCGACCACACCGCAAGTAATCATTGTTTTACCTCCGTTAATTATAGCCGATACATATTTGCAACAGTTCTGTGGTCAACCCTTACATTTATTTCATGTTCAGGCACGCGCATTACTACCATGGATCACCGCAACTCGGATTCGGCTACTCCGGTATCTCGGAATCAGATGGTCCTCCCTGTTCTTCAGGGGGGAGCGACGGGAAGCAGTGATATCCATATCACCGATATAGCAGCTTCCCTGGCAGCCATCAGCGATATACAGTACAGACCTGAACGCTTTCCTGGCAGGGGAGATGTAAAGGAACTGGTAGAGCAGATACTCATGAGCGAAGGAGTACCTCCTGAAATTGGTGCGCTTGTATGGATTGAAAGTGATTTCACTGTGGGCTGCTATTCAAGAGTGGGAGCCGCAGGTCCATGGCAGTTGATGCCTTCTACCGGGCGCGAACTTGGCTTAAAGATAAATGATTTCATTGATGAAAGGTATTCCTGGGTTGCATCCACAAGGGCTGCAGCAAGGTATCTCACACACCTGCATAACATTTTCGATGACTGGACTCTAACGATAGCAGCCTACAACTGCGGTCCGGGAAGGGTGCAGGCTGGACTTCGACAGGGGGGCAGCACTTTCGGTGAAATAGAGTTGCCTGGCGAAACGGACGCTTTTGTTCCCCGTTTCGCTTCCGCAGCAGAGGCGTATGTTCAGGTGACGCTCGAGTCGGATAAACTTGCCGTTGTCTGGGTTCCTGCAGGTTTTGATCTCAGGCTGCTTGCCGCTGAAACCAGTCTTTCTATTGATATGCTGATGGATCTCAACAGATCGTACCTTATGGAAAAAACGCCATCTGAGGATGAAGCCTGGGAAATAGTTATACCTGCAGAATATGCCGGTGAAGTTTTCAATACTGCGTGGGCAATCGATCCGCAGAGATACATCGTGAAGGAGGGGGATAGCTGGAGCTGGATGGCTTCTGAACTTGGTGTGTCGCTGGAAGCGCTTATGGGGCTGAATCCAGCAGGATCGCTTCAACCTGGTATGTACATTGACATTCCCGAAAGTCAGCGGCAGCCCGTGAATGCCGGGTACGTAGAAAACCCTCAATTCATAAGGTATACCGTCCGCATGGGTGACACGCTCAGCGAGATCGCGGCGAACGTCGGTGTGAGTTCCAGGGAGGTAGCGACGTGGAATGAAATGTCAGCGGGTGATACCATATTCCCAGGAGATGTACTTCTGCTCCGGCGGTCAGGCAGTTCATCAGATCAGGAACCTGCAGATTCCAGACCCACCCTTCCCGCTGATGTTGAAATACATATAGTATCGGGTGGAGGAAGAATTGAGCATACAGTTATTGAGGGAGATACTCTATGGGATCTTGGCATTAGATATGGTGTTTCCATAGAACAGATTATTTACCTCAATTCGCTTGAGAACAATATACTCTCTTTAGGTGATGTTCTTGTAATTATACCTGAGTAGGTGAGTGATAATAATGGCTATGTTTGAATCAGGATCCAGAAAAATACTGAAGAAGATCAGAAAATTCGCGAGTGAAGGAAGTGTTAATCGTGTTTCTTCCACTGTAAAGGAGGAAAAGGGAGTTCTTCTTGAGGAAAGCACTGTTGCGCTGGAACTGGTTGAACTGCTGCTTGAAATCGGTCATCCAAATCTGGCGGCAAGTGTGGGCGAAGAAGTCATGCATCGTCACAGACAGATCGCAAAGGAAGTGCGAAACATATTCATAGGCAGGCTGAATGAATTCTCCAGATCAACTGACCTCCTGAGAGTAACCTGGAAAAGCTTTATCGACATGCACGATTACAAGGGCGCCATAAATACACTCCGACAGGCTGATGAGATTAGTGTCACAAATCTTTTCGACGTTATTAGAGATAAAATGCAGAGTTCAATGCGATTTGACGGCAGTGTTCATCCCGAAGCGGACCAGGACACCCTGGTGGAATGGGGATTATGCCTGCATCGCGAAACCAGATCAGGCGAGGCCATAGACTTTCTGTGGAAAGTATGCAGAGAGGTCGAGTTTCCCCACCGCGATCTATCCACCCTGGCGTTCTGGATAGGTAATCAGGTCAAGGAACTGGATAGCATCTACTGGATCTCACTTATGGGTATCGCCGCTGTTTCGGGTAAAATGGATCAGGCCCTGCAATACGCAAGCAAGCTTTCAGACAGCATACCATCCCCAGACGAAGCTGTGGATGCCGCAGACGTAATAGAGAAATGGATGGTGCCAGCTGACCGTTCGGGTAAATCAGCAGCAATTCTTGCAGAGATGTATACTGCTGCGGGTAAGACTGAAGCTGCATCAAGAACCCTTGAAAGTATATACAGTGGAAGCCTGGACAGGGAAGAACTGGAATCAGCCATTGAAGACCTCGTAGCCCATCCCGAAAGTGGTGCAGCTCCCCTTCTGTTATCAGCCCAGATTAATCTGGAGAAAGGAAGGATACCAGAAGCTGTTGAAGCTTTAGAGAAGGCATTTGAAACAGGGGGCGGCGACAGCAAGAAACTGATCGATATCTGCAAGCAAATTCTGGGTGAAACCGGGGACTTTACCGGTAAAATTGCTGTTAATCTCGCCAGTTACCTGGTTGATAACGGAGATATCAAGGATGCTGCTTTCTCTTTGCTCCCAATAGTTGAAGGAGATGCTACCTGGGTATTTGAACAAATACAGAGGCTGATCGTCCGTGACAGAAATAACGCCTTCATCCTTTCATTGCTTGCTGCGGTTCTGTTTGAAACTGGTAAGAGGGATAAGGCTTCCGCTACTCTGTTGCACCTGTCAAGAAGAACGGATAAAACATTCTGTAGTGACGCTGCGGCTATACTTGATGTCTTGGAAAACCAGGTTGAGCGGTACCCCGAGCTCAGGGAAGCCAGAGCTCTTTTCAGGTTTCGCTCAGAGAGGGAGCAGGATGCTGCTGAAGACTGGTTCAGGCTTCTGATGAAGGGGAGAACTCCTTCCCAGGAAGGCCAGCAGTTACTGAGGAAGGATGAAATATCCGTTGGGTCAGTACAGGAGATCATAGAAGCCGGCTTTAACCCCGAAGTTCCATGGCAGGCAATGGTGGTTGCATTGATATGTCTGCGGGAGAATAACATGGAACAGGCTGGTAAACACCTGGTCGGGGCGATGGAAAACGTTGAACTTCAGGAAGGCATTATCCACAGGATCGGGATACTGCCGGAAGATCTGCGTGATCAGCTTGATCTACAGAAAATACTCAC
>JAUWMQ010000047.1 GCA_030613065.1 Candidatus Aegiribacteria sp. | reverse complement strand
CGAAGAATACTATCATGAAGAGAGCGCGGATCAGATCGTCCGTAAAATCCCTTTTAGCAACGTTCTGTTCTTCCATTGAACAACCTCCTTATGCATCAGATAATAATAATACAGTTGCTGATATCCCTGGAATCTGAGATTCACATATAGAGTAATAATGTCGGTCACGGTTTTGTCAAGCATAAACGCAGTATGGTTCTTACCGCATTCCATCCAACTGTGACTGATGCGTTACTCAGCTTCAATAAGAGTAAGCATATAGACCCTCTGAGAATACTCTTGCGATGTATTGTGACCGAGAAAACCATCCTCGTCCCCGGTGATCTCCAGCTGTTGTGCGGATTTGCAGCTGATAAATCCCGCCGGGTCGGCAATGCAACCCGGCGGGTGACGTTTCAGCTCCTGGCAGGTTTATCCGCCGGAATTTCCGAGCATCGCCTTTATACCACCGAAGGTGGAGCTGTTCAGCTGCAGGTTCCCTCCGAAACGGAACATTATCACCAGACTGGACATCGTTCCTGTAGGGGTTCCGTACTCCCCGTTGATGGATCTGACTGTACCGGTGTTCCAGTGCCATGTGTACATGCAGCTGTCATCGGTATCGGCCGAGCTCCACAGGAACTCGACGATGAGGTTGTCAGTGCCGTTAAACCAGAATGGAGTGTCCAGATCGAATTGAACCCACTCATCCGCTGAGTTCGATATGGTCATTGTATCCCTCGAGAAAACGCAGATCCTGGTTCCCTCTATGTAATTATCACTGAAGACGGACCCGATCACGTCCTGGTCGAACAGGGCAAGGTAGATGCTGAAATCGTAGAATGTACCCTCCACAGTATCTCCAGGTGAGTAACGGTTGCATGAGATCGCCGATATGTCCATCGCGTCACCAATCTCCTCGTCAAGCACTACCGCCTGGTAGTGAAGCGAGGAGCTTCAACCAATTCCAATTGGCGCGCAGCCGGAAACCTCCGGATCCCCAACGATCACTTCAGCGGATAAGCTTATGAAGGAGATGACGAGCAGTAATAAAAATACGTTCTTCATATACAACTCACCTCCAGTCCAAGTACTTCACTGCTCCGAATGTCATGGTCTCCAGAGCTCCCTGTGCAGTACCTGTAATAGTCAACCTGGGCAGCGCGCTGGACAGGCTGCCGGTGGGGTGGGTTGGTGCACCCGTCTGCGTGTATCCGACGGCTCTTATCGCTCCGGCATCCCAGCTGCGGATATAGAAGCTCTTTTGATCCACACAGCTCACCCAGGTGACCTCAATGATAAGGTTACCCTCGGAGGAATCGTACTGATAATCGGTATCAAGCAAAATGGGTACCCATTCGTCGGGGCTCCCGGACATGACCTGGGACGACGATCCGTAGACAAGCGTTCTTGTCCCGCTGATGTAGTTGTCATCAAAGGTCGAACCCAGCTGGTCCTCAGAACAGAGTCCCATGTAGATATTAAGGGTCGCGAATTCGGCGGAAATGTCCCCGGCGGGGTGCTTCTGCCAGGCGAGGGAATTTATTTCAAAATCAGAACCGATCTCTTCGTCAAGCACTACCACCTGGTAGCGCATTGCATTAAATCAAGATCCGCAGAAGGGATAGCTCGATGCCGGACCATCAGCAGGTCCGATGATTATGTCGGCAGACATTGCCAGCGCGAATATTCCCGCCAGCGGCAGGAGCAGAATGAACTTCATATGCATCTCTCCTTACTTAAATTGCAATTAAGAGTGGCATTATCACGACTACTTCCTCAGGTTATGCACCTGAGACAGGCTGTACACCGCATCTACATTACAGGAGCCCTTACTTCCTGACACGCAATGTGTCAGTATTAACTCATGAGTATCTGTAAATTGTGTGAGTCTCAATCCATACCTGATAAGTAGGTAATCTTATTGCCGGATATTTCCATGTCAAGATTAAGTCTCGAATATTCTGTGAATCCTCACAGAGAAGTCTATTCGATTTCGATGAACCTGAATCACCTAACTCTCCGATTTGAGCCGTTTGAACATGCATTCCGCACTCAGCCCGGATGTAAGTGTTCTTTATCCCATAATCACTCTGATATCATGCTCAGCCTGGTTATCAACCAGAGGAATGCCTCCCTCAGCGAAGTATTCTCCATCCATTTCTACACTTATGACACCACTTGATATTCCTTCAGGATTCTCCACATGTATGTGATATACGGAAGAGTCATAGCGAATCGTTATTCTGAACTCGCGCCACCATTCGGGTATGCATGGATTGATCATCAGTCTGTCACCCTTTCGGGTGATTCCAAGTATCGCTTCCATGCCCAGACGGTAGAGCCAGCCTGCGGCACCTGTATACCATGTCCAGCCTCCCCTTCCCCTGTGCGGAGGTATGCTGTAGATGTCCGCCGCAACCGCATATGGTTCCACCCTGTACCTTTTCATCTTCAGCGAAGTGTCGCTGTGGTAGACAGGATTCATGAGCCTGAAAAGGGTTTCAGCGGTGTTCCCCTTACCTAATCTGGCAAAGGCCCAGGCCACCCATACAGCTGCATGTGTGTACTGACCGCCGTTCTCCCTTATACCGGGCAGGTAACCCTTTATGTAACCCGGATCAATTTCTGTTTTATCGAATGGCGGTGTGAATAGGAGAACAATCTGGTCCTCAAGATCCACCAGCATTTCCAGGACTGACTTCATCGCCTTCTCCACTCTGCCGGGCTCCCCGGCACCTGAAAGAACAGCCCAGGACTGCGCAATCGAGTCGATACGGCACTCGATGTTCTCTTTCGAACCAAGAACCGAGCCATCATCGCAGAATGCGCGTAGGTACCAGTCGCCATCCCATGCATTCTCTTCGAGTGCCTGTCTGAGCGTCTCCGCCCGGCTGAGAAAGTCTCTCGCTCCGGCAGTGTCTCCCATCAGTTCGCAGACGGGAGCGAACCTTTTCAAAGTATCAAGGAGGAACCATCCGAGCCAGACACTTTCACCTCTGCCTTCGATACCGACACGATTCAATCCGTCGTTCCAGTCGTGACTGCCAATCAGTGGAAGACCATGCTCTCCTTCCGTCGATCCCTTCTTCAGCGCAAGAAGACAGTGATCGTAGAGGGTAGCCTTCTTCCTGCTCTCATTGTAGACCGCATAATGCTCGGTCTCTTCATCTTCCAGCTCCGGTCCCTCCAGAAAACTGACTGAATCGGATAGAATCGACAGGTCTCCGGTCTTATCAATGTAAACAGCAGTTGCGTAGGGAAGCCACAGAAGATCATCCGAGCACTTTGTTCGAATCCCTCTGGCGGATGGAGGATGCCACCAGTGAAGAACATCTCCTTCTATGAATTGCCTTGATGCAGACTTCAGAATATGGCTCCTGAATATCTCGGGTGCCGCACTGCTCAGCGCCATGACATCCTGGAGCTGATCACGGAAACCGAAGGCTCCGCTCGACTGGTAAAGAGCTGTGCGGCCCCAGATCCTGCAGGAGAGTGTCTGGTAGATCAGCCATCTGTTGAGCATGAGGTTCATTCCCGTATCGGGCGTCTCAACAGTGACTTTCCCAAGCAGGTTGTCCCAGAAAGCTGTAACATCAGTCAGGACAGCGCCCTCCTGCGCTTTGATCATGTTCTGCTTTATGAGATTGAGGGCATTCTCCCTCTCTTCGCCCTGTCCCAAAAGGAACGTGACCTCCTTTTCCTCACCCGGCCCAATCCAGATCATGATCTGCATGGCAAGGCACGGGTCCTGTCCGCTGCCCACAGTACCTGAAAGCCCCACACGACCAAGAGCCGCGGGGCTGGAGTAGCTTCCCCGGCGCCCAAGAAACTCTGTCCTGTCAGTCGTGAGACCGTTTGGTTCGCGGCTTGCGGCAAGAAAGAGAACTTTTTCCCTGAATTCCGAATTGTATGTATTTCGGGCCATTAGAGCTTTACCTGCCGTGTTATACTCCGGAACTATGTACCGCTGCATCTCAGATCTGGTCGTGCCCATGACAGGTTCAATGTAAAATGTTACTGTGATTCTCCTGTTGCAGCTCCATGAGTTCACAAGTTTGAGGTTCACGACTTTTATGGGATCATTGAGTGAGACACAGGCGATAAGCCGCTGTTCCAGACCATGACTGCTGTGCCGGTAGGTTGTGTAGCCTGCTCCGTGGGTGATGATGTAAGGTTCTTTCTCTCTTACAGGAAGTGGAGTGGGTGACCAGAATGTACCTGTCTCCTCGTCTCTTAGATAAATGATCTCTCCAGGCATATCTGTTACGGGATCATTCCTCCATGGAGTAAGGCGGTTCACACCACTGTTTTCAGCCCAGGTGCATTCCATACCGGCCTCTGAAGCTGTGAATCCGAAAGACGGATTAGCGATGACATTGATCCAAGGGGCGGGTGTCCGGTTATCGCCATCGAGATAGATGACATACTCACTGCCATCCGGAGAGAACCCTCCTGTACCGTTGTCAAAGAGGAGATCTTCCGGTCTTTCCAGCGGTCTTGTATACTCTCTATCTGCAGACGGCAGTGTGGAAACAAACCCGGGAAGCCTTACAGGTCTTCCGGCAAGTCGTTCCAATTGTTTGTCGAGGGAGCCTGCCCTTGAATCGAGCGTGGCTCCGGCTACCGTTTGCAGCAGTACCCTATCCCGCTCTTCCATCTGGTCCGCCCTGAGAAGGAATAATCCTCCCCGGCGGTTCATCCATTTTTCTCCTCCGGTGCGGGAGATAAGACCTTGAAGCTGGTCCTGGAGATCCTGCTCATAGGAACTTTCCTTCATGTTCAGAATCGCGAAATCTATCAGAAGTCCCCTGCTCCGCCAGAATGCGTGTGCTCTGAGCAGATCATGCACAAGGGTCGTGTCATCCTCTGTGTCCACAGTGACAAGAAGCAGAGGATAATCGCCGGATATACCGAACTGCCAGAGTCCCTGCTGTCCAAGAGTGTTGTTCCTGAGAGTATCCGATCCGGAACGAAGAGCACGCCCCGGATAAACAAGTACTGAAAGGAGAAGCTGCATCCGTTCCAGTTCAACGGATGTGAGGTGCATTCTGGCCATTTCGCGCCTGCAGAAAGAGCCGGCCCTCGCAAAGGTTTCGTCAATAACGGAACGGCTTTTGTAGCGCCTGGCAAGGTATTTAGCGGCAGCCCGATCACGGGCTGCTGCTGTGATAAAGAAGAGCATGGTGCTTTCACGGGGAAACAGTTCAATCTCGATGGCGGCGACCATGACAGGATCAAGTGTTGTTCCCGTCCTCCTTGCCGAAATAGCCGACTTCCGATCGCGCAGGAACTCTGGATTACCGGGGGAACCTCCCCTGCCAAGGAATCTCTCCCTGTCGACCTCATAGGATCTGTTACCATCCGAACCTGTAATCATGTGGACAACGAATACTTCCTTCTCTTCCGCTGTACGCGGCCTGCGACGGAAGAGTAGAGCGTTCTCTTCGGGCAGGTATTCGCTCTCTATGAAAAGCCGATTGAAGGAAGGATGGCTGATATCCGCGGCATGAGGAGCCAGTGCAACCTCCGCATAGCTGCAGACTAGAATCCTTCTTGTGCGATCACTGTTATTCCTGAGTTCGATTCTCCGTATTTCGGCATCGTCCTCCGGAGCGACTACTATCTCCATCCTTGAGAAGATGTCATTGTCCGACCTGATAAACTCCACTTTGTGAGGGAAGAAGCGGATTTCGCATTCATCGGGCTTAGTTCCTGCAGGTTGCCTTCCCAGGGACCATAGATCTCCTGTCTTCCGATCAGTCAGGTATACCCATGTCCCCCAGTTGTCCAGGGTTGTGTCACTCAGCCAGCGCGTAATGTCAATTCCCTTCCAGCGGCTGTAACCCCCGCCTGATTCAGTAATGAGGACTCCGTAACTGCCATTCGAGAGGTAATGAACCAGCGGAATCGGGAAATCAACAGGAACCAGCCATGGATCAAGAACAATCCCGCTTGTTGACGGTCTTATCACACCCTGAATATCAGGCCGGGGTTGCTCTATGGGAGCCTCCGCTGGAATCTGCTCGTACAGCAACAGATTCACTATCTGAATAAGAGGTTCGGATTGGAAGCGCCGAACCATGCAGTTACTGTTAAGGAAATTGACGATGGAAAGAAGTATCATGCCCTGGTGGTGTGCCATGTAGGAGAAGATCACTGCACTTTCTTTGCCCGCAACAAGCCGTTCAGTCGTAAAATCGATTGACTCATAGAAGCCGTACCTGCCAAGCAGACCACTGGCCACAAGATCCTTAATATTGGCTAGAACAGCATTTGGTTCGATGGGAAGCGCGAGCATGGAAGCATACGGAGATATCACCAGGTCCTCCTCCAGACCCCGCTTGAAGCCGAGACCCGGAACCCCGAAAGCCCTGTACTGGTAGTGCATACCAGCATCGAAACTGAAGTAGTTCGACTCGCTAATTCCCCATGGCACATCCTTGCTCCTGCTGTAAGCGATCTGGTGCTTAACCGCTGCACGACAGCTCTGCTCGAGAATACTGTTTTCGTAGCTGCCCACAATCAGGATGGGCATCAGGTATTCAAACATGGTTCCACTCCAGGAGATCAGCGCTTTCATCCCCTCTGTGACAGTAAGCGGTCTTGCGAGGTGCAGCCAGTGGCTCCTTGGGACATCGCCCTTTCCAATCGCAACCAGACTTGCCAGTCGGGCTTCCGATGCAAGGAGGTCATAGTAGTTCGGGTCAAGATTACCTGATTCGACGTTGTATCCGATATGGAAGACCTTTCTTCGCCTGCTGAACAGGAAACTAAAATTGATTCGTCTGAACTCTTTCTCCGCCACGGCTGACAGATCATTGATCTTTTTAATAATGTTCCTGGATTCCTTAAGACTCTCATCGATCAAATCCTCCAGTTTCAGACACCATTCTATAGCATCCCTCGCAGATTCCGATGATAGTGGTTCATCTTTCAGGAGGGTTATCAGGGAGTTAAGCCGGAACCTGACCCTTAGGATGATTTCCCTCATCGTCTCAGGCGACGGACAGGAAGGCAGAGAATCCATTAGGAAACACCAGGCGTCTATAATGGCTCTTGCCGTGTCCACATTTCTGAAGAGTTCAGGAGGATTACAGATATGAATCATCCAGGGAAAGAGCGTATTAATCTCTCTGAGCATATTGCCAAGGTGTCTTCTCATCTTGTCTGACCATATCCGTAATTCCTTCAGTGCGGAGATATCAGCTCTCCCGGCATTCCTCCGGACAATCTCGATGAGCATACTGTCAATCCTGATCAGCTGTGTGTTGTAGATATCCATCAACAGCGTTATCCAGGTTTGCGGATTATCAAGTGCTTCTATTACCTTTTTCCGAATTACAGCAACGCTTTCCTGAATATCAGTCTCATCGAAGCTCTCTCTTAAAATACCGGAAAGAATATCAAGAGTATCTATAAAACCTTCCCAGCGCCTTCTGTTAAGAATTGGAGTAATGCACGTCTCGAGGCACCCCTGTTTAAGGACAAGCAGGCATCCTGCAAGATTGCCGCTGTCAACCACCGAAACGTATCGGGGAGGCAGAGGTTCGAGAGTGCGGGTGTCGTACCAGTTCAGCATGTGTCCCCTGTATCTCTCAAGCTGTCTCATCCCGTCAAGCGTGTCCGAGAGACGCAGTGATAACTCGAGCACACCTATGTAACCTCTGTCGTGAGCAGCGAGAACGGAGAGAAGAAATAGACCGATGTTCGTAGGTGAAGTCCTGTGGGCTACTTTGGAAAGTGGTTCTTCCTGGAAGTGGTCAGGTGGAAGCCAGTGGTCCTCCGGACCGACATATGTCTCAAAGAAGTACCATGTGCGTACGGCAATCATGCGCAGACTCGCGTACTGTTCTTCCTCATGCGATGTTTTCTTCACTGCCGGGGTTCTGCTGATAAGGTGAGCAATATTGGGAGATACGAGCCATGCTATCAGAAATGGCGCGGCAAATGGAAGGCTATCGGGATGGAGCAAAAAGAGAATCGTACATATAACGGGTACGAAGATGATAACCGTATACATTTTCGCCCACACAAGCCCCACTTTCAGGTCTTTTCCGAACATTCTGACCGTGTGTGCCGCTGATCTCCATTGAAGCAGTCTCTTTCTTGTGACGGTGAGCCTGACAATTGTTGTGACTGCTGCATCAATGGTTATGGATGTCTCGAACGGAAGGAAGACAAGTGCGAAAAGCGATCGCAGCCAGTTTGCCTTCACAGGCCTTGTCACCTTCAGTGCGGATTTCTGCATGAGCTTCCGGAAGAGCTCGAAAATGCTATCGGTCAGCGGACACCTGAATTCAATCAGAAGAACTGCAAATGACCAGAAGAGCGGTGAACCGGGCAACCATAACCAGCCTGCTACGAGAAGGCCAAGAAGAGCTGGACTGAGCAGACTCCTCCGCATGTTATCGATGATCTTCCATTGATCCAGTAAAGAAAGATCGTTCCGCCTCCTTTTTCCAGCTGCATCCTGAACGCTTGAGCGAAGCCACGGGAGAAGCTGCCAGTCTCCCCTTATCCACCGGTGGAGCCGGTTGCTCCATGCCAGATAATGCGGAGGATAGTCTTCATATAGAACAATATCGGTAACCAGCCCCGCCCTTCCATGTATTCCCTCGAAAAGGTCATGGCTAAGAAGGGTGTTCTCCGGAATTTTCCCCTCAAGGCACCTGTCGAAGACTTCAACATCGTAGATGCCTTTTCCGACATAGTTGCCTTCACCGAAAAGATCCTGGTACACATCGGAAACGGCATTTGAATACAGATCTATGCTGAAATCACCCGCGTAGATTCTGGTAAAAAGCGATTCAGACCCTTTTGTCGGACCTGAAAGAATCCTTGGTTGAAGAACAGTGTAACCGTTCATGAGCCTGCCTGTCTCCCGGTCGAGAAGTGCCCTGTTGAGCGGATGCGCCATTGTAGAGACGAGCCTTCTTCCGCAGTTTTGCGGAAGGGATGTATCCGCATCAAGAGTTATTACGTACTTGATATCGGGAAGAATTCTTAACTCACCGATGCGAACATCGTACGAAGTTCCGCCTTTTCCGCGAAGCAGGCGGTTGAACTCCATGAGCTTGCCTCGCTTTCGCTCCCATCCCATCCAGCAGTTTTCACCGGGATTCAATTCCCTGCGGCGGTGAAACTGGTAGAAAGGATCTCCGGAAGTGCGATGATATCTCCTGTTGAGTATTTTTATCTCATTCGCCGCCAGTTCAAGCAACTCTCCATCTCCGGGCATATGCTGCTCCTGCGCGTCAGCAAAATCGGAAAGAACGGCGAAGGTGAGATTCTTGTCTCCGTTTGCGAGAAAATGCCGCTCCAGCTGCATTATCATCGAGTGAACATCTCCAGGATCACTCAGCAGTGTGGGTATGACCACCATAGTTCTGTACTCAGCAGGTATACCCCTGCTGAAATCCATCCGTGGAAGACGCCTGGGGATGGTATTGTGCATGAGGAAGGTGTTCACAAGGTCGACGCCTGCTGCCGACGCTGGAAGCAGACTAAGGAGAAGAACAGATACTATCTGAAGAATACCTGCGCCTTCAGTAAGCGCATAACCCAGCATGCACAGGAGGAAAAAAAGGAAGATCAGCACTATTGAGCCTGCGTACACTTCTGATGCATGTTCCCAGAGCATTCTCCTGAAGTCCTTGATCGCGGGTCGGAAGTAACCGAGTCGGTCTTCCAGCAGTTTGCGCCCCTCCCGAGTATACAGGAAGAAACCGACATGCCCTGAGCGAGGGTCATCGCCAGCTTCATCAGCCATTCCTATTGCTTCCTGCGCAACCCTCAGCTCATCGAGACCGGATTCGGATGCTATTTCCTCCACTGTCAACCTGTAATTGTTGCGCGTATGGAAATCCATTCCAGTGTAATCACCAGAGGGATCACTCCTTAGGACACGCTCTACCAGGCTTGTCTTCTCGAAATAATCCTTCCAGTCCTGTGCCGCGAATATCCTGAGGCTTTGAATACAACCGGCTACAATGTCATCCTCATCCACTGCTTCTTCAGCTTCACCGATATCACAGATCCCTTCGCAGGGAATGTCTGAAATCCTGGAGATCAGCTGGGAAAGCTTCTCAAGAATTCCGAATCTGAGCATGGTCGGGATTGCCCAGAGCTCCCCCATCGTAAGTGGAGTAATCTTCTGGTAGTTCCGCACAAAGCGGATGATAAGCACCATATCAAGCTGATTCTCAGAACACTGGATGATCTCCCATGCTATTGAGAATGCCCTTGAAGGCTCGAGGTGAACGGGGGATTTGAGAACGGGAAGCTGCCTGTAGTAACCAGAGGGCATGTCTTCCTGCACCTGGCGGATAGCCCGCTGAATGATGTAGAAGTTATCCAGTACCCATTCAGCTGCATGGGAATGCTCCCCCGCTCCGCTCCTGAAGTACTTGTAAGCAGACTGCATGAGAATCCTGTACTTCCGGAGCCTCGAGGGAAGGTTGAATGTCCTGTTTCCGGATATACTATGACTTTCCGCCAGTTTGCGCGTGGAAAGAACTGTTTCTCCAGAATCTTTGCGTGTATCCCCGCCTGACTGCATTCCCTACCCGGTTTCTTTACTCCCTCTGATAGTACGGGTTACCCTAATGCCCCGGCCTCTCTCTTGCAGCACTCTCTGCTTTCGTACACAATGACCTTTCGAAGGGGATGTCCTGCATTATCAGTAGAGGAGTTGCTCCATAGGCTATAAAGTTCACGGCAACACTGCCGTATGGCCATTTCTCCACACTGTTGTATCCATGTGCGCTGAGAACGACAAGATGAACATTTTCACTTTCCACCAGATCATCGAGAGTCGCGGCAGCACTGCTTCCAATCTGAAGAAAGGTCTGAATGGATATCTCCGCGGAGGAGAGCTGAGATTCCAGTTGAGCAAGGTAATGTTCAGCTTCAGAGTAATTCCTACCCATCAATTTTTCAGCAAGATCCGTATCCTCTCTGGAGCGAGGCAGGTGCCTGGGCATCTCCGGTCTGCTGACAACATGTGCCAGTAGAAGCCTGGCTCCCTGGTGCCTGGACAGACTTATAGCTATGGGGAGTGCGCTCTCTGCTCGCTGTGAGCAGTCCAGAGCAATGAGGATTTTCTTGTATGTAACTTCGCCTCCACGCTCCCCAGTAGTACTCTTGTACGCTCTTATGATGAATGTGGAGATATAGGAGCGGAGTATGATCTTCTGAACGACACTGCTGACGTTCCAGCCGCTGAGTCCACTTCTGCCATGACTGGAGAGGGTTATGAGATCTACATTATTGTGATGAGCATAGTCGATCACTCCTTCAGCCGCGTGTCCCTCAAGAATCACGTTACATACATCAGGAACGGAATCCACAAGACTGGCAGCCATTCTGTCAAGGTAGGTCTGAGCCTCGGTCTTCCTGATATGCCAGTCGAGGGGATTAATCGTATGGTTCAGATCAGGAGAGTGTGAACGTTCAAGAACATGCAGCAGAGTTATTCTGGCTCCAAGAGCCTCGGCAACAATCCTGGCATGAGGGATTACGCATTCGGCAAGGGTAGAGCCATCAAGGGGAACAAGGATATGATTGAACATGCCAATCTCCTTACCGCCTGTTTCTTTCTACACTAAAATACTAATACCACTCCTCTATACAAGTCAGCATAAGACATATCATATATCAGGTCAACATGAATGCCGGTTGTAGTACACTCTGTGTTATCTTCCTCTTTGCGTTCGCATGTATCCAACCGAACCTTTGAAACAATTACGGGTTGATTGAGTGTAATGCGGAGGGAAATGATGGAAAAAAATTCAGACGAGAAACTTATAAGAGCGGCTCAGGCCGGTGATGTATCCGCTTTCAACGATCTGGTAAGGCGCTGCCGGACGGGGATAGTATCGGAGTTAACCTGTTTGATGGGTAATATCCATGATGCAGAGGATGTTGCTCAGGAAGCCTTTCTGAGAAGTTTTCTGAAGCTTTCAACCCTGAGGTCACCCTACAGTTTCGGCGGCTGGGTAAGACAGATCGCCAGGAACATAGCCCGTAACCGGCTCTGCAGAGATCGCAGGTTTGTTGTTCTGGATGAGCATCATGTTATTGATGACTACAGTATTGCTGCGGATTTGGGCAGCGATGATACCGATTCTCAAACGGAACCGGCTCTGATTGCTCTGTCCAGACTGTCATCGAAACTGCGGGAAACCGCACGTCTGACCTACCTTTCCAGTTACTCTCAAAAGCAGGTTGCCCGGCGACTCCGTATTCCAGTGGGTTCGGTAAAACGCCGTCTCTGGGAAAGCAGAGCAAAAATGAAGAAAGAGGTATTGAGAATGTCCAGAATAGGAAGAATTGCGGAGCCGGTAAAAATTGTACCGGATATTCAGATAGAGGAACTCACGGATGACGAGATGAAAATTAACACTGCAGGACCCGGGCTATACTTTGGAACGGTTCTGAAAACAGGACATGCTGAAGTATGTCACTTTTTTGACTATCCAGGCGGTATTTTAACACAGACCGTTCAGACACAGGTAGTTCGAAAGGTAAATATCCATGGTAGAGAATGCTACGAAGTTCTTATTGAGCATTCCGACTGTGAGCCTCCCGAACCGAATATTCTTGATTACTTCAACGTAACCGATCAGGGATTCGACTGGGTTATGCGGGTGACCGCTGATGAAAGCTATCCCCAGACAAGGTTCATGAAGGAGGGGGAAGAATTATTTCCTTCATCCTATTCATGCGGGGAACACAAAGATTACACTGCCCGTATCGTTGATTTGACGATCGGGGATAAGAAGTACGGACGCTCTCTGGCAGTATTCTGGGGATGGGAGAATGGTACACCGGCTGAGAGTTTCTACAGTTCAGACGGCAGGCAGGTTCTGCATCGCAGATATGTCGGTCCGGAAGCTCCAGAGTCACAGCATTATCAATATGCCAGCCTGACGGAAGAGGAGAGGAAAATCTTCAGAGGAAAAGAATACCGCCTCTGGTACGATACTGTTCTTATTGAATATTGACATTGCTACACCACTCGTAATATCACTTCAGTCGAGGGAAATCGTGCGGAGCTCAGGCACAAAGCGGGAAAGTGATATCAAATGATCCTTAAAGCAGTTATGACTGTTACAATCCTGATCAGCGGCGGAACATCGGCAAACTCACTTCCAGAAGGTATAAAAGTTATCTCTGCGCCGCTGATCATTGGCGACAGCCTGGCCTTTTCGTTCGATGAAAGCGATCCAAGCAGTGATGAATTATTAAATAAGCTAGGGCTTGTTGAGTTTCTGAATAAAGGCAGTCATTTCACGCAACACCTGTGCGGTAAGGTTGAAATCGAAGGAATACCTGTCCTGCTGCTGTTCTTCCAGATTTATGCGGAAGAGATCTTCGGCTGGCTGATAAGCTATTCCGACGATGGTCAAGTTATTGACATGCTTTCTGTCTACTACTGGAACTCAGAGGGTTTCATTTCACGAAACGCTTTTGTTGACACCGACGGAACAGTCATCGTGAACGAGTGGTTAATCGATGAATCGGGAGAGAGTACTTTCATTGACACCATCTCCGTTCGGAAGGATGGCTTCTTCGGGGCAAACGGCAGCATCGGCGACTAAGCATATAGCGCATTTCAGTCTGACATGGTCTGTTTACATGTATACCGCGGACGGATTGATGTAGTCTTCGTAATGAATGAAGATGCCGATTTCTTCAGGAATCTGGAATCTCTAGTGTAAATCGCGGCCGGGTCCTGATCGTCATTGAGGATTCTGCGAGCCCTCAGCGAGAGCCTGGTTAATCTACCGGAATATACCGAATATGATTAGAGATCTGTTCTTCCCCTGAGGAAATCCTCGTAAGGGATCAGGTAAAATGTGGATTGATGAGCATATCGCTGAACGCCCTGAGACATTCCTCCTGAGCAGTGGTTTCAACGGCATGTGGATTCACTTTTCTGACGGCTCTGATTGCTCCGTCGGCTGAGAATCCTTTGCTGATCAACCAGGCTGCACCGAATGTTCCCGTCCGCCCCGCCCCCCCCTGACAGTGGACCAGAACTGCACCTGAGGATGCTTGCACAAGAGTAACGAACTCCCTGAGCTGATCGATTGAGGGTGCTGAATAATCCTTGACGGGAATGGAATAGCGGTGTTGTAATTTGCCCAACTGGAAGACTTCATCGGAATAGGCGGGAATCTGCTCTGTCTCGTCAAGCAGAGAGATTACCGCTGTAATGCCAAGTTCCACGGCATCGTTCAATTCCCGATCTGAAGGGTTATGACTCCCTCCGAGAATTCTTTCGTCAATCCACCACAATTCTCCTGCACCCCTCTCATTACCCGTGAGATTCTTATGCAGTTATCTTCAGGTCGAACTCGCAGAGAACCGGTTTCTCAATCCCCGGGATTCCTTTTACCTTAGTACCGTGAAGCGTGAACCCACGGTCTGGTTGGACGATTCAATGATCAGCATATACACTCCGTTTGGCGCGCCTGCGGGAATCTCCCAGTTCAGCTGGCAATCACCCGATTCGAGATTTTCAACATCGAACTGATCGATCTGGCGCCCTGAAAGGTCGAAGATGGTGACGAACAGTGCCCCGGAGGGAACACTTGCAGAGAAGTTCAAGCTGTTCATAACCGGATTCGGAGATATTCCCGTCACAGACAGAATACCTGTGCCTTCGGCTTCAGTGGTGACTTCTATTCCCACCGAACCAAGCAGATTCATGCACAATAATTTGTTCATGAACCTGCATTCAGCGCAGAACTCTGCAATGGCAAGCGTATCGTTCTGACTGCCCCAGAAACCGTCATCATCAACCTCAACGCCAAAAGACAGACACGTCTGGTGCTCCGAATTTTCGTACGACCAGTCGCACGCGTCACCATTGCTGGGATACATCAGTTCTCCGCATCTTCCGTACTGATACCCGTTCTGCGCGGTCATCGCTGAAGCCCAGCTCTGGAATGTGCTCTGATGGGGTGTGGGCTGATTCACGTAGTTCCAGGAGTAGATCACCATACCTCCTTCGGCATAGGAGTGATAGTGCATCGAACCAATCGGATTTATGGTGTTTGTAAAACTTTGGATTACCTGCGTCTCCGGCTCTGAGAAGGCCGCAGATCCCCTGTAGGTTTCATCGTACGGTTCCGGACTGGATCCCAAGTCATCGTATTCCCACTGATATCCGAAATTCCTGTTCAGATCTATGCCGGAGGAGGACACAGGAGTGGTATAATTCATATTCTTCCGCTGCATATTGTCACCGGTCATGTTATCTACATATCCATCAGGATTCACTATGGGAATTATATAGATCTTGGAGTTATCCAGGATGTAGGCAGCCATTGTATCATTGTCATATTCGGTGGCCAGCCACAATCCGAAATCGGCTAAAACCGAGTTGGTCGCGGGTTCCCGGGCATGGATAAGAGAGTTGAAGAATATCGCAGGCTTATCCGAGGGACCGGATGAGCTGGTAATACAGATCGAGTAGATATCTCTGCCCTGGAAAGATTGTCCCTGGGTTACAGGAGACTGTACCAGACCGGGATATGTGGCGGCAAGATCGGTCCAGAATGCCCAGGTTTCTTCCGGGTCGAGGTAGAAACCTGCATCGTCGGTGTTTTCCGGCAGCAGCCTTACCCATGATTCGGGCAGAACCCGGATAGTTGCTGCCTTACTCTCAAGAGTGGATAGATATGATTCGTCAATAACTATATCAACGTAATTCCGGTTGTGATCGACCGACGCAATATCGTAACCATCGGCCATAAGAGACTCAATTGAGCAATCCCTGAGACCGAAAAGCCTGACCATTACTTCCGATGCCCCTGCATTGGATACCACCAATACAGATAGAATCAGGAACAGGAACTGTATATAATGCTTTTTCATATTATCTCTCCTATTTATGTGTACGGATAATGGAGGTCCAGTTATCAAAGTATATGCAGAAACAACCGGAAGCGCAAGTTCTTCATACCAGCAAAGAAAGTACAGTTACACGGATCGAATTCATTCATCCGGGACTTCATACGGGTAACAGCGGATGTCCGCATATGCAAACCCGGTTTTTGCGCGTTCTTCCTGTTCTTCGATCCATGCATCGATTCCGATCTTCTTTATTCGTTTTCCGTCCGCTATGAGAGTGGGATAACCCTTTGCGATCCCTTCTATTCTCTTACATGGGTATTCTTCACATGAAATACAGATATCGATGTTCTTCTCACGGGAGCACTTTCTGATTGAACAGAATGGTGCTCCACATGTTCCTTCCCGACAACTGCCTCTTGATTCAGATTCAATAAGCCCATTCAGGAACTTCCAGAAATCTGTGAAACCGGGAATCTCCTGCCCCCAGTGCTCATATCCCTCTATTCGCATGGTATCCAGCAATGCCTGTGCCTTTTTTGGAATACGACACTTCTGAGAACAGAGTCCGCAGTACAACCCGCAGTATGTTACAAGACTTAAATCAGTCATTTTTTTCTTCTGACACATAAGGAAGCTTGATTCTCCCTTAACACGGTATCAACTCCAAAATAACTCATAAGTTCCTTTTATCTCAATTTCACCTGAAACCTATAATACCACCTGGAACTCAATCCGGTCAATGACATGACCGGCTGAGAACCACCCTGAATTACACTTTATTGC
The DNA here is from genome assembly GCA_030613065.1 of Candidatus Aegiribacteria sp. Lineage (GTDB taxonomy): Bacteria > Fermentibacterota > Fermentibacteria > Fermentibacterales > JCC-6 > Aegiribacteria. The sequence goes on along the minus strand of JAUWMQ010000047.1, from coordinate 4,237 downwards.
ACACCTCTCCCCCGAAACAGGATCAGTCTAAGAGCTGCGTAATCCTTCCTGCACTGAATCTTATGATTCAAGACGGCACAAGGAACGGCGGTAATTGAAGTATCCGAGCAGTTCTCTATCTACTATGTGATAACCAGAAATCCTATATCATCCAACTCTGCAAATCTATGTATCATGAAGATGGTGCTATGATATTCTGGAGCGGAAAAGTATGGGCTTCCCCCGGTCTGGGCATCGGTCTGATAAAGCAATTCTGAGTCTCCCCTCTGTTCCGGCTATTGCTTTCCGACTAAAAAAACATATTAATTTACTGGAGAATAATGTAAGCATCTGCATTGAATTGCAAGGACAATTCAGAATTCAGCTTCAAAAAGGGAGAGTATGTATGAGATTCGTTGGTTATATTCTTCTGATTGCGGCGCTTGCCGCTTTCGCTGATCTTCCGACATTCGCCAGCCCCTTCTTCGTAAAGGCGAACGGGGTTGATCTGGTAGTTACCGCCAGCATTCCAGATCCATGTGTGGTGGACTGGGACGGAGACGGCCTTAAGGACCTTGTAATCGGACAGTTCGCTTACGGAAAGATAAGGTTCTACCCAAACTCCGGGACGAATGCAGACCCGGTATTCACTACTTACACTTTCCTGCAGGCCGGCGGTGTAGACATCACCATGGCCTATGGTTGATGCACTGGTGCGACTAATCCACAGGTTGTGGATTACAACAACGATGGTTACCTTGATATTCTTGCAGGCGACAGAAATGGTAATACCTGGCTGTTCAACGGAAGCGCAACAGGCCTTCTTGCCGGTGAACACATCATGGCCGGCGGTACAGCGATCAATGTAGGCTACAACTGCTCACCGCGACTGGTTGACTGGGACGAGAACGGTTACCTTGACCTTCTTATAGGAGGTTACCCTACATCGGGAAGTACCACGAGCGGTTTCCTGCATCTATACATGAATGATAACACCAACCCGGACGAACTCAACTTTACCACTTACACAGTTCTTCCATTCTGGAACCTCTGGAGAACCACGCACGAGTTCTACGATCTGGACAGAGACGGAGACAAGGATCTTGTCCTGGGTAACGAGAACGGGATGGTTTACTTCGCTTCGAATACCGGCACCAACAGTGCACCTGTCTTCACAAGTTCCACAACTCTGCAGGCGGATGGAGTAACGATCGATGTCGGCTCGAGAGCGCGCGAAACGGTAAACGACTGGAACGAAGATGGAATCCCTGACCTTATCATCTGCAATACTACAAATGACAAGGTGCAGGTTTTCCTTGGATATGAAACCGGTATAGAGGAAGGCGGCCCCGGGGAAGTAACTCCTCTCATGACTGTATCCGGCAGCCCTACAAGTGGTCTTTTTTCTATTAGCCTTCATATGCAGAGTGCTGGAACGGTCGATGTATCGGTTTTTGACAGCAGCGGCAGAATGGTTTCAGATCACAAGTGGACGCATCCGGGGGGTAACAGCGAGATGACCTTCGATATAGGTTCCAATCCGTCCGGTATCTACTTCGTTGCAGCCGATTTCGGTGACCGGGTACTTACGAACAGAGTGCTGCTGATAAGATAGACCTGTACAATGGTGAACCTGTAAGCACTGCAGCTACCGTTTTCTGTTTGAGCAATGCTATGGTCTGCTTAAGCAAATCATTGAATAACAGTCAATTGGATGTTTCAGAAGGATTCCCTGAGCTGTTTATAGTATAGCTTCCTACTCTGGATGGAGTTTTGAAGTACGCAGGAGTGGCTTATATCCTTTTTTCAATAGCTGTCACGGCAGCAGCCCGGAGTCTGATCTGGCGGAACGTGCATCCTGATACTGAGTCTCCTGTGTACAGTTGCCGATAACGATGTTTGACAGCGGGTGTTTCGGCAAGTATGGTCAGTTTCAGGCAAGATATTGAGATTGGGAGAAGTAAAGTCAGCTTATGAGTAAATTGGAGCATAACGGGTAATCGACTTTCCTGTTGCTTAACACTTTTTGGAGGTGTTTTCATGTTGAAGATAACAGTTTTGTCAATTTTCATTCTGGTCATATTCGCAAGCGTTGCGTTTGCTGACCAGGATACTCTCTACCCGACTGATGACGCCGATGTGTGGCAGGACGTGCCAGATCTTAATAGAGGCACGGAACAAAATTTCCAGGTCGGTTGTATTTCAACCGGGGATTGGCGCAATGTTCTTATTAAATTCGACCTGTCCGCCTATTCCGGGGCTACTATCATTAACGCTACTATACGGCTAATGGTTTTTGCCTCATACGGTGATTTTCCGACGGATGAAATCTATATTTGCACGAATGGCACTGATTGGGACGAGTTGACTGTAACCTGGAATAACAAACCTGGTCTTGCTGAGTTTAACCCCATAACCGCACCGTCAATCTTTGATTGGTGGGAAATTGATGTAACGGGTTGGGTTCAGGATATTGTGGATGGGACCGATCCTAACTACGGCTTTCAAATAATTAAGGACGATACGGACTATGCAGGATTTACTATGAGAACCAAGGAGGGTACGATTAGTCCGGAACTGGTGCTGGAGTATGTACCGGTTTCCCTCGAGCGCACAACTTTCGGCAGGATAAAGTCTCTATTTAATTAGTATTGAGTTGAGAGGTAGTTCAGATTCAAGAGTGTTCCCTGCTCCTGATGGTTTCAGCATTGTATATTTACATGAAATCATCATGGCCCGGAATATGAATAATCGTGTTGTCCGGCAGATGCCATAAGAACGGCTGAGTAAGGAAGATATGCGATCTGTATTCTATCATTATATGATCATGTTCGCGTGTATTCTGTTCGCGTGCGGTCGGAGTGACCCGTTCGGACCGGCAGAGACCGAAGAGTTCTCGAACCCGCAACCCGTTACGATCCTTGGTTACGATGATGACGCAATGGAACCTTTCATCAGCCGCGATGGTCTGTATCTCTTCTTCAACAACTCCAACGATGCATCGGTGAATACAAACCTGCAATGGGCAGAACGGGTCGATGATCTGACTTTTCAGTTCAGGGGCGAGATCGGCGGAGTCAATACCGATTCTCTGGAAGCTGTCGCTTCCATGGACACGGACAGCTTGTTCTACTTCGTCTCGACCAGAAGCTACAGCCAGACTGCATCTACCCTGTACAGGGGTAACTATTCCAACGGGAGTCTATACGGAGTGGAGTTGGTTCCCGGTGTTTCAACAGCGACACCGGGTATCGTTGATTTCGATGCCGAGATCAGTTCCGATGGCGGTATACTGTATTTTGCAGAGGGTGAATTCGGCCCGACAGGTATTCAGACCGCGGATATCCTTTTCGCCGAGAGAAACGGAGATGATTTCGTACGAAGCAGTGAGAGCCAGTTCATCATGCAGCAGATCAATACTGACGAACTGGAGTATGCTCCGGCTACTTCGACCTCCGGACTTGAGATTTTTTTTACCAGGCTTGAAGGAAACACTCCCGCAATCTTTATGGCAACCCGTGAGAGTACCTCCTCTCAATACGGCTCACCAGCAAGAATCACCGCGATCACAGGTTTCGTTGAAGCACCGGCGCTTTCACCGGATGAAAACTCACTCTACTACCATAAGGATGAGAACAGCCGGTTCGTGATATACAGGGTCACACGATCCTAGAGGGGATTCTAACTCTGGCCATGACTGTCCCCCTTGATTTCAGGTGCTGAAGAATGTACCACACTACCAATATCGAATACAGTTTGTTTACAATTCTCCTGACCGAGTTTGAAACAGTGGCATATCAACTTAAGGAACAGTGTAATGAGGTATTCGGCACTGGTGTTCTTTATCCTATTTTCAATCTGCAACGCATGGCCTGTTTCGGAAGTACCTGAGCTTGCTGAAAACTGGGAAAGAAGATCCCTCTTCCCGAAAATCTACAACTTCCCCGAGTCGCTGCTGCCTGCTGGAGTGAGTGTGTTGTACATCGGCGGCATCGTTGAAGACTACGATTCCCTCACCATCTTCCTTATCGGGCTCAGAGGTGAAGAGCCAGATATTCTTGCTTCCGGACCTCAGGGGAGCACAACTCATGGATCAGGCGGAGAGACCCGCAGGTTCCCAGCTTGTCTGCTCTACCTGGTACAGTCAACGCGGATGCTGATTACTTCCTGAAATTGCCTGCTTCTGTTCCGCCACATGCATACGGAGTTATCAGGCGGTTTCCGGGATCTCCCGGGAACCACTGGTTACTGGTAATGG
>JAUWMQ010000125.1 GCA_030613065.1 Candidatus Aegiribacteria sp. | reverse complement strand
AATTAACGGCAAGGTGGCAATATGCCACAACTCCTGCGTAGTCACTGGACAATGTCCAGGGACGGAGCAGTCTGAGGACGCCCCGCGCTGAACTCCACGAGCTGGAAGTCCGCGTGATGTGTGGGGCGACCGACAGAACCGCAGCGGAGGGGGTGGCGTAGCTTATGCCCATAGCATAAGCTGGTACAACCGCGTTGCGTAGGTGGAGAGCAGCGCACCACAATCGGCGTAGCCTCAGCGGTGCGCTGCGGTCGTGCTTTTACCGAAATCTCCTGAAAATTACTCATTCTCACGATATTCCGGTACAAAGTAGGTTATCACCCGCTTCAAAATTCTCCGCCAGTTTAAGCAACCCTCGTTCACGGGGGTTTTTGCTATGGCGGAGAATTTGGATCTGATAGACGCATTCGACTGCTTCGAGGACCTGTAGAGCCCGGCAGATTCACACCACTGAGCTTGACGGAAATGAATTATTCTGTAAGATGAAATCCATGGAACAGAAAACATCCAATATCAGGAACACAATCGATCTGAGGCATTCACTTCACAGGGAACCAGAACTTTCAGGCAAAGAGGCCGGTACAGCAGAAAAACTGAAGATCTTCCTACAGGAAAGAAAACCTGACAGGCTGATAACAGGGCTTGGCAACCACGGTCTTCTTGCGGTTTACAATGGCAGGAAACCAGGACAGACCGTTCTTCTCAGATGCGAGATCGACGCTGTACCGGTTGAGGAAGATCTGGATGTTCCATACCGCTCCGTCAAGCCAGGAGTTGCCCATAAGTGCGGCCACGACGGCCACATGGCAATAATGGCCGGTGTAGCAGGTGAACTTCATTTATATCCCCCGGATACGGGAACCGTTCTGCTGCTTTTCCAGCCTGCGGAGGAAAACGGCAGCGGAGCCGCCATGGTGCTGGGAGATGCAAAGTTCAAAGGTTTTCAGCCCGACATCGTTTTCGCCCTCCACAACCTTCCCGGTTTTCCCATGGGAAGCGTTATCACAAAAACGGGTCCCTTCTCATGCGCTTCAAGTGGGCTGATAATCAAAATGAAGGGAAAAAGCTCCCACGCCGGGGAACCGCTCATGGGGATTAGCCCGGCACCGGCTGTGGCAGAACTGATACAGGGTTTTGAACACCTCTGCAGACACGATGAGGGGGTATTTATAACCCTCATCCATTGCGTGATAGGTGAGATTGCCTTCGGAACATCACCGGAGAACGCTGTTGTGATGGCCACTCTCAGGGCTCCAACAGGTGAACTGATGGATAAGCTCTCCTCCAGCTCAGTTGCTCTTGTAAAGAAAACAGCGGAGAAGTTCGGCCTGAAACTACAGATACTGTGGACCGAGGAATTCCCAGTTACAGTTAACTCCAAAGAAGCCGATTCAATTATCAGAGAAACTGCTGAAAGTCTGAAACTGGAAACAATTGAACTGGCAAAACCCTTCCCATGGTCGGAGGATTTCGGCCACTTCACCGGTCGGTTCGGAGGAGCCCTTTTCGGTCTTGGAGCGGGAGCCGACACACCTCCGCTTCACAATCCATCCTACGATTTTCCCGACCAGCTGGCTGAAACAGGGATAGCCATGTACATGCGCATCATCGAACGAACACTGAACACTTGACAGAGAGCCAGGTACACCCGGATGTCCCAGGGGTTCAGGTGGAGTGGGCAACATGATTTTGGAAATAGACAATATGGCTAGACGGTGATCATCCCTTTGACATCTGCGGTGTCTATTTAAGGCATGGGATAGCAATTACCTTCCCTGTCCAGGCAGGTGTCAGTAATCAGGGCATGGACAGGGGGATACAGCCGATGGCGATAAGGATGCTTGACATGACAAAATAAGTTTCATAACATGTAACTACAATAATATCCATCGTATTGTTAATATATAGTGATTGTAGAGGTAGTTATGGCTGACAACAAGGGTGTTATTTTTACCAGAAGAGCTTCGGGCCTGGTACGCGAACTCTCCTGGTTTGACGTATTCGTATTCGTGGTGGCTGGTCCCGCAGCTTCTGGAGTGATCTACTATTCCGTTTCTACAGCAGCGGATTTTCCGGGAGCCAGTTTGCCCCTGGCCTTCATGATAGGCCTGATGGTGTTTCTTCCAATAACCCTGCTGGTTGCCATAACATCTGCAACGATGCCTCGTTCAGGCGGCCTTTACATAGTCGTAAGCCGTGTTCTGGGCCCCACAATGGGGTACATGAGCGCATGGCTTCTTTTCATCGGATACGGAATATCAAGCGGTGTTCTTGGCTACCTGGTTGTGGGGCTGATGGGTTCGGCGTTCTCAACGGCTGCTCTCAGCAGCGGCATAGCCTGGCTGGCCCGGGTGGGTAACATTATGCAGATGCCGGAGTGGCAGCTTGTCGGCGGCCTTCTGTGGGTTCTTCTATTCTGGTTCATAGCGTACAAGGGAATTCGCAGAATTAAGAAAATAATGCGGGCTATTTTCTTTATTCCCCTGGCCGGTACCCTTATAGCCGTTGTCATGTTCTTCCTTTCCGGAGGTATTGAAAGTGTAGCGGAATCCTTCAACAGCACATGGGGTTCTGGGAGTTTCCAGGCGGTATTATCCCAGGCCCAGTCACTGGGGTGGGAGAAGGTCCCATTCTCCTTCAGCAGCACCATCAACGCAATGATAGTCGTGATATGGGCATACGCCAGCATCACAATAATTAACTACGCCGGAGGAGAGATTAAAACTCCCAAGACCAGTATGATCAAGGGTTTCACAATAGGTACGATATTTGTGGGTCTGTTTTACGTTATCATTGTCATGGCAACCTACAGGGCCTTCGGTGATTTCATAGCAAGCTACGATTTTCTCTACGATAACAATCCGGAGGTTCTTACCGGGATCATGGGAGGACTGATACAACCCTCCGTCCCCTTCTACTTCATGGCCATAGCCGGAAACGTCTGGTTCGGACTTCTGATTGCCATTACAATAGCCCTCTGGTTCGCTAATTCCATCCTTCCGGGGTTCCTGGCCAATTCCCGCCTGGCATTCGCCATATCCATGGATAAATCCTTTCCAAAAGCTCTTTCAGCGGTTAACAGGAGAACCGGTTCCCCCACGAATGCTGTTCATCTGAACGCCTTCTTCTGCATTATAGGGGTTCTGATAATGACCCTTTCGGTGGATATCATCTTATCGATCCTCACATTTACAACATTTTTCATCTTCTGGCCCTATGGTCTCAGCACCATGCTGCTGCCTTATCATAGGCCTGAAATCTACCAGCGTTCTCCGGTTCAATGGGAGCTTTTCGGTGTGCCTGTGATAACTCTGCTGGGCGGATTCGCCTTCGTAGTTGGATGGTTCTTCATATACGTGTCCCTGAGGAATTTCACTCCTGTGGTGATGCTTACACTCATCTTTGTGATGCTTGCCGGGCTGATAGTTTATCTCTGGCAGCAGAACAAGAACCGCAAAGAGGGTGTGGATGTAGGCAGCATTTACTCTCAGATACCACCGGAATAGGAATTACCCAAAAAATGGCGAAACTTTTCTTTTCGGTTGATGTGCACGGCGCGGAGAGTGTCTGGAGAAAATGGCTTAAGGTACCGGAGATATACGGTGTTGATGCTCTTCTGCTATGCGGTGACCTTACAGGTAAATCAATGGTTCCCATAATAGATCAGGGAAACGGTATCCACAAAGCCTTCTACTTTGGCAAAAACTGGAAGATCGAAGAGGGTCCGGAACTGGATGCCATGGAAAATCGGATCATGGACGCCGGGGCCTACACAATGCGCTGCGGCAAAGACAGGGTTCGGGAGCTTCAAAACGATCCGGCATCTGTGGAAAAGATTATGATGAAAATGATAATGGATCGGATGAACAGGTGGATGGAGATGATCCTGGACCGGATCGATCCCGGTAAAGTTGATATCATCGTCATGCCGGGAAACGATGATGACTGGCAGGTGGACGACGTTATACGCTCCTACGAAGACAGGGGGATACAGTGGTGTCTTGGCGGTGTTACCAGGGTACTCGGAGCGCCCATGGTGAGCCTGGACTACGTTAATCCCACCCCGTGGGATACTCCCAGGGAGGATAGCGAAAAGGGTTTGAAAAAGAAGATAAAGAATATAGTGGGCAAACTGGATGATCCGGGCCAGTCCATATTCAATTTCCACGCACCTCCTCACGGAACCATGCTGGACCTCGCACCGGAACTGGATTCCAGCAGAAAACCGGTGACCGTGGCCGGCCAGGTGAACTTCGTACACGTAGGGTCTTCTGCTGTCACCGAAGCCATAGAGAAGTACCAGCCCATGATAGGGCTGCACGGTCATATCCATGAATCGTCCGGCCATGATTTCATTGGTAACACCCCTGTGATCAATCCTGGTTCGGAGTACGGAGAGGGCATACTTCGCGGGTATATCGTGGAGATAGAGGATGGCGTTGTAACGAACCAGTGGAAAGTGGAAGGTTGAGAGATTCGATATTTCTGCCGGAGGGGGCTCTCGCTCCATTTATTGAGCCGGGTTCCGAACTGACCCGCGAGGTGCTGGAAGAACAGGAAAAACATTTCTTCAAGGTGCTCTGGAGCATAATGGAAAGAGCGGAGTCCTGCGGAGTGACCATCCGCACCCTCGGTTCCATCGCCTTCAGGATAAAATGTCCCGATTACAAGTATATGGAATATCAGAACGGCAGGTATCTCACCGATATCGATTTTGTAGCCTATTCAAAAGAAATCCCCCGGGTTCAGGATATGTTCCTGGATATGGGCTGGGAGGAGAATCAGACGGTTCTTCGGCTCTTCGGTCATAAACGGAGGATATTCTACCACCCTGAGCTTCCCCTGCATTCCGATGTTTTTCTTGATAAACTGAGATTCTGCCATGAGATAGATTTTAGAAAAAGGCTGGAGATAGATAAACCCACCGTAAGCGTTACGGATCTCCTGCTTGAGAAACTTCAGATCGTTGAGATAAACAAGAAGGATATTATCGATATCATGATCCTGCTAAGGCAGTACGGTGTATCCGATGGCGGGACCAGGACAAATTGCCTGGACGGCGAATACATCTCCAGGCTATTCTGCCGGAACTGGGGATGGTGGAAAACCGGCACATGCAATCTTGATAAGACCGGGAATTTTTCCTCGGACTACCTGTCCGAAGAGGATGCTGCGGATGTGCGATCCAAACTAAGTCAAATTCGATCCATGATCGCAGATCGCGGCAAGAGCCTGAGCTGGAAATCAAGGTCTCTCATCGGAGAGAAAATGAAATGGTACGATGAAGTTGAAGAGGTTGAGAGAGAATAATATACGTCTTAACATTGAATAATGAATTGAAGTTCTGAAAAGATAATAATCTCAACAGGTTTATCAGCATTCTCATCGGGGATAGAATCCCTTCAGCACAGTCTCCTTGAGGCTGTGGTATTCGATCCGGTGTCACATCCGGAACGTTCCTGCACCACCCTTGCAAGGATAACCGAGGTCCTTGGTATAGTCGTTCCAGGTTCAAAAGGTGAAGCGGTTCTTAAGAAATGCAAGGAAGCTGCAGGTGATGTTGCCCCCTTCGATGCCCTGGCGCAAACCTTTGAAGAACTTGAAGCCTGAGAACAGATAATACTGAAACGGTGCAGAAGATTGACGGATATGCCATTCAATATGATTGCAGGACATCGGATCGAGTCAGGAATGTATGACTTGATTAGTACTATTCTCGAATGACCTTTTCTGTGTATTGGTTGTTCATGAGCCGAACCAGGGCGGAATAGCCCATCCTGAAACCAATCGTGTCGCCAATCTGTAGCGTGCTTCCAAACTCCCCAACGTTTATAACGGTTACATCACTGCTTGCGCCAGCAATCCTGTAGTCAGGGTTTATTGGTGTAAGTGCAGAAACATCTGTATCGAGCTCTCCGATGGTTACAACGGCCCGGTAGCCCCTGGCACCAGGAAGATGCAGCTGATCAACCGTGTTCGACCCTGCGAACGGGGATATATCGTCTGATGTCTCGCCAAGGGGGCTAAGACTCTTCTGCTTCATCTCTACAACCTCGACCTCAAGGAGGAATCCGTCATCTCTCAAACCTCCAAGAGTACCTCCATTGATCAGATCTGTCCCCAGTAGGATTGACTCTCCCACACGGAAATGATTGATGGCTCGGGAAACCTGCCCCTCAAGGAGCAAAGGCAACACAGCGCTGGAACCTGCCGATATGTAGGGTAGCTTCCTTTCAAACTTCAGTTCAAGCAATTCCCTGTAGAGCACCAGCTGCATAAGCTGATCGATTGTAGGGATCATGCCGGAAAGACATCCCAGGTTTGCACCAACGCCGATTATTTCGATGTTCGGCAGCTCGAAGACCTCTTTGTAGGTCTTCACCAGAGACCCGGGAAGAATGCCCTCTCGCAGATCCCCCAGCTCGATCATCAGGAGGACTTTGTGCGTAACACCCTGTCTTTGCGCCTCGGAGTCAAGTTTCTTGATCGTCTTGAACTCAGTATTCAGGGAAACATCGGAGAGAGCTACAACATCGGTCAGTTCAGAACTTGGAGGAGGCCTTAAATACCATCGCTCAAAGCTGGACCTGAGCTTCGAAATCTTCCTGAGGTTCTCCAGCCTGGAGTCTGCGACCGACTTGATCCCTATCTTCGCCAGAGACCTCAAGGTATCTTCATGTCCGCAAAGAGCCTTTGTCACGACTGTCAGGTCACCTCCATTATTGGATACCCAGGACAACACCTGTGCATAGTTCTGGTGAAGGACCTGGGTATTAATGATCAGCTTATTCAATTCTTCAACCTCATCTCTACATACTTCGACTTGAATCCTATTCCCTCGTACCATTTCCTCGCGTGATTATCGTACTCGACATGAAGTTTGATGTTACCTTCGCACATCTCTATAGCCTTCATCATCAATTTGTGCCCGATCCTCTTGCCGCGCTTGTCGGGGTCTACAGCGACGTAGAGGATCAGGTTCGGCGGAACGTAACCGCGCATGCCAGTTCTGAGCACAACCAGGGCGCCCACAGGCTGATTCATCTCGTGTGCGATGAGAATGAAGCCTCCCATCCCCGCCTCGGTGGAAATGGCATAGTCAATGCCTGCTCGAATCTCATCCACCGGGTCTTCGAATGGCTTCAGTGCTTCGTGGAGAAAAATTGCAAGTGTATCCGGATCGAGCCAGTCCGGGAAGTCGACATGTTTGTCAATCCTCATTATCTCAATGCTAGACATAGTTTTAACCATTTCCTGAAGCTGTCACTGCCTGAGACTGTCGGTGTAATGGCAGTCCAAGCAAACGTGGAATGAAATTGCACCTTTACATCAGGTTCAAATAAACCAGACTGTTGAATGAACAAAAGCTAACAGGTGTTTTTCAAAATTAGACTAATATTCATAATACAGGTAGTTCTCTGAATGTCAACCCCATAGCAGGAGATCCGGTCTGATTCGCTGCATTAAGATCGAAAAAGCGAAGAGGAGAGCTAATCGATGAATCCGAGTTCTTCCGGTGAGATCAGAGCATCGAGGGGACATGCAACAGGAAGAAAGTTACCACTGGAGGGATCGAAATCTATCGGCCCGTACCTGGCAGTTCTGCCAGCAGCGGCAATAAGCTCAGACAATGCATCTCCAGAGCTGTAGTGCCAGAACTCAAAGGGGTAGGGGAAAAAGCTGTGACGGGAGAAGATCTCACTTATCATCTCTCTGTTTCGTCTGCAGTTGGTATCGATGAACGGCGAGTCCATGGGCGTATTCTCGGAGAGTTCCAGATAGGAACCGCCCCGGTCCAGCTCCTGCAGGGTGCTCTTATCGAGTACACTGATATCCACCGCGGATCCGGACATATGTCCGGCAGTCTTCGGATACCATGCAACAAGAACCTTCAGCCTGTCTGAGATCTCCTCCGGAGTCGGGAATTCCTGCCCGGACTCCCAGCTGACCATCTCGATCACTCGATCGAGAACATCCGGTACGAGCGCCAGGCTCTTTTGCATCCGGGGTGTTCTGTATGCGTCTTCGACCCTGAGAACCAGATCTCGCTTATTCAATTCTCCGGCAATTGCGATGAAGCAAGAGACAAGACTCTCTCTGAGCAGGAAAAGCCTCTCCATTCCTCCAGGAAAAGGTTTCTCGGAATAGCAGACCTCAACCCCGGCCCTCGTCGTAGCATCCGGCAGAGGTACGAGATTTTCACCGCATTCCTCGACAGGATACCGCAGAGCTTCCTGCAGGAACACCAGCGCGTCATCCATTCTTCGTGACCAGTATAGGCGTCGGGAAACCATGATCACTAACTTATCCCTGGTCACAATACACTCCCTTCACCGGTATAAACAAAAGGTAACTGGATTTTGTGACATCTGCAACATTGTCATGAAACATCCTCAGTGTTCTATAAGGTGAGCGGAACAAGTCCGAAGTAACCCGTAATCATCAGATAATCTCAATAATCAGGGGTTTTGAAGTCGGTATAACAAAAGATTCTATTGTAGCTTCCAGCAATGCTTTCCGAGAAGGAGATATTGAGATAGAAATTGGCATGATTCATTCAGTGAAGGGCGAGACACTTACAACAATTCTGTACCTGGACACATTTTGTCAGAATCACAGTTCACACTTCCTTCTGGTTTTCTAAAAGGTGATTATCCGAAAGATAATCTTCAGAAGACACACTATATAGAACATTTGAAAGTATCTCATATGGCAATGAGTAGGCCGACTCATTTACTGTGCTTCGCCTGTGAGAAATCTCAGATAGCTGGACAAGAAGAGGATCTGGAACAAAATGGTTGGATTATCCGCGATGTAAAGAGCATCGTAGGCTGAAAACCACGAGCAAACATGCTCT
>JAUWMQ010000088.1 GCA_030613065.1 Candidatus Aegiribacteria sp. | reverse complement strand
GGACTTATGTTTCTGCATGACTTTACTCTCGCTTTCTCTCGATCCTGAATGGATCGGTTACTGATCGAAGAGCGGTATACCTGGCCGGTACGTACCGTTCTGTTGGGAGGGGGTAGCTTACGAGCTACCTCCTACCAGATTGCTGTCCGGGTTGTCAATGAGGAGGGACAAGAAAGTCATCTCTGTCTGGCCTCATACGCCTCTCTCGGAACGAAAAGAAGTAAAGTCACAGAATTGCGCTACCAGGAGTTTTTCTTATCAGCACTTGGATATCTCGTTGGTGAACCTGCCTGAAATCTCGGGGCATACGGCGCAGTTGCCTGTGAACAGGCCATCCGATATCCGCTTCCGAAGTGCCTGATATTCTGGACCTTCCCATATCTCACTGAAACTCTGGCTATTCAGATTACCGAGGGGTTCTGCCGTATTCCAGTGGGGACATGGATTGATCCTTCCATCGGGGTCAATGTAGACCCAATTTTTGAGATACGGACAAGAAACCTCCTCGTCAGTATCTGGAGCGGATGTTGAATTGAAGGTCAATCCAAGATCTGCCGCTATGTCAGCTGCCAGCCTTATCTGTTCCGATACTTCCGGAGCTTCCGGGTCTATTGTCTCTCCGGTCAGATCCAACCCTTCGTACGGAACAAGGGGAACCGAACAGACAGATACTGCTCCTGCAGTGTGTGCAAGCCTGACAATATCCGGTAACTCCATGAAGTTCTTTCTCTGCAACGTGACGCTGAAGGAAAGCAAGGGGAATTTCATACCCCTTCTATTCCGCTCGGATACCAGTGCCTTCATGTTACGCGTTATCAGGTCCAGATCAGCGCCGCCTCTTATCTCAGCATGAGTTGAAAGGGTGGCTCCATCTATTGATACGAAAAGGGATGTAGGCGGGGCTTTGAGAATGATGGATACATTCTCCGAAGAGAGGAGGAGACCGTTGGTAACAATTTCTCTGGCGGGAACATCGGCCCTGTACAGGCGTTCAAGGTATGTGCCGAAATCAGGATTAACCAGAAGTTCAGCACCGCAGGAGAGCCCCACAACTGATGCCAGGGGAAATATCTCATCGGCTATCCTGGCAAAGAGAACAGGATCAATATCGTGCCATTCTCGCTCAGGATCAAGGTCCGAAAGCCGCATGGAGCACATGGAACATCGAAGATTACACCTGTTTGTGGTATCCATGCGAACGATCAGATTCCTGCCGCCCTTCAGCCGTACCCCGGGAAACCTGTTTGATCTCTGAAGGTACTTGCCGAGCAGTTGTTTAATAATCACAATCGAACTCCCTGTGCTCTGTTTTTAGATCATGCCTGACCTGAACTCTGGTTGCTCATATCCATCAACAATACTAAGCAAGTCCGGTTATGTTTAGTGCAACAGGGGCCTGCAACAGGGGCCGGGCCTCGATAATTAGCATTATTAGCAAAAGGGGTCAGGAGCTGCTCAGCTTCGAGAGTTCACTGTCCCAATGTTTGTGCGCCTCCTTAATGTACATATCACCATTGATGAGCGGCTTTTCGAGCTTCGCCGCAGTCTTCGGCGAGATAACGCCATCCGTAGCAACTTCCCCACCTGCCTTTCGAAGGGACTTTTTATACATGGCGATGACCGGCTTCAGTATGAGAACCTGATTCCTGAGGAGTTCACCCATGTCCAGATAGATCTCCGCAGTCACCTTCGAGTGGAAATTCCTGGCCATTCTTTTGAAGTGGAGCTGAAGAGCCTGAAAATGCTGTCTGCCCGGCATTCCGCAGTTCGAGATGACGGCGATATCAGGATAGCTGGAGAAACGTTTCACATGTCTCCACTCCCCGTTTGCGTCCTGCTCGAAATGAGGATCGGCCAGCGGTATCAGGCGATCCATGAAGTCCTTCATTATGCCGGAGACATCGTCGACGTAGAGGGGAGTGGCAAGAACGATTAGATCGGATGACATGACTCTTTCAAGAAGATCCGTCATGTCGTCATTGATGACACACTTCCCTGGGGTAGCTGTCCAGCATCTGAAGCATCCCATGCAGTGATCTATTTCCTTCTGCGAAAGAAAAACCTGTTCCGTCTCGGCTCCTGCAGCTGATGCCCCCGCGAGAAATTCGCTAACCATCACTCCCGTGTTGCTGCCCTTTCCCCTCGGGCTTCCGTTGAATGCGGTGATTCTCATTTTGTTTCCTCCCAGTGAGTTATGAACTGATAAATCTATCTTGACAGTGTTAAGATAAATGACTATCTTAGCATTGTCAAGATTGGAGGAGATATGGACAGGACCGACAGTTATCATCACGGTGCTCTTAGAAGCGCTTTAATAAAAACTGGTCTGGAACTCATCTCGGAGAAAGATATATCAGGGTTCACTCTGCGTGAGGTGGCAAAACGCACCGGGGTCTCCACTGCGGCACCTTACCACCATTTCAAAGACAAGGCAGAGCTCCTGCAAGCCATGTCAATAGAGGGGTGGCGCATGCTTGGCGAGAGGTTCGAAGCTGTCTCCGATGTTGCGGAAACACCTTCTGCACGATTAAGGGGTATTGGTGAGGCATACATACGCTTCGCCATGGAGCATACAGAATACTTCCGGGTCATGAGCAGACCGGATCTGTACTATTCAGGTGTGTATGACGAAAATAGGGAGGCGACCGGTCTCAAGGTCTTCGAGATGCTAAGATCCACTGTTGCAGGATTATTTCCGGGAAAGAAAAACGATGATCCGGAAATACAGGAGATGGTTCTGCATGCATGGGTGTTGGTCCATGGGTTCTCTACTCTCTGGATCGACGGCTCCATAAAGGGTACATCACTTGGGGAACTCGGTATTGAAGAACTGATAAGTATGCTCTTCAGGTCCGATCCCTGTTTGACACAGACCTGATACTGAGAATAATACTAGAGACGAGTTAATCTTGATGAGTGCGTTCAATGGTGCCCGCAGAGAGACGTGAGATTCGGTTTCCTGAAGCTCACTGACAAATCGAAGTATACTAATCCAGTCGTATCTGCCGCAGATATGATCTCACAGAACCATGCACTTTCCGGTATCCACGGAGCCTCCTGATTCCAGCCTCAGGAAATAAACTCCCGGTGTTAGTACATCCGTTTCCAGTATAGCTGCATGGTTTCCCACAGGCATGGGTTCGTTGATGAGCCTTTGTAACAGTCTTCCGTCAAGGCTGTATAGCGATAGGCTCACAGGTCCTGCTCTGCTGATGGAATAGCCGATTGAAGTATTTGAAACCATGGGGTTCAGATAGTTGTCAGATATCCCGAAACTGACTCCTCCGGAGGATCCCTCGATGCCTGTAATGGTCCAGTTGATGCTGGTAGTATCCGCTGAGGATACTCCAAACTCGTTTCCAACCGTAACAACCTCAATGGTGGTAGTTGTTTCGGGTGTTTCTCGGATGATTTCAGGTACGAAACAGGCGTTATTGGGTGTGGACCAGAGCCAGGTACGGGAATCGTCAGTATTAATCCTGTAGATATTGTACATGTAGGCGAAATCCGATGAGTGGTCCCATCTGAGCCTGATTGTTCCGTGATTGTCATCGATCTGCTGAAAGTTCTCTACATTGAGATTCGTGGGCGGGGCAGGAGTGTCCTGTGTTCCGCTGATGATGCCCAGCTGCCCTACCTTTATTTCGTAACCTGTTACTGTTGATGCAGCGTCGAATTTGAGTGCTATCACTGAAAGGGGCCTGCCGGAGTATGCTGACAGGTCCGTTGTTACAGTATTCCAATCTTCCGTCGTACTGCTGCCCATGTCAAAATAGTCGAATGTTTCCGGGTCCTCGAAGGCCAAGCCCACTTCCAGGTTCGACGGAGTGCCGCTGCTACCTGTACTGTACGCGACGATCAGGTTATCCCCCGATGAGAGTGTCACGTCCGTCTTATAGAGGTACAGAACGGTCGGGGTTCCTGGATTGAGATCCCCCGAGACTTTAAGGCATGTACCTCCCCAGTATGCTTCACTCCAGTCCAGTTCAGGGTAGAGTGCTGTTCCGCTGCAGTCAGCGACCCAGCGCCACGTAGGGAGAACATCCTGGAGGCTTCTGTTGTTCCAGTCGGTGCTTCCCATATCTGAACCGTCAACCGAGAAGAGATGCCCCTGACCTGTATTGAAATTAGTTACGAATGGTATTTTGGTTACAGGTGTATTCGCGGGAATGTAATTGGCCATGCCCTTCCATGGGTGTGTTGTTTCAGTGTTGGAGGGGTCTCTGTTGGCTCCAACCCAGAATCTATTGGCTTTTGTATAGAAGTCCTGGTGGCTGGTGGAATTGGAGTAGCACCAGTTGGGGCAGTAGAACCCGAGGGATGTTACATGGGAGCTGCCCTCCGGGAAGACTCCTTCCCAGTTCACTCCGGTTGAGTAACCGTTGGCCTGTACATCGACTCCGGCGTTCAGGTCGTAGGGGCTTCTTCCCAGACCAGTGGCATAGGCTGCGGAGGAGGCAAGTCCGGCAGTCGACCACCAGAAGTTCAGGAACATCTCGTTCGAGATAGTTCCTCCATCCTCGAAGAACATATCGTTGCTCGAATTCAGGGCATTCTGCCACGAAATGCCGCCGGATTCCACCATGGCATCGTACCACATGATACTCACATCGGAGTTCAGCTGTATGTACTCCATCATGTCGCGCATATCCTGGGCGAGGGCAGCCGATCCTCCCGCTGTCTCCTGGTTGATGAACCATCCGTCAAAACCGTAGTATTCAGCCACTTCAATCAGTTTATCCGCGACAGGGAAGACCCCGCCGCTGTTCTGGACGAAATCCTCCACCCATTGTATCTGACCTCCATAGATGACAGGTGGGAAGAAGACTGTTCCATAAACAGGGACACCGTTCCTGTGGCCTGCATCAATGACATCCGAACTGGGGGACAATATGAGCCCCTCTCCTGCGGAACCGCCCCACAGGACAAGCCTGTCCGTATACTGCCAGTAGTTGAATGCGTATACATCGAACAGGGCAGCTCCCTGTGAGGGATTACCGCTGGTGGAGGGGTACATAATGGAAAGTGCCGCTATTTTTCCCTCATCCGGCCTTGCGTGAATATTAGCCTGTGTATCGCCCAGGGTTCTGGTTGCAAGTTCGATCGAGCCTCTGTTGTAAGGTGAATCAGCATCTCCGGAAGGAGTCCAGGAGAGCAGCTCATTCGGGAACCAGTACGATGAGAATGGCTGGCCGGGAGGTTGTGCTGTGGCATCTCCATGCATCATCAGAATAAACGACAGTGCAAGAATACCATAATGTGCAGTTAATTTCATATTCACTTTCCCTTTTCTTTCTATTGTACAGTATCTACTTGTCGAATACTGGTATGTCTTTCAGCTTTATCCACGGCGAATCACCGGAATCGGCTTTCAGAACAGCTGTTCCTTTTATTTGTTCTCATTTATTTCACTGAAATCAAAGATACTTCATGAGACTCACGCCAGTCAATGAAAATTACCTGCTATATGGGTTCGAATCCCGTTTCGGGGTACCAAAAGGGACGGAGGTAATTAAAATATCTAATTACCTCCGTCCCTCTTTTATTGGAACGTGGACTCGGGACCACCGATCGAAGATCGGAATGGTGAGTTTATCCTGAGCGAAACTAGCGAGTCGAAGGGAATCCCGTCGGGGGTACCAAATATCAGAAACGGGGTCAAATACGGATCGTAAGTCCGATCTATGCGCATAATGTATCTGGCTCCCGGTTCAGGATATCGAAGTTTACTTGCCGAAAATATTGGTGTCTCCAACCTGAATCCACGGCAGGATTGCATCTCCGAAATTGACTCTCTCTCTTGATATCCTCTTTATGTTATTCAAGACGTTTTGAATGTTGCCGGATATCATGGTTTCCTTTATCGGGTACTTTATCTCGCCCTTCTCGATGTAGTAGCTGTTTTTGGCGACTCCGGAGAAATCTCCGCTCTCACTTGGCATACCTCCGGAGAACCGGCAAAGAAGTATTCCCTTGTCTACCGATCCAATCATTTCATCAAAAGTGTATTCTCCGGGGTCAACTACATACGAGTCTCCACCGTTTACAGCTCTGGATTTCCCGGTCTTTTTAGCTCCGTACAGGCTTAGAAGAAAGGTCTTTAGAACTCCCTTACTTATTATAGTGCTATTCTCCGCGGTGAAGCCGTCAGCGGTAATGAAGTATCCTTCAGCCAGCTTAGTGGAGAGGGGTCTGGAATGGAGTGTCAGCTGAGGATCGGCGATTTCCGCCCCGAGAGAATCCTTGAAGATTGAAGTCCCCTTTATCATCGGATAATCACTGAGGTAACTGGTGATCATGTAAATGAAACCGCCAAGACAGTCAGGTGTGATTATGATGTCTCCATCGAATTTGCCATGGAATTCCATTGAGCGTACCTGCTCGGTCGATTGATTTATCAGGGTATCGACGGTACCGCATTCATGAAGATTCCTGTCAAGTTCAGCGGTCGAGATGGCGGCGTAGTTGAAGGATGATGTTTTTGTGCCTTCCTTCGATGTGAACATGGGGGAGAAGTTGTATGAGCTGCGTCTTGATTCCAGATCAACGCCATTGGAGTTCCTGTAGTGCTTATTGATGTTTGTGAAATCCAGTATCGCCTGTTCCAGAATAAGGCTGGGATAGTGTTCACCGATGTATTGCATAAAATCCTTCATCCTGGTGTACATGAGATCAAGATCCGGTGCTTCAGGTCCCTTTTCAAATACGGCCGGCGGCTGCGCGGGTGCTATATCGTTGGCTTTGTCAGGCTCTGAGGAGTCCGCAAGGTCGAGTACTTTCAGGGCGGCTTCATCAATTGACTGACTGTCGATCTTGTTAATCGCAATAGTCCCCTCTTTATCATCCAGAATTCCATTGAGGATAAGTGAAGTATTATCTGTTGTCCTGAGAAGGCTTATTTCTCCGCTATCAAGATTTAGCTCATCCTTGTGGGTATCTCGGAGAGTACATTCCGATTTCTGCAGCCCGGCCCTCTGCAGGGCTTCAATACAGTACTCTGTAATATCTTTTCTATCTTTCATTACTTGCCCCCAATATTGATTCTGCATTTTACAGCCGGACCACCCATACCCACGGGAATAAGCTGCTTTTTCCCGCACATTCCGGCGTTTGACCATTTCATATCATCTGATACTGCTGTAATGGTTTTGAGCATATCAAAAGCTACACCTGATATAGTGGTATCCCGGATTGCTCTGCCAAGGCGGCCTTTCTTTATCTCGTAACCCTGAACCACACCGAACATGAACTCGCTGGTCGAGTCCGCTTCCCCGTTGCTGGGTTTCATGAGATAGTAACCGTCATCCACCGATGCTATCATGTCCTCAAGCTTGCTCTTCCCGGGGAGTATTGCGGTATTGCGCATGCGAATGATAGGCTCGTCACTGAACCGGTACGCTCTTGCGTTTCCAGTTGCTCTGGCGTTGAAATAGGCTGAGGATTCCTTGTTATGCATGAACCGTTTCAGAATTCCGTTATCTATTATCACCGCGTCTTCTGCTACTGTCCCCTCATCATCAATGAATACGGGAATGGGACATATCTTTCCAAGTGCTTCACTGGCAAAATCCACCAGGGATACGAGAGGGCTGGCAACCTGCTGATCCATATAGTCTCCTGCTACAGAACCGCCCCGCACGCCATCAGCTTCAGTGGTGTGGCCTATTGCTTCATGTGAGAGAATACCCGCAAGATCGGCATCAAGAATACACTCTTTTATACCCGAGTCAGGATGAATTCCTTCAGCCTTCCTGATGAGGTGTTCGTAATGCTCATCCAGTTTGCCGAAAAGAACTTCAGGTGTTGAGAATAAATCTTCAAACTGCCCAAGGCCGCCATATACATTGAACAGCTGTACAGGTTCACCATCATGCTCTGTGCTCAGGGAAATGTAGAGCATTGTTCTGGGTATCATTGAGTAAGCGGAGGATCCATCAGAAGTTAAAAGGGATTTCTCCATATCGAGGAGTTGAAGAACAGATGTTCTGGAAACCACTCTGCTGCACTTCCCATCTATCCTTCCATCAATCTCCATCATGAAGTCAATTATCTCTTTCTGGGACAGGCGACTTTTCTTAGTTGAGAAATCCTCTGAGGATCTGCCCGGAGAAGAGGGCAGGATGTATCCCGTTCTATTTTCCTTTCCCGCAAGGAACTGAGAATTTCTGGTTGCAGCCCTGATAACCTTTCTGATATTCTCATCATCGATTATGGGGTTGGATGCGAATCCCCAAAGACCTTTGCTGAATGTTCTTGCGGAAACACCACTGCTGGCTGATCTGCTGTTTCCCATAACGTCACCGTTAACGATACTCACATTCAGGGTTCTGTTCTCCTGAACACGCAGCTCAGTGTATTCTGAGAAGAGATCAGTATAACTGCCAAGATCTGTCAGTATCATAGGTTTCCTTCCAATCATTGAATCAGGGATTAAAGTGGATGTTCCCGGAGTGTTTCGATACAGGTATAATTATACAATGGATATGCAAATCACAAAAAACTCGTTGAATACGATGATCAACAGTATTATCAACAAATAAGCAGGTGCTAAATGAAGGTGAACTAAACGTTATACGGGCCACTCGGAGGTGCATGACTAACAGAAGGAACACAGCCTTCCTCGTTGGTGCAGGCTTGCTTGCGGCATGCCTGTTTGGTGCTGCTACACCTGCCAGCAAAGTGCTCTTGAACGATGTGCAGCCACAGGCTTTGGCCGGGCTTCTCTACATTGGTGCTGCCATCGGTGTTCTGCCTATCCTATTTCGAGAGCGTTCCTTCTGCCTGCCCTGGCGTGCCGGACGTCGGACGGGCCTGCTTCTGGCCGGTGCAATCGTGTCCGGGGGAGTGCTCGGTCCGTGGCTTTTGCTGCTCGGTCTGAGGGTTGCCCTGTCCGGGTCGGTCTCGCTCCTCCTCAATCTGGAACTCGTCGCTACGGTTCTACTTGGTCGTTTTGTGTTTCGAGAGCATTTATCCGCGAGAGGTTGGCTTGGAGCAGCAGGAACTCTGATGGCTGCCGTGCTAATTGCTGCGGAAGAAGGTACGGCTGGTGTTCTCTCCGCTCTACTCGTGGGGGCAGGCTGTCTGTTCTGGGGATTCGATAACCACTTTACGGCTTTGATTGACGGAATCACGCCCGCTCAGACGACCCTCTGGAAGGGTCTTGTGGCCGGTACGTTCAATCTCATCGTAGGAGGAGTTCTGCTTGGTGGCGTCGGCAGGTGGACCTCGGCACTGTTGGCTTTGGCGGTCGGGGCGTTTGCATATGGTCTCAGCATTGTCCTCTACATCACGGCCGCGCAGGGATTGGGGGCCTCCAGGAGTCAGATGGTATTCTCCACTGCTCCGTTCTTCGGTGTGATTCTCTCCCTGCTGTTCCTGGGCGAGTCGTTCACCGTAGTTCAGGCAGGAGCGGCAGCGCTCGTAGGTAGTTCGCTAGTACTTCTGTT
This sequence comes from Candidatus Aegiribacteria sp., assembly GCA_030613065.1. Lineage (GTDB taxonomy): Bacteria > Fermentibacterota > Fermentibacteria > Fermentibacterales > JCC-6 > Aegiribacteria. The sequence continues at coordinate 2,741 of JAUWMQ010000088.1, read as the reverse complement.
CAGCGAGCGACATAGCCACGTACACGTACACGATCGGATGCTGCACCAGCACTGGCACCGTCACGATGACGGACACCATAGCCATGAACATGTTGGTATTCCGGCTGCCACGGCCCATGCACACTCGCACGGCCACGATATCGAAGAGCATAAGCACGTGCACTGGCCGGATCTTCACCACAGGCATATCCATGAGAGCGGAGACCAAAGTGAGAAGCCACATGTGTTTGAATGATTCTTTCATTTGTTCAGGAGGGAATCATGGCTACAGGTTATAAAGACAGGAACACTTTCAGCTCAGTTTTCTGTCACTTTTTCGTTGACTCTTCATCTGCAATCCGTATACTTCTTGGCAGGTGAGATGCCAGATATCACTGTGCTTGTTATGGCACTCAACTCTTTTGTGTGGCCTTCTCAATCAGATGGAAAGACTAGTAGTTATGCTTGATCTGCCTGCAAAATCTCACTATGGAACGAGCTGTCAATGAAGATCAGATCCTTTGAATTCAATTTAAGAGAATTGGCCGGATCCATGGGCGACTTCGGTACGCTCTTTCCGTTAGCGATCGGCTATATCGTTGTCTGTGGTCTTAATTCAGCGGGATTCCTTATAATGAACAATTCCAGTTTTACTATTAAGTTGTCCGGCACATTCCACAATCAGAATCGATAATGCTAGATCTATCGGTCGAGGTATATATTAGGAGTATAATTCAAGTAGAACAGGGATATCTGTTGAAATCGAAAAGGGAATCTTCCAGCATCATTCATGAACAATTCGGGGTTTTATGATGAAGTTATTTCTTGAACATTGGGCGCTTATGCTTCTATCCACACTGGTGGTACTTCTTGTGATGCTGATAATTGATACATCATGGCCGGTTGCCTATGTTTATGTTGTATCAACTCCTGCGGAAGCTACGATTTCAGATAGTGAAGGTTTCATCTGGATGACTCCTGCACGTATTCCTGTTCAGCATGATGGCCTTATGATTTCTGTATCCCATCCCGAACGGGTTCCGATTGATACTCTTCTGCTGCCGGAAATGTCTGATGAACCTGTTCTTATTTCACTTCCATACAAGTTTCCTGTAGAAATCTTAAGTGATCCCCCTGGAGCTTCCGTAGTTCTCAATGGATCGTTTATCGGTTACACGCCATTGAATGTCAGCATTGATGTTCCGGGTGTTCACTATCTGAGCCTTACTCTGGATAACCTTATCGTGCTTGAGGACAGCATTTCTCTGCTGAGTAACACTCCTGATACTCTTCACTATATTCTTCCACAGCTTCATCAGTCAGGCATGATTCTCGTTCCCCCCGAGGCAGGCAGATCAGATGATATCCTGCATCCATATCTAATAGCAAGATATGAAGTAACCAACAGAGATTTCTGTGAATACCTCAGAGTACTTGAACATGCTCCCACGAGAGATACTACCAATCGGTGGGGACGTACGGATATCATTGAGGAGATGTTTCCCTCTGATTATCCGTTACACTTCTACATTAACACCTCCGGGGTATGGGCTGTCCGGGATGGGCTTGAGAATCTGCCAATCGCAGGCCTGAACTGCGGGGCAGCGGAGGAATACTGTGAATGGCTTACTTCGCTGGATACATCGGGGATTACCTATAGATTGCCCACTGAAAAGGAGTGGTATACAGCTGCACTTGCAGGGGGAAGCGGACCATGGCCCTGGGGTTCAAGACGGCCTGACGGCAATCTTCTGAATCTCTCCGATGTCAGCGAGGATATGCTCCGCAGACATCCATCGATTGATGACGGGTTCCCATTCTCCGCCCCGGTTGGAAGCTTTCCATGCAACAACTGGGGTCTCTACGATATGGCCGGCAACGTCTGGGAGTACTGCAGGCCTGTCCACGTAGATTCACCTCTTGTGGCCATGGGAGGAAGCTGGCTTTCTTCAATGGACGATTGCAGGTGCGATGCGATAATGTACCCTGATACCGGGCTGGGTTATCCATTTATAGGATTTAGAACCGCAGCGACGATCAGTTCGCAGGAATAGCTGTAGCGGCCACTTTTCATAAGTCATTTCCAGTGTTATTGATATATGAAGGATAGTAAGCAGGATTGCTATTTGCCACTTATAGTAAGGTGCACTGATGAAAACTGAAATTTTCGGCGGAGTTCTTAACGATGATCCAAGGTTGACAAGTGTACCAGCGGCGTTGATAGCTGTTGCTGAGAAACTTCCAAATAAAATCGCGTTCAGTGAGCCTGACAAAAATGGTAATTACCATTCCATAACTTATCTTGATCTCAGAAAAAAGGTTGACGCGCTTGCCCGGGCGATTCTAGACAGATGCTCCAAGCCTGTTGTCGGTTTGACCGGTAACAACTCCATTGCATGGGCCATCACTTACCTCGCTACCCTGAGAGCAGGAGGTGTTGTTGTCCCCATCGACAGGGAACTGCCTGCGCAGGAAATGCTTACGATCATCCATTATTCCGGTGCCAATATGATGTTCTTCGACGAGAGATTCTCTGAGGATTTTGGTGATAAGCTTCCCGGCAGAGATATCAAAATGGTTGTTATGAATACGGCTCACTGTGATGGAATTCAAACCCACGCTGACCTTATCCGCGTTGGATCGGGCAGTGCTGCTGTACTCCCTGAAACATGGGATCTTGATTCTCCAGCCGCCATCTGCTACACATCGGGAACGACGGGACAGGCGAAGGGTGTGATGCTCTCACAGAATAATATCCTAAG
>JAUWMQ010000072.1 GCA_030613065.1 Candidatus Aegiribacteria sp. | reverse complement strand
CACTGGGACGGTTGTACCGATGATAGAACACCTGTCCCCAATGGAGTTTACCTTCTTCAGTGCAGCATCGGTTCTGAGATCAGCACCGGCAGTTTTGTTGTGAGGAGGGATTAAGGGGGGCGGGGTTGAACAATACCGCAGAGAAATTTATTCAATTCTTTAGGATTTCAGCGGAGGGGGGGCTTTTCGGTCATTCATTATCAGGAGCCTGAGGCTTTGGAGGAAGTAGATGAGTCTGAAATTACCGGGTTCTGCGCGGAGTTCGGGGAAAGTATCCATTTCTCTTGTGTTGAGAAGCTCCAGATCAGGTCTCCATTCGATGTTTCCGGGTTTGCGGATGTCGAACAGGTAGAAAAATCCATTCACGTATCCGGAATAAGTATCTTCCATCTTAACTATCAGCAGATAATCACACCTGGCATTCGCCATGATATCGAAGGAGATCCGCCTTCTGCCCGCAGGTACCACAATTGCTTTTCTTCCGTTTGAGAAAAGCAGGCTGTATCTGCCATTGTCAGCGGGGTGCTGAGGAGTCCGCCAGCAGGGAACTTTATTGCTGAGGAACCATCTTCTCGCCACAGCTTCCGCAAGAAGCACTTCGAGGAAATCAGGGGTACGCGCGCCGCGTGCTTCCCTTATCAGTTTTTTAACCAGACGGGGCAGAATAACAGCGTTCATTGAAGACTAATCTTCGTACATATAACCAGTTCACTTCGCATTGCATTTCATCTTCCATTTAGGTAAATTCAATCCTGTATATTAATGAAATATTCCAGGAAACAAGTTAGTACAGGAGAAACCGAATGGACAAAAAAACAGCCCTCTATAACAAACATGTCAACCTCGGTGCTAGGATGGAATCCTTTGCCGGTTATATCATGCCTATCAAATACACTACAGTAAAGGAAGAACACAATGCCGTCCGCAACGGAGTGGGTGTATTTGACCTTTCACACATGGGCGAATTCCGGGTGAAGGGGAAAGATGCTTCCAGATTTCTGGATTATCTTCTGACCAACGATTCGAGTGTTAAACCCGGGAAAGCCTATTATTCTACAATGTGCTACCCTGACGGTGGTATTGTTGATGACCTCATCGTTTACAGACTGTCGGAGGATGAATACCTGGTCATTGTCAATGCGTCCAACATCGAGAAGGACTGGGCATGGGTGAACAATCATACTGATGGCTACAGTTTGGACCTGACCAACGAGAGTGATGAAACAGCGCTTATTGCTATACAGGGCCCTGATGCTGAGAAGGTTGCCCGGAAGCTTACAGATGAAAAACTCCAGGAGTTAGGTTACTACGAACATACATCCGGAGTCTTCGCCGGAAAGAAAGCTCTGATAGCGAGAACCGGATACACTGGTGAGGATGGATTCGAGATATACACTAAATTTGAAGACGCGGAAGAAGTCTGGGACGCTGTCATGGAAGCCGGGAAAGAGTTCGGGATCAAGCCTATTGGATTGGGTGCCAGAGATACTTTAAGACTTGAGGTGGGTTACCTGCTTTATGGAAACGATATGGATCACACAACCACTCCTATTGAAGCCAGGCTTGGGTGGGTTGTAAAACTTAAGACCGATAAGGAGTTTATAGGTCGCGAAGTGATGGCCCGGCAGAACCAGGATAAGCCGGACAGGTATATCGTTGGCCTGGAGGTCATGGGGAAGGGATTTCCCAGGCAGGGTGCTGAACTTTTTGAAGGCAACAGGAAAGTTGGTGTAGTCACAAGTGGTTCCCTGGCGCCAGCCCTGGGACACGGAGTCTGCCTGGCATTTGTTGAAAAAGGATTTCAAAAAAAAGGCACGGAGCTTGAGGCCGAGGTAAGAGGAAAGAGAATTCCGGTTAAAACTGTCAAATTGCCGTTCTACAAAGAAGGCAGCAGAAAGTAACGCTAGGAGGAGAAATGTCTAATATTCCTGAAGGTCTTCGATATACAGATTCGCATGAATGGGTCAAGGACATGGGAAGCGGTGAATACAAGATGGGCCTTACTTTCTACGCCCAGGAACAGATGGGCGAGATCGTAATGGTAGAATTTCCAGGCATGCTGGATTTCAGTTCCGGCGATATTCTTGGTTCTCTCGAAGCGGTGAAAACAGCCGAGGATTTCTACGCTCCATTCGACTGCAAGGTTGTAAAGATCAATGAGGGGCTTGAGGATGAACCAGCTCTGATAAACGAGAATCCCTATGAGAAGGGTTGGCTGGTTGTAGTGAAAACCGATGATCCATCTAGATACAACAGCCTTATGGACGCCGAAAAATACTCCGAATTCATAGGTGAGTAATCGATGAGCAGGTTCATACCGAACCAGAACGAGCACAGGGAGAAGATGTTCCACGAGATCGGTGTGGAAAAATTTGAAGATCTGCTTGAACCGGTTCCAGAAAAATTCAGATTGAAGGGAAAACTCCAGCTTCCCGATCCGCTTTCTGAGTTAGAACTGACCCGCGAATTCGAGGAATTCGCCAGCAGAAACAGGGGAGCGCATCTGGCCTGTTTCATTGGAGCAGGTGCCTACGATCATTTCATTCCAGCGGCTGTTGACCATGTTCTTCTAAGAAGTGAATTTTATACTGCTTACACACCTTATCAGGCTGAAGTAAGCCAGGGCACTCTTCAGGCGATATTTGAGTACCAGACCATGATCGCAAGGCTTACCGGAATGGAAATGGCAAATGCCTGCATGTACGATGGTGCATCAGCAGCAGCCGAAGCCTGTCTCATGGCAATGCGGGCTACAAGGAAACAGAGGATACTGGTTGCCGGTTCACTCAATCCCAGATGGCTCGATGTCATAAGGACCTATTTGAAAAGGGACGATTTCGAGATAAACGAGATCCCTTTCCTTGAGGACGGTTCCCTCGATCTTGCAACTGCGAAAGAACTGATTGAAGGCGGTGCTGCCGCCGTACTTGTTCAGTACCCGAATTATTTTGGTCTCATCGAAGACCTGCAGCCCGTAGCGGAATTGATTCATGAGCATAAGGGGCTTTTTATTGTTGCAGCTGATCCCGTAGCCCTGCCCCTTCTCCGGTCACCAGGAGATGCCGGGGCCGATATTGTTGTCGGAGAGGGTCAGAGCATGGGAATACCAATGTCCTACGGTGGTCCCTATGCAGGTTTCATGGCTGCGAGAATGAAACTCGCACGCAAAATGCCCGGGAGGATAATTGGCAGGACTGTTGATCGCGCAGGGCAGACCGGTTACGTTCTGACCCTTCAGACCCGGGAACAGCACATAAGAAGGGAAAAAGCCACAAGCAACATCTGCTCGAACCAGGCATTGATGGCACTCGCTAATGTTGTCTACCTTTCGCTGATGGGCGAACGGGGATTCCGGGAAATTTCCAGCCAGTGTTACCACAAGAGCCATTATCTCGAGAAGAAGCTTCTTGAAATCCCAGGTGTTTCCCGGATTTTCGAAAATACTCCGTTCTTCAGAGAATTTGTCATCTCGTTTCCCGTTTCTTCAATTGAACTTCGGGACAGAATGATCGAGCAGGGTTTTCTTGCAGGGTTGCCGATCGTTGAGCTTGGAGAAGGCGCAATGCTTATTACTGTCACTGAAATAAGGACCAGGGATGAGATTGATAGGTACGCCCGAGCTGCGGCTGAGATCTGCGGGGGAGGTTCAGCATGAAAACCGTATTTGAACTCAGCAGCCCCGGACGGATGGGTGTATCGCTCCCTGAACTTGACGTACCGGACAGTTCTGAAATTCCAGCTGGCCTTTCCAGGGAAAACGGTGGTAAGACAGGTTTACCCGAAGCGACTGAAGGACAGATCCTGAGGCATTATGTGAATCTCAGCACGATGAACCATCATGTTGATAAAGGCATGTATCCGCTGGGTTCCTGCACCATGAAGTACAATCCGAAACTTCATGAGAATCTGGCAAGGATCAGAGGACTCTCGGGGGTTCACCCCCTTGTGCCTTCTGCGCTTGCGGCAGGTTCACTGGAACTTATGTACAGGCTGGGTGAATTCCTTTGCGAAATAACAGGTTTCAAAGGCGTGTCGCTTCAGCCCGCGGCCGGGGCGCAGGGCGAATTCTGCGGGATCATGCTCATTAAATGCTACCACGAGAGCAGGGGAGAGCCGCACAGGAACGAGATCCTGATGCCGGACTCCGCCCACGGAACCAATCCCGCGACTGCAACCCTTGCCGACTGTGTTGTTGTGGGAGTTGAATCCAACGAATTCGGCCTTGTGGATCCTGAGGATCTAAGACGGAAAGCTGGCCCCAATACTGCTGCTTTCATGCTTACAAATCCCAATACACTCGGCCTCTTCGAGTCCCAAATTGAGGAACTGACCTCCATAGTCCATGAAGCCGGAGGATTGAACTACATGGATGGTGCCAACATGAACGCCCTGCTCGGCATCGCTAAGCCGGGAGACATGGGGTTTGATGTATGCCATCTGAACCTTCACAAGACATTTGCAACACCTCACGGAGGCGGGGGGCCTGGTTCAGGCCCGGTAGCCTGTACGCAAGAACTTGCCCGTTTTTTGCCGGATCCAGCGGTTATCCTTGAAGATGGCGGTATCTACCGGCTCTGCAGGAAGCAGGATTCCTTCGGAAGGCTGCTGGCTTTTCAGGGCAATATCGGGGTTCTCTACAAGGCTTACGCCTACATAAGAACATTGGGTGCTGAAGGATTACGGGAAGTCAGTGAGAACGCTCTGATCAATGCCAATTACCTGAAGGCGAAGCTGGGAGAGTATTTCGATAATCCCTTTGACAACGGCCCGTGTATGCACGAATTCGTTCTTTCAGGAGACAGACAGGCAAAGCAGGGAGTAAAGACACTTGATATTGCCAAGAGGCTTCTGGATTATGGTTTCCATGCGCCTACGATCTACTTCCCTCAAATTGTTCATGAGGCAATGATGATAGAGCCCACCGAGACGGAGAGCCTGGAGGACCTTGATGCCTTCATTGCAGCGATGGTATCCATATCAGGTGAAGCAGCCGAGAAACCGTACCTCGTAACGGATGCTCCAGTAAATACGCCTGTACTCAGACTCGACGAGGTGAAGGCTGTCAAGGAGCTCTGCCTTGTGGAACCTGTCGAAGAAGGAGATAATCCATAGAGGGGAAAACTGAGACTCTGGATCGTACCCTGGAATGGGTATCCCATCCTGCGAAGGAGAGGCCGGGGGCAACTGTAGCCTACGTTTTTATTATTATTCTCTCCGGTGTTGTGGCCACGCTGTCCATGGGCAATAATCCCTGGTGGGGATTGGTGGGGATGGCGGTTCTTTTCCTGTCGGGCTGGACGTATTTTCTTCCGATCAGGTTCAGAATGGACAGTGAGGGAGTGCAGAAGAAATCCCCGTTCGGTACTGAGATTAAAAAATGGAGCCAGGTGAAGAGCATCGTGCCTGATAAATACGGTGTGCTTCTAAGCCCCTTCCCCCAGCCCACCAGACTGGCTAAGTTCAGGGGACTGTCGGTTCAGTTCTCCGGAAACAGAGAGGAAGTACTTGAATTCATCAGGGCACATACAGCCGGGTAGTCACGATCTTGTCGATATCGATGGTGATGAAGACTTCTCGGAGTTAATGAGCAAGATCGCGAAGGAGATCGTCCAGCGCCAGCTGACCGTTCCCGCGATTATATTTCTTGAGTCCATTAAGCCCCTGTCGTTTCTGGGAAACCAGCTTCTTATATTCGCGAATCCGGTTGTATCTCTTGTTGTACGGACAGGTAATTACTACAAGTTCGTGAGAATGATAGAAGACAGGGAAAACGTAGAGAAACTTACACTTGCAATTGAAGAGCAAAACGCTCTCGAAGTCCAGCACCGAAAGGAGCTGAAGGAAACTCACCGGAAGGAAAAACAGAACAGAAAGTCCTTCTGGAGCAGATTCAGACGGAAGAGCGATTAAAGAACAAGGAGGGAGATGGCGGTGGCCAGCAAAGAAATCACCAGAATAATGGCGACTGACTGTGGCAGTACCACCACAAAAGCCATTCTTATCGAGAAGAAGGATGGTGAATACCGTCTGATCCGAAGGGGGGAGGCGCCGACGACAGTCGAAGCCCCTGCTGAGGATGTGACGAAAGGTGTTCTGAATGCTGTCGGGGAGATTGAGGACCTGGAGCTGCGCAAATTTCTGAAATCCGGTGAAGACGGCGTACTGGTTTCCCCGGACAGTGCTGATGGAGTGGATATCTACATGTCAACTTCCTCAGCCGGAGGCGGCCTGCAGATGACCGTGGCAGGAGTTGTTAAATCCATGACAGGCGCAAGCGCCCAGCGGGCCGCGCTCGGTGCCGGAGCCATCGTTATGGATATCATAGCCTCCAACGACGGAAGGCTTCCCCACGAGAAGGTGGCCGACATAAGAAGGCTCAGGCCTGATATGATCCTTCTTTCAGGTGGTATTGACGGCGGAACGATCGATCATGTCATCGAGCTTGCGGAAGTAATAAAAGCCGCTGATCCAAAACCGAGATTCGGTGTAGGATACAAACTCCCGATTATTTACGCCGGCAATAAGAACGCCAGAGGAGAAGTTAAGAAGGAACTTGGAGAACAGGCTGAATTGAAGATAGTTGATAACCTCAGACCTGTTCTTGAGAGGGAAAACCTGGGTCCCGCCAGGGATATTATTCATGAGATTTTCATGGAACACGTTATGGCTCAGGCTCCCGGTTATACCAGGCTCATGAACTGGGCGGGGCACTATGTGGACGGCTCCTGGAAACAGGTTCCTATAATGCCTACCCCGGGTGCGGTTGGAAAACTGATTGAGACTGTCGCGAAGAACGAAAACATTGAGGTTATGGGTGTCGATATAGGTGGTGCTACCACCGATGTATTCAGCGTTTTCGGGAACGAAGGGGAAACCGTATTCAACAGAACAGTATCTGCAAATCTGGGCATGAGTTACAGTGTATCCAACGTTTTTGCAAGTGCCGGTTACGACAATGTCATGCGGTGGGTCCCGTTCCACATGGATGAGGCTGACCTCAGGAACAGAATAAGAAACAAGATGATACGCCCCACTACAATTCCGCAGATGCTCAAGGAACTCATAGTGGAACAGGCAATAGCAAGGGAAGCTCTCAGGCTTGCTCTCGTTCAGCATAAGGAACTGGCAACAGGTCTCAAGGGAGTTGCCCAGGAAAGGACCATCGGCGACGCGTTCGAGCAGACGCAGAGCGGGGCAACTCTTGTCAACATGATGACTCTGGATCTTTTAATCGGATCCGGTGGTGTTCTTTCCCACGCACCGAGGCGCAGCCAGGCTGCCCTGATGGTAATTGACGCCTTCCTCCCAGAGGGCATTACAATGCTTGCGGTGGATTCCATCTTCATGATGCCTCAGCTTGGAGTACTTTCTGAAGTGCTTCCCGAAGCGGCAACAGAGGTGTTCGACAAGGACTGTCTCATCCGGCTGGGTACATGCGTAGCGCCTGTGGGAGTAAACAGGAAAGCCGCTGTCCTGGCGGAAGTCCGTATCACAAAGCAGGACGGTTCCTCCATCGAATTAAGGATAGAGCCGGGGAAAATGCATGTGGAACCCCTGGTTGCCGGTGAGAAAGTAAATGCAGTTATCACACCAGCGAAGAATCTCGACGTTGGAAACGGGCCAGGCAACGAATGGACTGGCGAGCTTGAAGGCGGTGTTGTCGGCCTTATCTTTGACGGCAGGGGAAGGCCCTTCGTACTTCCGGAAGATGATGCCCGGCGGATTGAAAAACTGCAGGAATGGTCAAAGGCTCTGGATATCTATCCCGAGAGATTCATCGACCTGGAGGGAGGCGAATAATGGCGTTTGCATATACACCGGGTCTGAGAGTTGCAAACCATACAGTGGTTCGCAAGGAAAGAAGGCTGCCTCTTGCAGGTAAGACACTTGTGGTCGCAGGTGATTCCGTTACTGCCGATACAATTGTGGCGAAAACAGATCTTCCGGGTAATGTGAAGATGGTCAATATAGCTAATGTATTGGGCCTCCCCCCCGGGGACATTCCCGAACTGCTTTTCGTGAAGGAAGGCGAAAGCATCAAGGAAGATCATGTTCTGGGGCAGACCAGGGGATTCTTCGGCCTTTTCAAGAATACTGTGCGATCACCCATAGAGGGTACATTCGAAAGCTACAACAGGATAACCGGTCAGGCTGTTCTCCGCGAACCTCCCATTCCGGTTGCGATAGATGCCTATGTCAGGGGGACTGTCACCGAGGTTCTTGAAAACGAAGGCGTGATAGTTGAATCGAACGCGACTTTCGTTCAGGGTATCTTCGGTGTTGGCGGTGAAACGCGGGGAGAACTCAAGGTACTTACAGACGGACCGGCAGATGAGCTTACGGGTGATCTTATCGATGAGTCATGCAGAGGGAAAGTTCTGCTTGGAGGCTCATTCGTATCCTACACTACTCTGAACAAGGCCATTGCAACCGGAGTGAAAGCCATCATCGTAGGCGGTTTCGACGACAAGGACCTGAAAGAATTCCTGGGATACGAGCTTGGAGTCGCCATAACGGGTCATGAGAAGAAGGGAATCACCCTTGTTCTGACGGAAGGTTTCGGGAGAATGAACATGGCGAGCGTGACGTTCAATCTGTTGAAATCCCGGGAAGGGCTGCTGGCAAGCGTAAACGGCGCCACCCAGATAAGAGCCGGGGTTATGCGCCCGGAGCTTGTCATTCCCGTTGATGAGGCTGAGAAGGAAAAGAGTTCGGACAAGCCTGCAGGAGCCATGGATATAGGCTCTAACGTCCGGTGCATCCGGGCTCCCTATTTTGGAAAACTGGGTATGGTTGAAGCGCTTCCTGCCGAGTTGCAGGTTCTTGATTCCGAAGCTAAGGTAAGGGTTCTCGACGTGAAATTCGATAACGGAGAAATCGTTACCGTTCCACGGGCCAACGTGGAACTTATAGAGGAATGATATTGTACGTAATAATTGATTTGTGAAAGAAGAATGTGCCCTGGGATCTGCCGGGGCATTTTCTTATCACAGGTAAGGAGGGAGTATGAAAAACTTTTCGGTCTTTACGGTTTTCCTGCTGTTATTTACAGTGGGATCATCTCTGGCCGAGAGCACGGATCTGCCTGAAAGTGTCGTTACGGAGGCTGCTGAGGAGTCCCGGGTCAGCAAGGTGGTTGATCTCGAAGCTTCGGACACGCCTGAGGATGCGGGTGGTTCGGTCAGTCTGACATGGCTTATGGAGATCGACGGCATCGTGCCCGATTCACTCGGGGTCATGAGGAGCGATCCCTCCGGAGAAGAAGTGCTTATCACTACGCTGCCCTGGGGAACTCTCATGTACAATGATCAATCGGTAGCCAACGGTACTGAATACAGCTACTGGATAGTCTCCTATCTGGGCGGCAACATAGAGGCAGCATCGGACAGAGCTGAAGCAGTTTCATCAGCCCAGTGGATCTACAGAGGCCGCATCGGTATGCTTATTCTTCTGTCCCTGATGGCTGCAATCATTATTTACTATATCGAAAGCGGTAAAAAGGGCAAGAAACTCTACATTCGCGAAATCGCCGGGCTTGCGGCGGTTGAAGATGCGGTCGGACGGGCTACCGAAATGGGCAAACCCGTGCTTTACGTACCCGGCATCGCGGATATGGATGACATCCAGACCATAGCCAGTATAGTGATACTTGGCAGAGTCGCGAGGAAAACTGCCGAGTACGGTACCTCTCTTCTCGTTCCCACAAGCCGGAGTATTGTCATGAGTGTCGCCCAGGAAGTGGTCAAGGAGGGTTACATTCAGGCAGGAAGACCTGATGCCTATAATAAGGAAAATATACAGTACCTTACCGATGACCAGTTCGGATACGCAGCGGGAGTTGACGGTATAATGATCCGTGAAAAACCCGCGGCAATATTCCTTCTTGGTACATTCTACGCAGAGAGCCTTATTCTTGCGGAAACAGGTAGAAGTGTGGGTGCCATACAGATAGCCGGAACGGCAATGCCCAGTCAGATACCGTTCTTCGTAGCCGCATGCGATTACACGCTGATCGGTGAGGAGCTTTTCGCCGCCAGTGCCTACCTGTCCAGGGAGCCCAAGCTTCTCGGGAGCCTCAAGGGACAGGACGCGGCGAAGCTGTTCTTCATGATACTGATAGTAGTCGGTGTTATCGCCGCTACAGTTGGGGATTACTGGTCTCCACTCAAGAGTGTCGCGGAATTCCTCCGCAGACTCGTAACCGTGAATTAGGAGGCTGGAATGAGACTGATAATACCGCTGGCGATAACATTTACCGCCGGCATGCTGATGATCCTGAACTTTTTCATACCTCACCAGCCGTTCAGGTTTCTGGGAGAAAATCTCCAGGAATGGTACCTGATAGTTGCTTCCGGCTCTATCTTCCTGGGAGTGATGAACCTGATGCACGTACATTTCAGAAAGATCAAGCTGAAGCTGAAGAACTGGAAATACAGCCCTGTAACCATAATCGGGTTCCTTCTCATGCTTGTTACAGGATTGATTTACGGAGTGACCGAGCTGAAGCCGTTTGATTACCTGTTCATGAACATGGTCGCGCCTATGGGGGCCACGATGTTCAGCCTTCTCGCCTTCTTCGTAGCCTCTGCTGCTTTCAGAGCTTTCAGAGCATCCAACTGGAGGGCGACACTTCTGCTTACATCTGCTTTCCTTGTCATGCTGGGCCAGGTCCCGGTCGGAGCGATGATCTGGGATAAGATCCCACTTGCCAAGGTCTGGCTCATGAGCATTCCCAATACGGCGGGACAGAGGGCCGTGATGATCGGCGCTGCCATGGGTGTTGTTTCCACCTCGCTTCGTATGATCTTCGGAATCGAGCGGAGCTGGCTGGGAGGTGCGGACTGATGGCTGATTTCTATGAAAAACTCGGTAACATTGATAGAAGGATAATATTCGTACTTATCGCTCTGGCAGTGATCATTCCCATAATCTTCGGAATGGTATTTCCCAATCCTGTGGGAGCCGAACCCAGCAGGGACCTCTTCAATTACGTGGATTCCCTGCCCGAAGGGTCGAATGTGCTTATAAGCTTCGATTACGACCCCTCTACGATGCCAGAACTCCAGCCCATGGCGGAAGCGATAGTACTGCATCTTTTTCAGAAGAATATTAACATCGTTGGAATGGCTCTCTGGCCACAGGGAGCCAGCCTGGGACAGGATGCCATGTCAAGCATGGCGGACAGCCTCGGGAAGGTGCAGTTCGAAGACTGGTGCAACCTTGGTTATAAAACCGGTGGCGGTGTGATGATAGTCCGTCTCGGCTCCAGCATGAGCGCCGTCTTTCCCACCGACAGAGACGATGTCCTCTGGTCTGAGATCCCCATGCTGAGGGGCATTACCAGTCTGGAGAGTTTCTCGCTCATTATCTCACTTTCCGCCGGTGATCCCGGTATCATCGCCTGGGTCATGATGGCGGGTGATCGGTTCGGCGTTCCAATAGGAGGGGGCTGTACCGCAGTCAGCGCGCCGACGCTGTATACCTATCTTCAGACAGGTCAGATGGTGGGGATGCTCGGCGGGCTCAAAGGAGCAGCCGACTACGAAACCCTTGTGGGAATTACAGGAGGCCAGGCTGTCAGGGGGATGGCTCCGCAATCTATTGCGCATATTGTGATAATGCTGTTCATAATAATAGGTAATGTTGCTTACCTCTCGCAGAGGAAGAAGGGAGGCGCGAAATGAACTGGGAAATACTTGGTATCTGGCTTGGAGCCCTGGTAACGCTATGTCTCTACAGTTTCCTCTACCGTGATAACCCCTTCTACAAATTCGCGGAACATCTCTTTGTCGGCATGAGCGCCGGTTACTGGGTCATCTACACTATAGAAAACGTCCTTATCCCCAACTGGTGGCTGAAAATGTTCCCTGCCGAAGGCGGATTCAACTGGGTCTGGTTAATCCCCGGGATATTCGCTCTTTTCATGCTTGCAAGGATTGTGCCGAAAATTGCGGGTCTTTCAAGGCTGTCTCTTGGAATGATAGTGGGCGTCGGAGCGGGGCTGAGTATGGTCAGCTTCTTCCAGACCAACGCGATGGCTCAGGTAAAGGGAACCATATTTTCTGTAGCCACAGGTTCCGCATGGGACGTATTCAGCAGTCTTGTCCTGGTTGTAGGGGTTGTGAGCGGTCTTGTCTACTTCTTCTTCTCAAAAGCCCATACCGGGTTATTCGGTAAGACCGCGAACGTAGGAATCACGATACTGATGGTAGCGTTCGGAGCCAGTTTCGGTTATACGATAATGGCAAGAATAAGCCTGCTCATTGGACGGTGTCAATTCTTACTGGAAGACTGGCTTCCGACAATTCCGAGGTTGCTGGGAATTGGCGGCTGAACTTTACGCAGACCGGCTTGACGAGGCTTCACGCCGGTCTTATGCTCTATTTAGAAAGTATGTAATTGACTGAGGAGGTGAATTCTCAGAACGGCTCTAAACTGTAAAAATATCGAAACGGCAATGGTTTGCGCAGTTCTTGAAAAAGTGAAGGGGAGGTGTGATGAAGATACTTTTTCAAGGCTGAAATGAATATTTAACCGCATTATAGGTTGCGGAAAGAAGAAAGGAGCTACAGCGGTGCGTAGAAAAGCAATGTTAATGTCTTGTGCACTTGTGCTGTTCGTGGCTCTGTCAGTAACGGCAGGTACCACAGGTAAGATAGCTGGAAGGGTAACCGACGCTTCTGGTAACCCTTTGATCGGTGCCACTGTTATGGTCGTAGACACTCCCTACGGCGCTATGACGGATGCTAACGGAGAGTATTTCATAATCAACCTTCAGCCTGGCATGTACGTTGTCCAGGCAAGTATGGTTGGTATGAGCACTAAGACTGCCGATGGAGTTGCGGTCGTAGTCGACCAGACTTCTACAATGAACTTTCCTCTTGATGCTTTGACTGTAGGAAATACAACTATTACGGTCACGAACTCAAGAGGAATGATCATGATGGACGCCACACAATCGTTCCATGTGGTTAGCCGGGATGAAATCAGAACGATGCCGGTTGCGGGTATTGCCGATGTCGTTAACCGCCAGGCAGGAGCCGCTAACCGTGACGGACTCCATATGAGGGGTGGCCGAGCAGGCGAGGTCACATATTTGGTGGACGGTGTTGCCCAGATGGACCCCATATACCGAACCTTCACCAGCAGCGTTCCACTGTCCGGTGTGGCTGAGATGTCGACCATAAGCGGCGGTTTCGGCGCCGAGTACGGTAACGCTCAGTCCGGTGTTATCAACATCATTACCCGCGCGGGAGGACGCGATTACACCGGTGCTATGAACTGGAACGGTAACAACTGGCAAGAACTGGGTCTTGCAAGTGGCTGGACCTGGGGCGGAACCACAGAAGAAGAACCAGGAGTATGGAGTCGGAGTAATGTTTCGCCATTTTCAGAGGCCAGAACAAACCTTGAAGCTACAATTGGCGGTCCTGAACCCTTCACATCCTACCTTCTTCCCGCAATTGGGCTGGAAATACCTGGAGACTTGCGACTATTCTTCTCCGGGGAGTATCTCCAGACCGGTGGCGGTATTGATGGAAGGTACGGATATGGTTTCAATGACTGGGAGACCACCTGGACCGGTAACCTGAAGCTGACATACAGACCTAACCCCAGAACGAAAATTAATCTTACTGGTTTCTACATGGATAGTGATTTCGGTTATGGAACTGGTAACTGGCGTCAGTATGATAGCCGTTGGTTATGGAACATATACGAAATTCCTTACGTCGATGAAGATCCACTCTCTGAAACCTACGGAGATACCCTTCAATGGGGCGAGAATATCCTCTGGGGATGCCCCACATATTTCAGGGAAAACTACAGCTTTGGCGCCAGTATCACCCAGACCCTGAGTGATGCTACCTTCATGGAGATAAAGCTTAACCAGTTCCAGTCCGCGCGAAACCAAAGGATCTACAACAACCCCAGCGATACAACCAACACAACCGAATTCTACGGAGAAGATTTCACCTGGGATGACTGGCAGAGTGTCACTCCCTATAGACCTCAAGACTTCGACGGATTCTTCAGGGGGGGAAGAAACAGGAGTGCCTGGGGGGACAGAAGAAGCACTACTTCTACTTTCAGAACTGATATAACAAGCCAGATGAACCAGCAGCATCAGCTGAAAGCCGGTATAGAAGCTCAATACTTCGATGTATTTGACTACTCTATCGATCTGGCCTCGGGTGGAAACATATACGCTCACAGATACCACTTATTCCCCAATTCCGGTGCCGCCTACATCCAGGACAAGATGGAATACAGGGGAATGATAGTTAACGCGGGACTCCGCTTCGACTATTTCGACACGAACTTCGACATGTTCCCCGCCGATCTTACCGATCCTATCAATCCAGGTGTGCAACCCGGAGAGCCCGGCTATATCAAAAACCCGATAAGTGTTCCCATCAAATACCACCTGAGTCCAAGAGTAGGATTCTCCCACCCGATAACGGAACGCGATGTACTTCACTTTACCTATGGTCACTACTTCCAGACACCGCAATTCGATAACTTGTTCGCCGGAGCGGATTACAACCTTTCCGGCGCATTCCCGATGGTAGGAAATCCTGACCTCGCAGCTGAGGAAACGATTTCCTACGAAGTCGGTGTGAAGCATCAGTTTGATGACATCACGATGATAGATGTCACCGGTTACTACAAAGACATCACAGGCCTTCTGGACACGCGGAAGAACTACTATTCGTTGCTTGACTCTTATGACCTTTACATCAACGGTGATTATGGAAGCGTGAGAGGAGCCGAGTTCAATCTGACAAGACGTCCCAGCGACTTCTGGTCAGGCAGCATCAACTATACGTACTCCGTCGCAATGGGCAAAAGCTCATCTGATAGGCAGAATTACGATTACGCATGGGCTAACTGGATCATTCCAAGGGTGGATTCTCCTCTTGAATGGGATG
>JAUWMQ010000137.1 GCA_030613065.1 Candidatus Aegiribacteria sp. | reverse complement strand
AGACTTGTTCCGTGGGAGAAATTGCCCTGTGAAGTTCCGGGTCTTGGCAACGCCGAGCTTGAACTACGCTTCCGATGATTCTCGCAGGAATTCTTATACAACCATGACGGTTATAGCAGTGCGAAAATCGGTGTTCAATTACAAGGGGAATGAGATTACCCTGTCCGGCTACTTCAGACTAGACGGGTACTACGAAGAGTCATATGCAGGTATGTACATGATTCTGATAGATGCTGACGGGAATCCTGTTGATTACAATCAGATTATTTTTGAAGAATTCCTCCCGGACTCGGAATGGACTTCATTTTCACTGAATTTACCGAATTCTGAATTCTGCGACTCACTTGACTTCGGCTCCATACTTGGTGGCCCCGGAACTCTCTGGATAGATGATCTGAAGCAGACAGTTGACGGTGTGTCCCTTGAGAATGTATCACAAAGAGAGGAATTCAGAGCACTTGCAGACCATGAGTTTGACAATGGCTATGGAATTGTTCTGGCTTCCTTAAGCAGTTTTCAGCTGGAATCTCTTGAACAGCTCGGGAAGGTCTGGGCTTTTTTGAAGTACCACCATCCTTGTGTGTTCAGGTGAAATCAATTGGGATTACCAGTTGTTCAGAGCTATTCCCGATGTACTTGCAGCTGAGACTGATCAGCAACGGGAACTGTCTCTGCTTGCTCTCGTATCATGGGCAGATACCTCCTGCGAGGTAAAACCGATACCGTAAATCTTGTTATTGAACGCTCTGGACAGCAATATGATGTTTCAATTCCGAGAGTTCTCAAAAATGGATTTGACCTGTCGTTGTTACCCGGTCCTGCACTCGGCAGCGGATCATTCTCGTTGACTGAAGACAGTATTGGATACGTGGATGGATCCTCCCTGCAGATCTCTGAAATCCCGGCGATGAAAGGAACTCTGCGGGAATCGCGTGGAATTGTGCTTGATATGCGAGAATACCCCTCAGAATTTATTCTGTACGGTGTTGCAGACTTCATTCTTCCGGATTCAATGGTTTTCACCGAACTCTCGATGTGCGATTTTGATACCCCGGGTACATTTTACTGGGGAGACCATCTCTATGCTGGAGGAGGTGACCCGGAGCCCTACGAAGGCAAAGTTGCAATACTTGTCAGTGAGTCTTCCATCAGCAGCTCAGAGTTTCACACAATGGCGTGGAGGCTTGCTCCGGAAGCAAGGGTGTTTGTTATCGGAGTGGAAATCCCCCCGGCAATACCGCAGCAGATTGCCGAATAGTCTTGACAATACCGCAAAGTAGTGCATAATAGTCAGCATGAGAAGATATCTTGAAGAAAAAATAGTGAATGATCTGAAGCGGAAGATGGTTCTACTCACGGGACCCAGGCAGGTAGGGAAGACCTGGCTCTCCCGGCAGATAGCGTTGAACCACTTCAGCAGGCCTTCCTATCTCAATTATGACAACATCTTTGATGCCGGTGTGATACAGGATCAGAGCTGGCCATTGGACGCTGATCTTGTGATTTTCGACGAGATACATAAGATGCCCGACTGGAAACGGTTCCTGAAGGGAGTATACGATACAAAACCAGAAGGCACATCAATACTTATCACAGGCAGCTCAAGAATGGATACCTTTCGTCAGGCAGGCGATTCGCTTGCCGGGCGGTATTACCACTACAGGCTATGGCCGCTTTCAGTTGCGGAGCTGAAAGGTTTGTATAAACCGGATGAAGCATTCAGACTGCTTCAGAAATTCGGTGGATTTCCGGAACCGTTTCTATCCGGGGATGAAACAGAAGCCGACCGCTGGCGTTCGCAGTATTTTACCGATGTTGTACGGGAAGACATTCTGGAGTTCAGCAGGCTTCAGGAGATACGCTCCATGCGTTTCCTCGTCGAGATGCTAAGGGGGAAAGTGGGCTCGCCACTTTCCTACACATCGCTTTGCTATGATCTTCACATTTCACCCAATACGGTAAAAAAGTATGTAGAAATACTTGAAGCGTTGCATATTGTGTTTCTCGTGCGCCCATACCACAGAAACATTGCCAGAGCCATTCAGAAAATGCCGAAGCTGTATTTCTACGATACCGGATATGTAACCGGCGATGAGGGAATCAAAGTAGAGAATACAGTTGCTTTATGTCTGAAGAAACACACTGACTACCTTTCAGATACAACCGGGAAAATGGTGTCTGTTCATTATCTTCGAACCCGGGAAAAGCAGGAGATCGATTTTCTGATTGCTAATGGTGATGTGGTGACATCATTGATCGAGGTGAAGACCTCCGCGGGAAGAATCCCGCCTTCCCTGAAGCTGCTTGGAAGGCAGATCCCCGAAGCGAAGAAGTTCCTGCTAGTACGGGATCTGAGGACAGAGACAGATTCCGATGGAGTTCATGTGAGAAAACTGCCTTCATGGCTTGCTGAACTGAAGGCATGAAACTTCTTTCGTATTAATTCAGTGTTTTCAGTGTCACGCCCGGAGGATGGCATGAGATCTCTCCCCGTATGCGCAGGAAAGATTATAGTCACTCCTCATGACATTGACGGGGCGGGATCAGCGGCGGTATTGTCAATTCAGGCAAGATATTCCAGTATCCTGTTATCAGGAGAGGTTAGCATATGTATCCATTCTATTTTCTGGGAATAAGTGTTGTTATTGGGATTCTTCAGATTGTCATATGGCATGTGAATGTTTTCAACGCTTTTCTGTTCGGTTTCATAGTCAGCAATATCGGTCTGCAGGGTCTTTTTGGATTTATGGGCCATTTCTTCAAAGCAGACGAGGTCGCCAGAGGAATCGGATGGCCAACGGGGAGGTTCTGTTCAGCGAACCCTCGGAACCCTGGGAAGGTGAGACCGGGGAGCTTGTTTTTCAGTTCGTATCATTAGGCAACAGCGATGATATCATAACTGAATCAAGATGGTGGTTTTCCGGTGGTGAACTTCTACAGAGTTCAGGGCAGACTACCTATCCTTCCGAGATGATCGAATTCATACCCGATATTCCCGGTGAGTACGATTATGGACACAATCCCGTGGAGTTGATGGAGCTGTTCGAAGCGCTCCATCCCTGATCGAAACAACTCGTGGAATAATCCGCCTGCCTGTTTGTACAACCTGCATAAGTAAACAGAAACAGGAGGTTGATCAAATGCGCGTGTTTTTCACGAAGACGATTGCAGTACTGCTGCTTACGATGTTCTTTTCAGGATGCGGAGACAGCGATGAATATGATTATCCGGGTAGCCTGAGTGTTACGGGGAATGGAACGGCCTACGCTGAACCCGATATAGCTGCCATTGCATTCGGTGTCGACATAATCGAGAAGGATCCAGCGGAAGCTGTAAATCAGGCTGCAGAAATGATGGATGCGGCCTTTGCCGCAGCATCGGAGTATGGTATCCAGGGATCAGACATGAAGACCACTTCCTACAACATGTGGGTGGAGGAAGAGTACGACTACAATACCTACGAGTACACCGGTGAGACATTGTACCACCTTTCCCACTTCGCACTGCTGGAGATAAGAGACCTGGAAAGCGTGGGTGATGTTCTCGCGGCTCTTGTCAGTGCCGGATCGAACACAATCAGCGGTGTTTCATTCCACGTTGAGGACACGAAGGCGCTCATGGACGAAGCAAGAATTCTGGCTGTAGCCGACGCCAAAAGGGTTGCGGAACAGCTTGTCGGAGAGCTGGGCATGGAACTTGGTGATGCAACATACGTCAATGAATGGATAGACTACTATCCTGTAAGCACTACCTCCACTCGCTGTGCGGACTTCTCCGTTGACATATCAGCACCCTCAATCTCTCCGGGAGCCCATTCTGTCACGCTCAGCGTACAGATCACGTTCGAAATGAATTAGAATTTCGGGGCGGGGCGGGGGAGACCCCTCCCGTTCCTCCCGTTGAATCAATACTCCTGACTTTGACAGTGCAGTACCCCCTCTGTATTGTCACTTCTTAATTGAATGAACAAGGAAGGAACTGATATGAGGACGGTTATTTACTGGTTCTCCGGCACTGGCAACTCTTTCCATGTGGCAAGCGCACTGCAGGGAGGTCTGGATGATGTCGAACTTATTTCTGTGGTTCAAGCGCTCGATGGTGATATGGAGCCATCTCAACGAATTGGATTGGTGTTTCCTGTATACGCCTGGGGTCCCCCGGCAATAGTAGCAAGGTTCATCGAAAAACTTCCATCCGGCACTCCGGACTACCTGTTCGCGGTTGCCTCTTACGGGGGGCATCCCGGTTCTGCAATTGCACTTACCCGCCGGATGCTCAAGCGCAGGGGACTCGTTCTGAATGCAGGCTTCTCTGTGAGGATGGTCGAGAACTACCCTCCCATGGGAGGAGCCCCAGAAGAGAAGAAACAGCTTAAGATAAACGATGCTGCTGAGACAGAAATAACTACGATCATTGCCCGAATACGGGAGGGTGCCACCGGTGACTTTTCAAAGAAAAGTCTGTTCTTCTCCCTGTTTGGTCGTCTGGTCTATCCGATGTTCAGGTGGGCTCTGTCCCGGCAGTCCAGAAGTAAATTTTACGCGGACGAGAAGTGCTCCTCATGTGGCATATGCGTGCGGGTCTGTCCGGCGAAGAACATCGAACTGCCCGATGGGAAGAAACCCACATGGAGCAATCGGTGTGAGCAGTGCTTCGCATGTTTCCACTGGTGTCCAGAGTATGCTGTTCAGTATGGTAAGAAGACCGTGGATATGATCAGGTATCATCATCCGGGAACCTCACTGAAAGATCTGATGCTGCGACAGGAGTAGCAGGATCCTTTTCATTTGATATGCTGATGAACCAGGTAATGTTTTGAAGGACTGGTTCTATTGACGAACCTGCTTTTTCGCTACTACTCAACAATGCCCAGTGCGGTGGCCCTGATACTGTCTGACTCAGCCTGTTCAAGATTTCCCAGCTCACGGTACATCTGGCTTCTCAGCATGTATGCTTCACTATATTCGGGGTTTATTTCAATGGTAGAGGACATATCCTCGATGGCTCTATCGTACTGCTCGTTCAGACAATACGCGGACCCCCTTGCGTAGTAGGCGCTGGGAGAGCCGGGATTGTATACGATCGCCCGGCTGAGATCCGATATTGCCTCATCGAGATTCCACAGGAAAACGTGTGATAAACCTCTATGGAAGTAGATCCCGGGATAGTCGGGGTCGAGCTCGACGACCGTGTTATAAGCCTTCAGAGCCTTCTGGTCATATTCCGCGTCCGATAGAACAACACCCATTATCTGGTATGAGCCTGCATTCTCCGGATCGAGTTCAAGGGCTGTTTCAAAATCGGAAAGAGCCTGTTCAGTCTCTCCTATCCCATGACGGAAGAATCCTCTGTAGAGCAGCGCGTCTATCAGGGTGGGATCCATCTTCAGTGCCCTGCTGAAGAGCTCGATGCCCTCCCTGTCTGATCCGGTATCAATACTGTCTACTCCAGCATGGAAAAGCATAAGGGCACAGTTCCTGCTTGTTCTTGGTACTCTGACAAGGCGGAATCCGATGCAGGTTGCCCAGAGTTCCGGAGCCTGGCTGCTGCGGCTTCCCGACCTGCAGATGCTCAGGCTGGTCAGCCAGCTTCCCCCGCGATGTACTCGCCGCGTATTCATCTGCTGGGGCCACTGATCATCGCACGGATAGTGGAACGGACTTCCATCCGGAGGAAGATAATCGTAATCAGGAGAGTAGCGGTCCCGGCACCATTCGGAGACATTTCCTGCCATATCGAAAAGCCCCCAGGAATTTGGTTCAAGTGAAGCTACTTCACGGGCACCAGATCCAACAGAATTGATTTCTATCCAGATCTGATTGAGTTCATTAACTCTGTACCTGCAGTAACGGCTCGCCAGACTATCACGATAGGAATCTCCCCAGAAGAAGTCGGTATCGCTTCCCGACCTGCAGGCGTACTCCCATTCCGCTTCACCTGGCAACCGGTAAACATAACTGGAGTCCAGTCTATTCAGTCTATCGATGAAATCTCTGCAATCGAACCAGGATATCGCGTAAACAGGATAATCTGAATCTTTACCGCATATGCCAATCCAGAGGAATGGTGTAATGCATTCGTTAGAACCCATAAGTTCTTTCCACATACCCTGCGTAACCTCTGTGGACATTATTTCGAAGGAATCGATATGAACTCGCCTTTGAGGAATCTGGTCGAAGCATTCATTTTCGGCACTATTAGAGCCTATCAGGAGATCGCCTTCAGGAATGGAAACGAATTGCATTCCCTCCAGAGGTCCCTCTGAAGGCAGGTCTGTTCCGGAAGCCATTCGGGAACAGGTGAAGAGAATTGCGCTGAATATTAAAAGAAGCTTCATACCGGACCCCCCTGCAGTTAAATTAACAGCTACACCTACCTCTAATGATTCTTCATTAGAAGCAATCCTGTCAAGTTGTCTATAATAATAATACAATAGTAACAGAAGCAGTACTCTCATATCAGATAAAAAGAATTCTCTTCTTTCTTGTGTATCACCAATGTCTGTGCTATTGTTAAATTATATTGAAAATGGACAGTACCATATTATCTGTTGTTGCAATTAAGGATGCGTATGATGTTGACTTTTGGGTGACACGATCCCCTTTGGAGCGATTGCAGGCAGTCGAAGTAAACCGATAGGTTGTGTATGACCGAGCAAATACTTCCAGACGACTTGAAAGAGTTCTTGAGGTTGATGAACGAGTCTAATGAGGAGCCGATCGCAGTATGACTGAAGTATCTCGAATTGAATGGAAGCACGAGACCTGGAACCCCGTGACCGGGTGCAGCCCGGTGAGCGAGGGGTGTGAGCACTGCTATGCCAGGGGTATTGCTCTGAATCTTCAGGCCATGGGGGTTGCGAAGTACAGTAATGGTTTCTCGGTCGCGGTACATGAAGATGCGCTGAGGATACCCACAGCGTGGAAGAAACCTCGGATTGTATTCGTAACCTCCATGGGGGACCTGATGCATCCGGATGTACCGGATGATTTTATAATTCGAGTTCTTGATGTGATGCGCCGCTGCGACAGGCATGTTTTTCAACTTCTATCTAAAAGACCCGAACGGATGGCGGAATTGTGCAGGAGGATCGACTGGCCTCCCAACGTCTGGGCCGGGACGACCGTCGAGAACAGGTCGGTTTACCATCGACTGGAGAGCCTTCGTAGTGTGGGGGTTGTTCGGTTCATCTCCTTTGAGCCGCTGCTATCTGATGTGAGTGATATTGATCTTGCGGGTATTCACTGGGCTGCGGTTGGCGGGGAATCAGGACATGACGCAAGACCCATGAAGATCGAATGGGTTCGAGCCCTCAGGAA
>JAUWMQ010000155.1 GCA_030613065.1 Candidatus Aegiribacteria sp. | reverse complement strand
CGATGTTCTCAAGCATGCTCTGAAGCCCGGCTCTGCTGCCTGCCCCAAGAAGAAGGCCATCGGTATGGCAGAAGCAGAGATTTCCGAAATCAACAGATATCATACTCACATCGCGGCCATCCAGCGGTTCCCCGACTTCAGGAGTGATCCCGATATTGACCCAGAAAGCATCCGGATCTGTTACAGTCAGAGCCGCTCCTATGCTCTGGGGCATCATGCTCTCCATAAAGAACACCATATTTCCATCGATATTAACACCCAGCCTGTTTGACACTTCGGACATGTCCGCGCAGTCAAGAGCGGAAAGGATCCATCCGGAGAGTGCGTTTTCACCCAGAAGAGGTACGCTTGAAGCGTAACCGTCAATTGATGAGATAACAGCTGCAGGATTGACTATGGCTATGGAGAAGAGAGTAGTTTCAGGAAGTACGTCAAGAGAAGACGCTGAAGTCCCCTCCTCTGGCTGTGCTCCGCATGCGACTATCAAAGCCGCAATTGAAACCGATAATACTGTAATTGCTTTCATGATTCCTCCTAATTGAACCCATTACGAGTAGCGTACTTGCACCATTAATACATAATATTATACACGATTCCTGAAATATGCCAAAAAATGAAGGTATTCATGTTTTTCGGGTTTTCAAATCATGCTCGCGCAATTAGAATATGACTATGAAAAACGAACAGGATCTTTTTTCCAGTACCGTATACACTGGAGAAGAATGCAGAATTCTTTATCTGGACACTGAAACCACCGGTGTTGACACTGAAACAGCCCATATATGCGAAATAGCTTTCCTTCTAAGCACCTACAACGGCTTTATCAGAGATACTCAGAAGGATGTTATAATTCAGGAGTTGATACTTCCCCCGGAACCAGTGCCTCCGGAAGCTTCAGCAATTCATCACATAACAAACGGAATGCTTGTGGGAAAACCCTCTCTGGGGGACTTTTCGGAGAAAATAAGCGAAATCGTAAGTGAAGCTGATTACATCTCCGCGCATAATGTCCCTTTCGATCTGACCATATTAAAAAGAGAGCTGCCCGGGGTTTTCGGCAAAATTGAGGAGGAGATGAAACTCGACTCCCTGAGACTCGCAAGACATATCTGGCCCTCTATACCTTCCCACTCCCTTCAGGCTCTAAGGTACAGGTTCGATCTGGATGCCGATTTAGCTGGTGATGCCCACAGAGCAATGTTCGATACTGAACTGGTTCGCTCTCTGATTGAGTACATCCTGCGGATGGATCTTGTAACTCCAGACAGCTGGACAGATCTTGTGAAGTATACACAGTCCGCTCTCGAGATCAAGATATTCTCCTTCGGGAAATATCGTGGAAAACTTGTTGAGGATATTTCCGCTCAGGATAAGGATTACATTAAATGGCTTCTCAGGCAGAAATGGATTCCGGCTGATTACCCGGATCTGTACCATACTCTGCTTGACAGTACATCTGGAAAGGGGAAAAAACCATGAACCATCCGCTGGATGATACCTATATTGTTGAAGGTGGAAACCCGCTTTCCGGAATCCTGAAACCGTGCGGCAGCAAGAACGCAGCGTTACCCATACTTGCTGCCTGCCTTCTTACCGACAAAGATGTTACGCTGCATAACATTCCCGATATCAGTGATGTAAGAACCATGATCTCCCTTCTTCAGAGTGTAGGCGTTTCAATCACTCGTCTGAGCAGCAGTTCCATGCGTTTGAACGCATCCAGCATCAATCCTGACAGGATCAATACGTCAGCCTGCATGGAGATAAGGGCTTCAATTCTTCTTGCAGGGCCTCTTACGGCAAGAGCTGGTCATGTTAAGCTGCCTCCTCCGGGAGGAGATATTATAGGCAGGCGCAGACTCGATACCCATTTCATCGCACTTGAGCAGATGGGAGCAAATGTAGTTTTTTCGGGCAGGATGCTCTCCTTTTCAGCAAATGGGCTGACAGGTAAATCAATTTTTCTTGATGAACCTTCGGTTACGGCCACAGAGAACGCAATAATGGCCGCAACTCTTGCTGATGGAGAGACATTGATTTACAACGCAGCCTGCGAACCCAACGTGCAAGACCTTGCGAATATGCTCGTCTCAATGGGCGCCAGGATAACAGGCATAGGAACCAATCGGATATTAGTAACGGGATCAAACGCTCTTCTTAATGGTACAGAACACACCATAACACCTGATCATATCGAGATAGGGAGTTTTATCGGACTGGCAGCATGCTGCAACGGAGTGATTCGAATACCCAATGTACCATCGAATATCGTTGGACCAACCATGAACGGCTTTTCGAAACTGGGCATTTCGGTCCAGACAGAGGGAGAGTACCTTGTCATTGACGGTTCGCAAGAGTTGGTGGTCTGCCCTGACCGAAGCGGTTCAATACCCACCGTATACGATGCTCCATGGCCCGGATTCTCTCCTGATCTTACAAGTACCGCAGTGGTAGTAGCTACCCAGGCAAGAGGAACGACGCTGGTTTTTGAGAAGATGTTCGAGAGCAGACTGTTTTTCGTCGATAAACTGGTCGCGATGGGCGCGGGAATTATACAGTGTGACCCTCACAGGGTAGTTGTCTCAGGACCTTCAAAACTGCATGGAACAGATGTGATCAGCCCGGATATAAGGGCAGGGATGGCTCTTCTTACGGCCGCCTTATGTGCCGAAGGCACCAGTATTATTCGAAACGTGCACCAGATTGAACGTGGTTACGAAAACCTTGTGGACAGATTGAAAAGCCTCGGTGCCAGAATAACTTCAGGGGCGGATAGTTAAACTCCCTGAGAACTCTTTCAGACCCGGATAACACTGAAAATTGGAGCTGCAATATGAAATTCTGTGCATTTACAGCTGTACTGATAGGAATACTGACTTCCTGCGGGACGAATCCTGTAGAACCTGAAGAGTGGCCGGACGGGGCGTACCTATATCTGTCCAGTACTTACCCTGACACTGCCCTGTCATGGTCTCCAGGCGGAAGTATTCTGCTGTTTTCCTCGTTTATGTACTCGTCTTACTGCATTCTGGGTTTTGACGGTATCATCGATCCGGTACCCGTCGCTGCTTCCAATTGGGACGAATCCTGCGGACCCAACGGCTGCTGGAGCGACGATCAGGGATTGATTGTCTACACAACCTATGACACTGACTCAACCTCAACTGTAAGAACCGTTCCGGGAAATCTTGGACATCTGCTGGTTGTTGTCAACGACGGCAGAAACCACCTTCATCCCACCTGGACAGCAGATGAAGATTCCCTCCTTCTATGCACTTATGAAAATGATCACTGGGGACTCTGGAAAACGGAGTACAACGAGGATTCTCTGCTTACCCCTTCTGAGTTCTACACTCCCCTTTACGACTGCCTGCGTCCATCCTATTCCCCGGACGATCAATGGATCCTTTTCGAGCTCTCCCATGGCAGTCAATCGGATATCTGGCTTATCAGGCCAGATGGTTCTGATCCACATGCGGTAATCGAAGATTCCTATGACAATATCCATCCATGCTGGGGTCCCGAAAACGACTGGTTCGCCTTCTCTTCAAACAGATCCGGTAACTACGATATATGGATAAGCAACCTTGACGGTTCCAGCATTATCAAGGTAACAGATGATCCGGCTGATGATATTTATCCTGCGTGGAACCCCGGATACGGCTGGTTCGTATTCTCTTCGAGCAGGATCAGCGGTGACTTGAATTACGACATTTTCAGTATAGATGCTCCTGGCTACTAACCAGGACTAATCAAATCAACTATGAAGACCCCCCCGCATTGCCGGGGGGTCTTCCACTTTTCAGCCTGTTCTCTAGCTGTTAAGCATAGTCTCAATTACCGCCATCAGGCCTGTGACAAAGTCAGGGTTGGCAGGATTAAGACCCGTACCGAGTCCCTCACTTGTGCATGTGAACCATGCGAACCTGAAGTACTGCCGGGCGAAGGCCATAGAGGCGGCCGTACCCTTCAGCTGAAGATTTGATACTGCTTCAAACGTTGCGTAGTACTGACCGTGACCAAACTGGTAATCACTGTTCACGATGTCCAGTGCCCATGCGGATACACAGCCAAGAAGTGGATCTCCA
>JAUWMQ010000153.1 GCA_030613065.1 Candidatus Aegiribacteria sp. | reverse complement strand
ATTTCTACACATCATCACATCAAGCAGTTCCTCAATATTTTCCATGTTTTGCGGCTGCTCCAGTATCCAGGATTCGAGCTTATCCGATAATTTCAAAACCTTTTCATGCTGGTAAGTCTGAACGGCGTATTTCAAGCTGATAATACCCCATTGAATTGCCTTATCCCTCACATCGGCTTTCTCCCAGTGGTGTGCAAGAATAGCAGCAATTTCCTGCTCATCATCGGGATACATTTCTTCGATCAGGTTAGCTGTGATCCTGTGAAGAATCTTTTTGTTGCTCTCCAGTATACTGTTGTAGGCAGTGTCGCGTATCAGAATGTGTCGGAATGCATACTTCTGCTCGAATGCTGTTCCCCAGCCGATAAGAAACTGCCTGCGCTCCAGATTATTGAAAACGGATCTACTGTTTTCATCTAACGAAAGCTCTGCAGCAAGCCTGCTGTAGAGTTTGAGCTGGAACTCGACTCCCAGTACAGAGGATTTCTGAAGAACACCTTTCAACTCATCGGACAACCGGTCAACTCTCGACTGAAGCAGTCCTGTCAAAGAGGAAGGTATGTAAATTTCTCTGATCGGGCTGCTGAATACCCACTCTCCATTGTTTTCGATCAGCAGATCCGATTCAGCAAGATCAAGTATGAGCTCCTCAAGGAAAAATGGATTTCCCCGGGAATGCTTCATGAGAAAACCTTCAACCTTTGTGGATGCCTTTGAAGTTACTTCAGTACTGATGTACGATAACATCCTTCTGATTATTTCATGGCAGGCCTGGTCATCAATACTTGAGAGAGATATTTCATCCAGTTCAGCGTAGTTGGTCATAATATCGAACTCAACCAGCTTGCCATCATCTCTTTCCGGCCTGTAAATCAGAAGAAAAACAATCGGTTTTTCCGTAGCGCAGTTACCGATAATGAATTCCAGCACATTGCGGCAGGTGGGGTTAATCCAGTGCAGATCATCCAGGAGTACTATCAGACGCTTTTTGCGGGCCATAGCTTTTAGAAGGTTCCTGAAGGCTATACCGGTCTCCAGAGCTATAGCCTTGCTGTCCAGTTCAACAAGCCTTTTATCACCGGATCTGATTGAGAGGAGTTCGGCCAGGAAGGGCGCTGAATCCAACAGCTCGCTGTCAGTCGTAAGACTTCGAATTTTCTGTATGAATGTTTCATAATCCAGTCTGCAGTCCTGCTCAATATTAAAAAGATTACGAAGAAGACCTGTCCAGAGGCAGTAAGCAGGCTGAGCGTACGAAAGAGCCTTCCCGGTCAGAACAGTAATACTCTTATCGTCGCCACAATACTTCTGAATGAATTCATGAACAAGACGGGATTTTCCGATACCTGCTTCACCCCTGATGCCCAGGACAATATGCTTTTCTCCCCCGAGGCGACTTTTTCCGGTGTTTCCGGATTTCTGGTCATGCAGCTTCTCCCTCAGTCTGGCAAGTTCAGCTGATCTTCCTACGAAGACCTCATTGCAACCATGGGAGATACGCTCCCAGCGAGGCGTGCTCAAGTATATAGAACCGGTAGGACGCCAGGCACGGACAGGGTTGCTGATACCCTTCAGTTTCAGCGCTCCCATTTCTTTCCATGTGAACTGATCCCTGCACTTTTCATAGAACGTACCTGGAACCAGAATAGTATTTGCTTCAGCTGTCTCCTCCATACGCGATGCAAGGTTCACCGTACTTCCCATTGCAGTCAGGTGACCAATGGCATCCGGAGCAACAGTCACAGGACCACTGTTTATCCCTAGCCTGGCAGTGATGGGATCACCTGTATCAGAGAGGATATCGTTTGCCGCCCTTATCGCATCAAGCATCAGGAACCCGCATGATACCGCCCTTGTACTATCATTCTCTCCCGCCTGCCTGGCGCCGAAGAGTACCATTATCCTGTCGCCTTCTATCTTGTCAACGTATCCTCCAAACCGCTCCGTAACATCAACCAGGGCGTCCATGATCCCCCTGGCGATATCATGAACCGCTTCATGATCCAGTTTCTCCGAAAGGGAAGTGAAACCTCCAAGATCCAGAAAGAGAACTGCAATGTCCCGCCTTTCACCAGGCTTCAGCTCTCCTCTTTCCTCAGTGACAGCGTCCGATGCACCTCCGTACCGGATAAGTCTGTCTCTCAGGTTCGATCCAAAATCATAGAACATTCAGCTCTCCCGTTAAACGAAAATTCTGACAAAACGCCCCGGCAGAAAAACTGCCAGAGGTCAATATAAAAACTATGTTGCGAATCAGCCAAACCGGGCAGGAACAGTGGAACAGATATCCTTGCTCATTATTTCAACAACAGGTCTAATGAAGCAGTTACAATGAGAGTAATCTAACCATATTAATATTGTTGTATACTTAGAGTACTATCTTATTCTTGACACAACGTATCTGTATTATGCATATTTCCACCGTTCTATGGTTCAAAAACCTAAATCGAAAGGAATAATCAGTATGAAAAAGGGTGTACTTCTTTTTGTTGCTCTTTTCATGATTGCAGGCAGCATATATGCCCTGCCATCTTATACGGGTCTCAGGGGGCTCAACCGCACCGTTGATGCAAAACCAATAGGGGCAGGTGAATTCTCAATCGCACTTTTCTCCTTTCTCGGAGTGAGCAACGATACAAGAACCGCTCAGCTTTCAGGAGGAGCCCAGGATGTCACTGATACCGAGTACAACGGTACATGGTACATCACAGCAGGTGTAGGACTCAGTGACAAAATCGAAATAGCGGGAAGAGTATCCTACGTATGGAACTGCCTCTCCCGCGAAGAAGTTGAAGGCCGGCAGGATCTTGTTGGTGGCCGGAATGAGAACGACGACGGTTTCAGCGAAGCCAACTTCTTCCTGAAGTACTCATTCAATCCTGAAAGTGACTTTGTTATCGGAATAATGCCATGGGTTGGTTTCGGTGTTTACGAAGGTGGAGATAGTCCCTACGTAACAAACTACAACCAGTTCGATGGTATCTGGTATCCGGAACAGGCAATGTTCGAAATGCGCCGTCCGATGATAGGTTCGAATTTTTCTGCAGGTGCGGACCTGCTCGCATCCATGGATTTGCACCCGGTTGTATTACATGCAAATCTTGGATACCATTACTTCAAGCAGAACTTCCAGTTCACCGATTTCAGGTATGGAACAGGCGATTCGGTAGATATCGACATGGATGTTGAGGATCCGGTCCTCCATGTAGCCATGGGCATCGAATATCCCATGAACGGATTGACACTCTTCGCAGAAGCTGAATGGCGTCACTTCCTTGATCGTGACTTCGAAGATGGTAACGGTAAGAGATACGATGACATGATCATCATTCAGCCGGGACTTAGATTCCCCATTTCCGGGGGATTCTCATGCGATATCGTGGGAGCATTTGGATTAGATACCTTTGATCCAAACTGGAGTGATCTGGGACATCATATATACCAGAACGGTGGAACTCCTACTAACGAAACCAGAGCGGACTTCGCACCGTTCCCCGAGGGTTATTACCCCTCCTGGGGTGTTGGTGTGAACCTTATGTATTCCGGCAGCATCGCGGCCGCTCCAGGTACAGCGATCATGTCTGGAACTGTAACCGATGCCAGCACCGGTGAAGCACTTGAAGGTACTGTTGCATTCCCGGGTACCGCAACGGAATCAGCAGCTTCAGACCCTGGAACGGGCTTCTACTCCGCCGAACTTCCTGAAGGTAACGTATCCGTTGCCGTAAACGCACCTGGGTACATCGGTGCAAGCGAAACAGTACAGATAGATGGTGGCGCGGATTTCAGCAGGAACTTTGCCCTTCAGCCCGAGCCTGGTACTATCATGGGTAGCGTTACCGATATCGAGACAGGTATCGCTATTTCCAGTGCAACCGTTACAGCAACTGATGACCCTGCTGCCAGTGACCGCACCGGCACAGATGGTCTTTATGAAATTAATGTCGACGAAGGCAGCTGTACCGTCTCTGCTGCGGCTACCGGTTACCTCAGT
This sequence comes from Candidatus Aegiribacteria sp., assembly GCA_030613065.1. Lineage (GTDB taxonomy): Bacteria > Fermentibacterota > Fermentibacteria > Fermentibacterales > JCC-6 > Aegiribacteria. Next base: position 599 of record JAUWMQ010000153.1, on the reverse strand, counting down.
GCCACCGAGACCGTGGATGCTCTCAGCGGTGACCTGGTCACTCTGGACTTCCAGCTTCAGTCCGTCGCATTCGAGCCGATCTACTTCATCGTCAACCAGTACAACATCCAGTCAGAGTACACATCCATCCTGGAAGCTATTGCTCAGAATATTATCGCCAACGGTCTGAGTGTTCAAATAAGTGGATACGCTGACGATGATTACACCGAGGAGTACAACCAGACCCTCAGTGAAAACAGAGCAAAAGCCGTCTTTGACTACCTCATCGACAATGGCGTCAGTGCTTCAAGCCTGACCACAATAGGCTACGGCGAGAATAGACCCGCGGTTCCTAACACTTCAGAAGCCAACAAGGCTCTCAACCGTCGCGCGGAATTTATGGTTCTAAGGATCATCAACTAGGCGCGATTCGAACGTAGTAAGTCGGGCGGGTTCTTCGGAACCCGCCCTTTACTCAGTACACTGTCAGGCATTATCTGTCGTGTCCTGCTCGTTCTTTGATGCCCCTGCGGCGTTACGGATTCAGTTACATAGCGCTACTATGCGCCTTTATCCGAGCCTTGCAGGAACACCAAATAACTTCGCAATTTCCCGACAAC
>JAUWMQ010000112.1 GCA_030613065.1 Candidatus Aegiribacteria sp. | reverse complement strand
GCAACTGCAACTGTTAACAGCTTCTCTGAAATTCCTTGTATGTTCGGTGACTTGATATTCTTTAATTATCAGCATTTAACGATTGGATAGTGTCTCAGCGCTATTCAATAAGGCGGATCCAGATGCCTGAGCGTTCTCCGGATTCCTACAGGGAGATTATAGCAATCTCCTTTCCCATAATTGCGGCAATGGCAGGCAGAACGATAATGATGTTCTGCGATAGACTGTTTCTAGCGCAGCACAGCCAGCTTGAGCTTCAGGCTGCTCTTCCCGCTGGTATTCTAAGCTTTGCATTGCTCTGCATTTTCTATGGGACAGTTTCCTACTCCGCTACCTTTGTAGCTCAGTATTTTGGAGCAGGAGATAAGGATGGATGCTCAAGATCCCTCGCACAGGGCTTGTTCCTTACGATGCTCTCAGCCCCGATTCTTGCGGCTCTTGCAATACCCGGAAGCCTTCTTTTCAATCTTTCAGGTCATACTTCTGAAGTAATCGTGCTTGAGAAGATCTACTTCCAGATACTCATGTTCTCAGCGGCAGGACCGGTATTCACAGCCGCAGCATCATCCTTCTGGAATGGCCGAGGGAAAACCGTTCCCACAATGATGGCGGTCATAGCCGGTGCCGGGCTGAATATTCTCCTTGATTATCTGATGATTTTCGGTAAACTCGGTTTCCCTGAAATGGGAATTAAAGGAGCGGCAATAGCAACAGCCATATCGTCATTTATACCGGGCACCTTGCTTACAATCGCCGCCTTCACTGGAAAAACCGCTGTTGAGTACAAAACCAGAGAGAACTTCAGATTCTCAAAAAAACTTACGAGTAGAATAATCAGGTTCGGTTTCCCGGCGGGTCTTCAGATATTCATGGATATAGCCAGTTTTACAATTTTCATATTTATAGCAGGAAGACTTGGAGCGATTGATTTCACAGCGAATAATCTTGCTTTCAGCGTAAACAATCTGGCATTCAACCCATTGCTTGGATTTGGCTTTGCCACAACAGTTATCGTTGGCAGATGTATAGGGATGGGCAGGAATGAGCTTGCAGTCAAAGTCACAAGGAGAACCCTGTTCCTTTCATTATGCTACTTTGTCCCTCTTGCAGCTACTTTTGTGCTGTTTCCTCATTTTTATACCAGGCTCTTTTTCAGCCCGGATTCAGCATGTACACTTGAAGAACTGACTTCAACAGCAGGTAAGCTGCTGTTAATTGTAGCCGCCTGGGGTGTGTTCGATGCGGTCAGTCTCATGTACAGCGGAGCCCTCAGGGGAGCCGGAGATACAAAGTTCGTTATGTGGGCTTCCGGCCTGCTGGCATGGCTTTTCTGGATACCCGGAGTCATCTACCTCTACGCCTTTCGGAATGCGGGGATAGTTACTCTCTGGCTTTTCACAAGTTTTTACATTGCCATATTCGCCCTGGTATTCTTCCTCCGATTCCGAACCGGCAAATGGAAACGCATTGATCTCCTTGGGAAAATTGAGATATCCACACACTGAATATCACTAATACTTCCATTAGATCGAAGCTAAGATCACTGATTTTAGGAGCTTTGACAGGGCATGGCTCTCCTAAGTATTATTCTTATTAAGCAGAGAATTAGCGGTTTAGCAAGAATTAGCGCAGTGTCCCGTGTAACATCGCAGATGGAATAAAATCCAGTTTTCTGCCGGTCAGAAAGGAGAAGATGTGTTACGTGCAACCAATCTTTTTTTCCTGTTCCTCATTCTTGCGTGCTCTGATTCCACAGGCCCATCTTTCTCTCAGTACTCAAGGGTTTCGGTTATCGATACATCCACCGGTTCAATTATCGCAAATATCGAATTGACTCCCACTATAAACCGTAAAATCTGCCTGACCCCCGACGGCCGGTATGCATATATTGCCGCGTGGGATGGAGACAACATCATACAGATCGACTGTCTTTTCCAATACGATAAGCGGAGGGCTTGATTTTGGAGCCTACCGTGACTGCATGGATCTGTGTACGAACGATCAGGGCACAGAACTCTATGCCATCTCTGAGAACGATCTGTTCATCGTAGATATTCCGTCTATGACTATAACCGACACTGTTCAGATGAACACATACTTCGCGTTAGACGTATCACTCAGGCCTGGCACCGATCTGGTCAATATCCCCTTCTTTGTTGTTCCTCTCTCAGGAACACTTGTGATTGATGTTGCACAGGGTGAAGTGATCGACACACTCAGCCATATAGCAGAGCATCTCGTCTTCTCAGAAACGGGGAACGAGCTCTACATTGCAGTCGGCATGCAGCTTATCTGCCAGTGTGGTAATCAGGTCGGTGATGGACAGGGCTGAAATATTTTCATCGATAACGTAAGATCTGACTCCAGGATGAACTATATATAGATGGTTGAGTCCCAAATCATCAATCGCTATACGCATTGATTTAGTTGTACGAACATTATCCGTGAATTTGAACTCGAAGCCCAGCCTTGCTCCTTCAGGACTCAGCAGAAGATCAAGCTCCGCACCGCCATGAGTGGACCAGAAGAAAGCATCTCTCTCACCCGTGAGCGATAATACCTGTTCAAGTGCGAAACCCTCCCAGGAGGCACCTGCTTTGATGTGTGACAAAAGGTCTCTTCTTGTTCTGATGGAAAGAAGAGAATGAAGAATACCCGAATCCCTGATGTATATCTTGGGAGACTTGATCTGCCGCTTTTTGATGTTCACATGCCAGGGCTGCAGCTGACGGACGACCATGGCTCCGGAAAGAATATCCAGATAGTTCCTCGCAGTCTTTTCATCCCGGCCCAGGGATCTGGCGAACTCTGCAGCATTCCAGACCTGACCATGGTAATGAGCGACCATAATCCAGAACCGTCTCATGCTTTCTGGATGAATTGAGAAACCGAATTGCCGCAAATCCCTCTCCAGAAAAGTCCTGGCAAAGTTATCTCTCCATCTGAAACTCGAATCTTCGTCTGCAGCAAGGTACGATCTCGGAAAAGCACCTCTGAGCCAAAGCTTCTCCCAGTTGTCCGTGGAGACTTCTTTAAGGTTGAATCCCCCCATGTCTACGAAACCGATTCTGCCTGCAAGCGTTTCAGAGACATCCCTGATTATTCGAGGTGATGCGCTTCCTAAAATTAGATAACGGGCTTGGTGAGATAGTTCATCTACAAGCACACGCAGTATCGCGTATAGCTCGGGCATCCTATGGATCTCATCAAGAATCACGAGGCCATCCAATTTTCCAAGAGCCGTTAGAGGATTCGTTAGCCCCGAACGATCAGCAGGATTTTCCAGATCATAGTAATGAACAGGAACGGATTCACTGATTATTTTAGCAATAGTGGTCTTTCCGCATTGACGCGGACCAAGCAGCGTAGTCACGGGATTTTCTGTAATACACCTATTCAGTGAATTAAGCAGATCCGGTCTTTTAATCATGTTTGAATTATATCCTTGAAAATCAGGATGTCAATTCCGGATATTAAAGGATAAATCTTAGTACTTCTTAGACCTATAGTCATCAGCTTTTCACTGAGCGCAACCTGATATGAAGATTCATGGATAATTACTCTGGAGAATATCAATGACTGGCAGGGAATCCATTCGACTCGTTTTACTTGCTCAGGGTAAACTCATCCAGTTTCTCATTCCTGCGAGAAATTTGAAACAGAAACAGCCCCCGAGGGGCTATATCAATTATGAGTGGATGGCCACGTGATTAAGAGTTGTAACAATCATCATCAATATTCGGGATTAGATGAATTGACGTTTAACAGACATGTTATTAATGAAAGTTCAAGAGGACTATTCTGGACGATGTCGAGGCTAGTGCGAAATCGAGTTGTTCGTTAGCTGAAAAGCAGCATACAAGAAAACACCTGACTTGTGATTCCCTGTATCCCAGGGAATATTCCAGCTTCAATAGTTGTAATTCAGTTATTAGATCATTCAGGAAGGATTGCTATCGGAATCTCGATACTTCCATATTCAGTGTTGGCAGGTGTTCTTGCTCTTACAGCCACTGGTTTCTCTCAAGGACACTACGCAGGTACGCAGGAAGAAATTAGCGATTACGATACTACTCTCACCTTTGACACGGTGGCATTCTTCATTGAAGACAGAGCAACTTTTGACATGCTTTCTTCCGGTACTGAAGTGCCTGATGCGCTCCAGCTCTCGGAAGTGAAGTTCCTGATCACGGATATTCGTACTGATTGTCCTAAACTCTACTTCATCAACTCGAATGCGTTTAACTATCACTGGAAATTCTTCAGCGAAGCCCTGGGGTGGAACATGGATCTGCTCAGCTTCAATACAAGAACATATACCGATCTCAATAGAAGGCTCATTGCGGGTAGCGTGGTTGCCCACGACAGATATGCCGGACGTGAAAATTCCAGCGGAATCTACACAATTGAATTCTGGCCAGGTGACCCAATCCATGCCGACGATGCTGCGTTGTCCTATAGACTGATCCGGGCTGGAATGGAGTTCGCAGTGGACAGGATCGTGTATCATCCAACAGGCGAGACGCAGGTAAGGATATGCATGGAAGAGAGAGAGTTTTTTGAGTCTGCCGGGGTCCCAGTGGTGCTCACATCGGAGCTGTTCGAAGGGGTGGACTACGCCGCGCTGAATACCGGAATAGCCTGTGGGATTCTCACCTATGGAAGTTCCAGGGGCACGTTCTCAGCGGGAGATATTGTTGTGTTTCAGACAATACCCAATGACATCACTCATGTTGCGGGAATAATAACCACAATTCCTCAAACTCCACTTTCCCACATCAACTTGAAGGCCATTCAGAATGGCACACCGAATGTCTACATTTCAGATTTTATCGAGACCCCGGAGTTTCAATCCATGCTTGGTCTGTATGTACGGCTGACAGCTCTTCCAGGAGGATACAGCATTGAGGAGATTTCATTCTTTGAAGCCATGGATTGGCTTGAATCAGTAAGACCTGAAAGTATGACCATTCTGGAAAGTGAACTGACAGAGAGCGAGATCCGCAGCCTGGAGGATCTCAGACTTTCAGATTCGGAATCGTACGGCGTAAAAGCAGCCAGTCTGGGCGAACTCACAAGGTGTCTGCCATCTTCCAGCGTGCCTGACGGCTGTGGAGTGCCCTTCTACTATTATCACAAGTTTATGGAATACAACAATTTGTATTCGTCGGTAGATTCTCTGATCGCTCTGGATGAGTTTAACAGCAGTGTTGAACTCAGAGAAGAAATGTTAAGAGATTTGCGGCGGAGGATCAGGGAGAGCGAGCTCCCCAACTGGATGATGGATTCTCTTTCTATCATAGCTTCGCGGTTTGAACCCGGTACACCACTACGGTGCCGTTCCAGTACAAACAACGAGGACCTGCCCGGTTTCAACGGAGCAGGGCTTTACAGTTCCTTCACTCACCATCCCACCGAGGGGCACATCTCAGAAACCATTAAGCAGGTCTGGGCAGGTATGTGGACTTACAGAGCTTTTGAAGAGAGGGAATTCTACAGAATTGAACATCTTTCAGCTGCTATGGGTGTTGTCATCCACCCGAGCTATCAGGCTGAGTATGCGAATGGAGTGGCGGTTACGCAAAACATCTTCAACCCTTTCATCACAGGCTTTTATGTTAATGTTCAAGTTGGCGAGGATATGGTAACTAACCCTGAATCGCAATCCGTACCAGAGGAGTTCCTTATTACTGATCAGAATATTACTGGTGTCATTGCCAGGGAGATACAGTACATAGGTCTGTCAAACAGAGTACCTGCCGGCGAAAGGGTACTTACAGGAGAACAGATTGACCGGCTTTCAGATTATCTGGAGATGATCCATAACCACTACGCAGCAGTTTACGCCACAGATCGGGATGATGTGGAATTCGCCATGGAAATAGAATTCAAGATAACATCCGGAGGTGAACTGGTTGTAAAGCAGGCCAGACCCTGGGTCTCAGGAGTCTGACCAATTACCATATCATGTACGAACCTGCTATTGGCTGGAATATATTCTATGTAACCGCTGATCTGAATTCCGGAGGAGGGGTTTATGAGAACAGACACTGTCACTGATCACAAAGCCTACCGTTTTCTTCAGAAGCATCTGGATCAGCAGGCGATTGGCTTTCCTGCAGCCAGGTCAGGAGCGGATATCCGCTTTCTGAAGAGCATGTTCACCTCTGAGGAAGCGGGGCTCGCACTTCATCTTTCCTACCGCCCCTCGTCTCTTCAGGAGATCATGCTGACCGCTTCTGGTGAATACACCGAGGAAAGGGCTCTCCAACTGCTCGACAGCATGTCAATGAAGGGTGCTATAGGCTTCAAGGAAAGAGAAAGCGAGGACCACTGGTTTGTTCTTCCGATGGTGATAGGAATGTACGAAGCACAGGATGGTTGTCCAACTACGGACTTCCTGAAGGGTGCCGGTGAGTACATGAGTACTATCGCTTTCAGCAAATCCCTCCTTGCCACTGAACTCTCCCAGATGAGAACAATCCCGATAAACGCCAGCATCACTCCAGAGCACACTGTAGCTACATACGATCAGATCAGACTGCTTATTGAGAGTTCTGAGGGACCCTTCGTGGTACTCCCCTGCATATGCCGGGAAAGCCGGGCAATTCAGGGAGAAGTATGCAAAGTGACATCTCGAACCGAAACTTGCTTCGGAATGGGAAGCATGGCTGCAATGGTCCTCCGTCGCGGTCATGGACGGGAGGTGAGCCTGGAAGAGGCTCTCGGTGTACTGCAGCAGAACCAGGATGACGGTCTCGTCCTGCAGCCCTCCAATGCGCAGCTGGCCGAGTTCGTCTGTTCCTGCTGCGGATGCTGCTGTGGTATGCTCAGGATGCAGAAGATGCTTCCTCATCCAATAGATTTCTGGACAACCAGTTTTCAGGCGGAGGTCAATGCCGGTGTCTGCACAGGGTGCGGTCTCTGCGTGAAGAGGTGCCAGGTGGGCGCAGTCGTCCTGAAAGGCTCTCCGAAGAAGGGGGTAATCGGCAAGTCCCGATGCATCGGGTGCGGTCTCTGCGTTCCAACATGCCCAGCGGATGCTATACGTCTCATTCCGAGAGAACAGGAAACCGTACCTCCGATGGACGAGGAGGAACTCAACGACGTGATCATGTCGAAAAAGAAAGGTGCGGTGAGCAGGTTCCTCATGTTCCTGAAAATCCTGCTGAAGATGAGGCAATGAACTATTACTTTAATTTCTAATCGTCACAAGAGAAAATCATGTCACAGCAAATATCCTACTTGACTCAGAAATGCTCAAGTATATGCCCCGGAAACTAAACGAGTATACTGATTTTCTACACTCTGGTTGCCTGCACTCGATATATCTGGTTCATTTTTGCAAGTCTTATAACTTCCAATTTTGTGGCTGGCCACCTGGCTGAGAGTTGGAACACTTTCTGCGGTTGGTTATGCGAAATAGCACAATAAATAGGCTCTATTTTAGGTGATTGGCTTCCTGTGCTGTTTCAGCGAGCATTCTCCACTTTGAGCGATTATGATGAAAAGGCCAGAATAACAGAAGAAGTATACGGTATTCATTCTACTAATGCTGAGTAGTATTTCGAACCAGCTTATTTAACCAGGTCATAGTTACTGAAGGAAGATTCAGAAACTTGAGATGGAATCTCTGAACTTTCACGCACCTTCTGATGATATTAATGAAACTGTCATCTCCGGTCGCGGAAAAGTGTGCTGCGGCCGCTTCGATGAGATGACCCGCGCAGTACAGCTCATGCCTGTCCCGGAGCACTGCTCCGGGCGGTTTCCCTATACTGGCAGGAACCAGGTAAGTTTTGTGAAAACGGTAAATTCCGGCTCTCCAAAGTCGCCATCGAAGGACAAAATCATCATATAGATGGTTTGACTTGGTGTTTCTCAGGTGGTATTGTTAATTTTAAATAGATAACAGGGGAATATCTAAAGACTGAGTTGTTTCGGGTGATTTTCGGAATAGTAAAAATTTGAATTTCTATTGCTCGGAAATCCCCCAAGCAACAAAAAACAAAAACTATATAGCAGAGAAGGGGCAACAAATGAATTACAGCAAGGCTCACAAACGACAAGTTGGTTTTACAATATTCCTTTTATTCCTCCTGTCAGGATGGCAAACACAAGCTTTGTCTCAAGGGATAATTATTGATCACGAATGTACGGATATTACCCTGGTTCCCGAATTTGCAATTAATCAGGCAAAATCAAATCTTCATATTGCATATGGACACACATCACATGGAAGTCAACTTACAACCGGGATGAATGGTTTAGTTGATTTTGCAAATGGCGGTGGATTAGGGCTCTCCCTGCCGGATGATATTTTCGAATGGAATAACGGCGGATCCGGAGGTGCTTTGGATTTACATGATTATGCGATGGATGGTGATTGTGGATATTACCCGGCTTGGTACAACAATACGGTTACTTATCTGGACAATCCTGCCAATTCAGATGTAAATGTGATTATCTGGTCCTGGTGCGGACAGGCTGCATCTCGAACCGAACAGCAAATGATCGATACTTACCTGGCCCCAATGACAGTACTTGAGGGCCTATATCCCAATGTTACATTTGTTTATATGACAGGACATGCTAATGCTACTGGAGAAACCGGTACTCTTCACTTGCGAAATCAACAAATCAGAAATTACTGTATAACTAATAACAAAGTGTTATATGATTTTTATGATATTGAATGCTATGATCCAGATGATAGCTATTTTGGTGATCAATATGTGAACGACGATTGCTCTTATACAGGTGGGAATTGGGCAATTGAATGGCAGAACACTCATGTAGAAGGAGTGGACTGGTATAACTGCTCCGCTGCACACACAGAACCCTTGAATGGTAACCGAAAAGCTTATGCTGCCTGGTGGTTATGGGCAATTTTGGGAGGTTGGCAGGGCACAGGTATCACCGAGCAGGAAACCGTGTACGATTACAGTATGGATATTTCACTTGTGAATCCCTCACTCGGGACTGCAAGCATATCATGCTCGATTTCCGAGCAGCTTGACGTGAGAATAGATGTCTATTCGTGTGACGGCAGGCTTGCTGCAACACCTTTCAATGGTGAAATGAATGCAGGTGACCACGCGTTAGTTCTTGATGATCTTCAGCCCGGCATGTATCTGGTGGTCATGAGATCGAACGATCTCAGTGTTTCAAACAGGCTGATCATCCTGCGGTAATGGAACAAGCAGCTCTTACTCCCATAATCTGCAGGCATTATAGCCAGCTGTGAGAACCTTCTGCTCAATGTACATTGTCGGATACACTCTTAGTGGAGAGCCTTGATCCAGAGGACATGCAGCGCTTCGTTGTTGTTGAGTGATTTAGAAGAATAATTGCTTGATCAGTCTGAATTGATCCTTAATGATATTAGTGTGCCGATTGGGTTCCAAATTACCCATTCTAACCGTCAAAATGTAGTTGATTTCAAGAAAATGACAAACACATTTAAGTATGCTGATAGAGTATCCTTACGGAAGCGTCATCGAAATCGGAAGCAGATGTCTGGCGGGCAGGGATTCCCTTCGATTCGTTTCACTCACTCAGGGTGAACTCACCATTTTGATCTTTGATCAAAGGTCCGAATCGTGAACTTCAGTACAAAATCAAAAGCCCCCATGAAGGAGGCATTCAATTTTATGGCTGGCGGGCAGGGATTCGAACCCCGATTGGCGGAACCAGAATCCGCAGTCCTACCCTTGGACGACCCGCCAGCAGAGCGTGATTATAGGTCTTCAATGTCAGTCTCGTCAAGAAGTAAAGCAACTATCTTATAATGAC
>JAUWMQ010000042.1 GCA_030613065.1 Candidatus Aegiribacteria sp. | reverse complement strand
GTATGCCCGGACGCAATTGCATCATTGTAGATCTGCTGCGCCAGCTGGCGTTCATGGATCTTACCCTCTATCAGCCTGTCGCCTATCCACATGTCCATCCTGTCTACAGCCCCGCTCTGGGGAAGCGGGAATGTGTAGACGGCTTCGATGACTTCATTGTAGGGATTACCATAAACCTGCCGCACTGTGGCTCTCTGCAGATTACCGCTGATATCTATTACGACTGAAGTGTGCTCGAGGGAAAGCTCTCCTACAACTCCCTCCTCTCCGAGAACCTGCATTCTGCCGCTGCCGACATACTCCGAAGCTTCTTCTCCGGAGAAAACTGCTGCTGCAATGAGTATGAGCGTAATTATCAACTTTCTCACTTTTCTAACCTCCATGCTGTGTGTTTTTCCTGATACGGTTCTGATACACGAGGGTCGGGGGGACTATTCCATCTGTCGTTTTCTGCCCATGCGGAATATTCGTGTCAGGAGCGTTCCCATGTTATCGGTATTGAGGAATGGCTGTAAATACAGTATCCTGTAGCAGGATGATGATGCTTCGTATGGAGCAGTCCCGATTCACGGAGACACAGATCATTCTTCTTGAAACGGCTGCTGAATTTCCAGATCTATCCCTCCTGAAGTTCGAAATCTTTCTGCAACAGTATGCTCTACTGATTCAAGGCGTAATTCCCCAGTATGACTGTACCAGTCGACGTTCTCAGATGTTACTTCAGGAGCCATGCAACATCGATCCTGCACCTTGACATCACGATTGGTATACATATGTTTACCTATGTTGTTAATCAGAGCGTTCTAAAGTGAAATGGTTACAGAGACTGTTCGCTGCACATAGATGTCAGAACGGTTTTCATTAACAATTACAGAGACTATATTCTTTTTTGTGTATGAAAAAGAGTCTTGGTCGTGGAGAGAGAGCAAAGGCTCTGAGTACTTCTTTGCTGTGGTCTTAGCGGGAGATATCATTATCAAGAGAGAGACATGAAATGGATTCTACAGAAATACTAAAAGGAAAAATACATAATTTCATCCTAAATTCGAGCGAATATCGAGCGGCATTGAGAAGTGTTTGCATTGATATTGTAAATCAAAGCAAAACTGCAAAAAATGAAGCCACAGTCGCATCAACCTTTGAAATTGAACTGTATGCTTTCATAAAAGAATACTTCAATATTAAAAGTTTCCCTGAAAAAGAGAAGAGTGTCACTACTGAAAGACACATTGCAAAAGGGCGAATCGATAGTAAATACAGTGGTGTAATTATTGAGTATAAACACAGTTCGAAATTCAACTCAGAGAAAAAGAAAAGGAAGGCAACTAAGCAAATCTGTGAATACTTGTCAGGATTGTTTAAAGAAGATAAGAATGACTATGTAGGGTTTGTTACAGATGGGATCGAATGTCAAATAATCGAATTAAAGAATGGGGTTTTCGCAAAGGGTGCATACTGCAATTTGAAGGCAAACCATTTGAGTACCCTAGTACAGTGCATACTATCTCTTAGCAAAGTTGCATTAACGCCAGAAAACTTAGTAAATGATTTCACCCTTCCTCTTGAAAGTAGTCTAGCGAATCAGTTAACTCATACTCTGTATGACACATTGCGAGCTGATTTAACAAAAAAGACTTCTATGCTTTTCAATGAGTGGAAAGAACTATTTAGATTGGCCCACGATGACAAATCAAAGCAAAAAGCAATTAAGGAGAGAACAAAGGCTTTGGAGGTTGTTCTAGATAGGAAATTGAAAGGTAACAAGGAAATATATTTGGCACTATACGCTCTACAGACTACTTATGCCATTATAGTGAAAATCATTGCCTATAAGGTTTTGACCGAAATGCACTTTAACAAATCACTCATTCAATTCAATCAATTGGCTCAAGCACCCAACAAAACCTTAGAATTACAGATGCAGGATCTAGAAGGTGGGGCCATTTTTAGAAATTTGGGTATTGGCAATTTGCTAGAAGGTGATTATTTCGCATGGTATTCCGCATCAGCACAATGGAATGATAATATTGGTAACCATATTAAAGAAATATATAGGGTATTAACGCCGTACGAAGACAAGAAAATATTTGATAATGCTGATAGCATTGGTGACCTTTTTAAGGATTTGTATATGAGCATTATTCCTGAAAAAGTCAGACACAGTTTAGGAGAATACTATACACCTCCTTGGTTGGCCGACAACTTAGTAGACGGTGCAATTGCTCATTTGGATTCTTCCCACTGGCGGGGTTTAGATCCTTGTGCTGGATCTGGAACTTTTCTTTCTGTATTAATCCGCAAAGTACTAGAGAGTGTTAAAGAGAAACCTAGAAAACACCGGTTAGAAGCAGTACTCGATCGAGTTAAGGGTATTGACCTAAATCCTCTTGCTGTTCTTACGGCAAGAATAAACTACTTTATTAATATCTCCCATTTGATCTCTGAAACGGATGAATTTGATATCCCTGTATACTTGGGAGATTCATCGATAGTTCCTTCTTCTGTACAAATCGAGCAGGTTCCCTGCTTTTCATATTCAATTCACACAATTAAGGGAGTACTGCAAATTGTTTTGCCTAAAAGTATTGTTAATGATCCGAAGCTTTTCTCAAAAACAATGTTATCCATCGAGGATGATATTCACAATTTGCAAGCAGGATTGATTGTTTCAAAGCTATTAGCAATAACTCCTCACGGAGACCATAAACCAGAAGTAATAAGTAATCTCAATTCATTAGCGGCAAAGTTTGTCGAATTGGAGAAAAGTGACTGGAACGGTATTTGGGCGAGGGTAGTAACTAATTTCCTAACGACCGCAACACTCGGACGATTTGATATTGTTGTTGGTAATCCTCCCTGGATTGATTGGAAAAATCTACCACAAGGTTACAGGGAACGCATTAAAAGTCTATGTATTGATCGTCACTTATTCTCTGGTGATGGCCGCACCGGTGGGATTAATCTAAATGTATGTGCTCTTATTTCGAATGTGTGTGCACAGAATTGGCTGAAGGACAAGGGTGTTTTAGCATTCCTTATGCCTCAATCTCTTTTGTTTCAACAGACCTATGAAGGATTTAGAGAGTTCAAATTAGATGATAGTAAACATCTGTATTTACAAGAAATCTTTGATTGGACTAAAGCTGGTCACCCATTCAAACCTGTACAGCAAAAGTTCCTTTCATACTTTTATTCAAACAAGAAGGTAGATTATACCAAAGGGATACCTGTAATTCACTACAATAAAAGTCGTAGAAATGAAAAGCTATCAAAATATAATCATACTGATAATTTTCGTGATATACAAAATATTTATAGTATCACTACAGGCTTCATAGGCCAAGTTAATCCAAATAATACAATATTTACTTATGCAGACGATATTATCGAACTAAATTCTTTTAAGAAAATAGTAGGGGAAACGGAATACATCGGCAGGGAAGGTATCGAGTTTTATCCACAAGAAATCTTCTTACTTGAAGTAGATTCAGAGATAAAACGTACTTACAATGATAAAGTATTTGTTAAAAATTTCCAGAGTAGCAAATCTCTTTACAAAGTTCCTCAACAATCTATTTTACTAGAAACTAAGTACTTACGTCCATTGGTCAAGGGAACTGATATAAAAAGGTATCATATATCCACACCACGATACATTGTTCCTTTTCCTTACGGTGAAAATAATCGAAGTCCTGTCCCTATAAAAGAATTATCTCAGGAATCAAAGCATTTGGTTAAATACTTCAACAAGCACAAAGATATAATATTAAGCCAAACTAATTATAATTCTAAAATCATTGGCAACAAGCATAATAAGGAATTCTATGCATTAGCTCGAGTTGGTGAATATAGTTTTGGAAAGCACTATGTTGTATTTAGAGATAATACTAAATGGCAGGCAGCAGTCGTATCAACTATAGAGACCCCCTGGGGTGAGAAGAAAAGACCTCAATATCAGAATCATGCTGTTTCTATTTGCCAGGACAAGACAAAACGCTTTATCACTTTAGATGAAGCTCATTACATATGTGCCGCTTTTAACGCTCCTCTCACGGCTAAATACATACATAATTCTTCGGACACGCGAACGTTCAAGATCAGACCTCAAATTAATGTTCCAAAGTACAACAAGAAAAAGAAATCACACCGTAGATTAGCTGTTCTCTCATTGCTTGCTCATAATTCCTATGCTGATGAAGAACAAATTAAGTCAATAGACCTTGAGATAAACAAAATACTAAAAATGGGTCTATAGGTCGTAAAATGATTTTGCTGTATTACTAATTAAGTATAGTACTCTATAGTAGCATGTTGACATACTGCACTCGTTTAAGCAAATAGCATTTAGAACAACTGAATCATCCAGAAACAGCGGCTATGTTCCTTGCTTAGTGAGTACTATTCTGGTTATTCACTCAATCCAACGAGAGGAAAGATAGATGAACGAAGATCTGATGAAAAACGGGGCATTCGGCTGGTTCGAGCTGATGACAACAGATGTTGATTCCGCAAAAGCATTCTACAAGGAATTATTCGGATGGGAATATGAAACAGTGCCCATGCCCGGATCAGTCTACACAATGATTAAGGTGGATGGTAAAGCCGTTGCCGGAATGATGGACATGCCCGCGGAATGCAAAGGGATGCCGCCCAGCTGGGACATATACATCACTGTTGACGATGTGGATGCGGTGGCCAAGAGTGTAGTAGATCTCGGCGGCAAGATACTCAAGCCCGTCTTCGATATTCCAGGAGTAGGTCGATTCTGCGTTCTTCAGGATACTCAGGGTGCTGTCCTGTGCACAATGACCTACACTACAAAGTAGAAGCTGAGTGTTGAATCAGTGCAGGCAGTTATCATATGCTGCCTGTACTGATCTTCTTGATCCGATGCGGGACTTTTCTTTGATCAGGGAATTCCATTCCACTTATTCATTGGTATAACTCACATAGGATGACAGGTGAGGACATCTTGAATTCCGGATTCAGATTCCGGATAGTTCTCCTTGACCGTATTGCGCTTGGGACTATATGATTCTTCTGTAATCTTAATCGCGATTGACATTAACTCATCGCGAAATTTAGGATAAAGGGTAATTTTCGGAATATTATTGTCAGCCAATCGATGAGTGGAGAATACTTTGGTTTCTTCTGCACGGGATACTATGAAGAAGAAACAAATCATTGATGAGATCGATACTCTGAATCAGCTCGCATATGATATCCGTAACAGTCATCCTGAAATAAGTATGAAACACGCAAGAAAGAACCTTCAGTCGGCACAGAAGTGCAATTATTCCGAAGGCATTGCATTCTCATCACACATAATCGGGCTAATCAGCCTTCGATCCGGTGACCTTCAGACTGCCGTGGAAAAGTGCAAGGAAGCTCTCGATATATTTACCAGCCTGAATGACGAAGAAGGAACAGCGGATGCATACAGCAACCTTGGAAAGATAAGTAAAAGCATTAATTCCCATCAAAATGCTCTGATGATCAGAGAGTCTCTGAATGACAGGAAGGGAATCTCATTCTGCCTGTACAACATGGGGAGAATTCATGAGGAGAAAGGCAAGCACCAGATAGCACTGGAATACTATCTGGAATCATTGAACATCAAACTTCAGTTGAGGATGAAACTCGAAACAGCCAGGGCTTCTCCACGCTGATTCCAGGCACGAAGGTGAACCCATCACAACTTGTTAAGAGGGCGGACAAAGCTCTATACATTTCAAAAGAGAACAGCCGGAACCGTATTACAGAGTATGACGATACTGCCCGAAACAATCCCATATCAATAAGACAACCATCTGGTGCTCCCTGGCTTTAGCAGTTCCGGCTTGTCAGCTCCGGATGTTCAGCAAGGTAATCAAGATAGAACTGCGCGGACGCCATTTCAGGAAGAATCCCCTGGTGAACCAGTTCTTCAAGATTGCTGAGAATTATTCCAATTTCAGGAGATGATCCAATATTTGTACTGGCCCTCTTCATCAGGACTTTCCCGAGATCCCTGGGGAGTAGCTGTTTGCGGGTATCCGGAGTCAGCCTGTGCAATCTTTCCCGGAGTTCTGCCATCCTCACAGCTCCCTCGAAAGCGTAAGGGTCAGCATGAGCAGCGATATCAGCTGAAGCAAGGTTCAACAGAAGGTCCAGGTTTTCACCGGATTCCATCGCAAGTTTTCTCACAGCCCGGTCGGACCATTCGCTGGAGTAAAGCACTGGTCTCATGTGCGTTCTCACAAGGAAGGATACGCACTTCCTCTCCTTTCTTGAGAACCTGAGCCTCTCCGCCGTTTCATTTACATAATCAGAACCGATCTTCTCATGACCGTAATAATGTGTATTTCCATCTTCATCAACGGTTCTGCTGGGAGATTTTCCAATATCGTGCAGAAGGGCTGCCCACCGAAGGCAGGTACTCTCGCCTTTCGTCTTCTTCACAACATCAAGTGTATGCTCCCAGATGTCACCGTAGTGGGCTCTTCCCTGGGGCATTCCGTCCTGCATGAACATTTCATTGAATCGAGGGATCATATCCTGAAGAATTTCTGCATTCTTCATCATCTGCAGAACTCTGGAAACCTCTTCACCGTCCTCTGTTGTAAGCAGAGAATCCATTTCCGTCTTCCAGCGCTCCCTCGAGATGTCCAGTATACTACGATGCCGCTTCCCTATCGCATCCAGCGTCTTTTCCTCAATTGAAAAACCAAGGCGGCAGGCAAAACGGAACGCTCTAAGCATGCGAAGGGGATCTTCGCTGAAAGTCTTTTCCGGGCTCAGAGGAGTTCTGATGACTCCTTCCCTCAGATCATTCTGACCCCCCAGCGGATCTATTATGTTGCCCTTTTCATCCATGGCAATTGCGTTTACGGTAAAGTCGCGCCTTACAAGGTCCTCTTCAAGATTACTACCGAAGACAACATCGGGGTGGCGGGAACCCTTTTTGTAACTCTCCCTGCACCTGTACGTGGTTATCTGAATCTCAGTCTGACCTGCCTTACTGCTTATGATCGCAGCAACGGTACCAAATTCCATTCCGATGGGAATAGCCCGGAAGCCACTCGATTCAAGTATATCCTTCGTAACCCCGGGCCTGGCGCTGGTGGCAAAATCGTAATCTCTGGTTTCCCGGCCAAGCAAACTGTCCCTTACGTAACCGCCTACCAGATACAGTTCTTCCCCTTTTTCACGGAAAAGGCTGAAAAGCATCTCAAGCAATTACCATTCCCCCTGTCAAAAACGGATACATGACTTTATCTTTCCGGCTATTCGGATTATACGAAAAATGTTTATCTTTCGTAGAACGTGAAAGGAGAGCATTTGGCAGTACTTGCAACCGCATGGGAACAGATCAGGGAGGCCTCGGGGGTCAGCTTCATCCTGTTCCGAATAATGGTCCCTGTTGTAATCGCTGTTAAAATCCTCACTGAGCTGGGTCTGGTAAAATATATAGCGGCAGCATTCGCGCCCTTAATGAGCCTGGTGGGCCTGCCCGGCGAGATGGGTCTGGTCTGGGCGACAGCTGTGATAACCAACATGTACGGCGGGATCGTGCTATTCGCTTCGATCGCTCCTGACCTTCATATGTCAACAGCCCAGATAACAGTAATAGCCAGTATGATCCTTCTGGCTCACTCGATGCCGGTTGAGACCACCATCGCCAGAAAGACCGGAGTGAGAATACGCTTCATGATTCCTTTCAGGCTGCTGCTCGCGTTTCTTTTCGGATTTATACTGAACACTGTTTACGCGCTGGGAGGTTTCCTGCAGGAAGAGGGACGGATACTGTGGGAAGCATCACCCGGCAGTGGCAGCCTTGGTTCATGGGCTCTCTCACAGCTGCAGAACCTGGCTGTCATATTCCTAATAGTACTTGTTCTGATCATCCTTATGAAAATCCTTGACAGACTCGGTATAACCAGGCTAATGAACAGGATGCTTGAACCTGTTCTGACTTCAATGGGTATCGGGAAGTCCGCCACTACAGTAACCATACTCGGCATGGTTCTGGGTATCTCCTACGGAGGCGGGCTGATCATCAGGGACGTTAACTCGGGGAAACTTTCCAGCAGAGATGTTTTCTTCTCCATATCCCTCATGGGGCTTTCACACGCTATTCTTGAGGATACTCTTCTGATGATGTCCCTTGGGGCAAATATTACGGGTGTTCTGTTCGCGAGGATAATCTTCACATGGATTGTCATCTCAGGGCTGGTACGTCTTGTCAGGAAGATATCCGATGATGCTTTCTACAGGTACTTCTTCAGATCCCGCTCCCCGCAGGATAACATTTCGTAATTCCTACTCCGATGAAACATGAACAACGGTAATAGTGGGACTTATCCATTTCTCCTGCAGTACCCTGTAATCGGAAGCAAGTTCAACCGTGCCTGATCCTCCCCAGTAATCATGTATAACCCAGATGCTTTCGAATTCTTCAAGAAGGCTGCCAATTGCCACACCTGGTTCAATTCCGGGAGTTGTTCTCTCCGTAAAAGGATCTTCGCCCCCCAGAGCGGTTCTGGATAAATCATCCGTACAGTAGTAATCCCAGATCAGACCTCCGGATGGGCCACCTATGACAAGAATACCCTCATCCGCATGTATATTGTGTTCAACATATTCTACTGCCATTCGCCAATTGCTTCGATGGTATGGATAACTATCAATATTGAAATATGGCAGCAGCATTACTGCTGTAATAAGCGCTATTGCCGGACCGGTGTATTTCCATCGGTCAGACGCTGCTGCAATAGCTATAGCCAGAGGAATCCATAGAATTGTAAGATGTCTGACGGTAGGATCGTCTCTTAAGAAAAGCGTGAATGGAAGCAGAAAAACAATTAGAAGCCAGACTTTGAATTTCTTCTCAAAGACTCTGTAGAAGAACAGATTGATGATCAGCAGAAATTGCCCGGCGCAGAAAACAAACCAGAAAACGATCTGCTTCTTATCCTGCAGAAGCTGACGGCCAGCTTCAAGAAGAAGACCACCGGGAATGAGTCTCGCAAATACAGATGGTATTCTAAACTTAAGCTTAAATATCAGAAGCGCGTTCATATCCAGACCTGCTCTGGCGATCCTGTCAGCTCTGGAAGACGCCTGCCTTATAAGCATAATACTGAAAGGGGCGAAAATAAGGAGGAACAGACCAACAAGAATCAGGAATATTTTTATAGATGGTCTCCTGTCCGCAGGTACAGTGAAGTAGAGAGAAAACCCGGCGAAAATAAAGAAAACGAAAAGATGCTGTACGAGCATTCCGGCCAGAGCAACTGGTAAAAGAAGAAATTTTCCTGTTCTTCCTCCATGCCATGCTCTGTCACATACATCGATG
This sequence comes from Candidatus Aegiribacteria sp., assembly GCA_030613065.1. GTDB lineage: Bacteria > Fermentibacterota > Fermentibacteria > Fermentibacterales > JCC-6 > Aegiribacteria. The sequence goes on along the minus strand of JAUWMQ010000042.1, from coordinate 12,158 downwards.
AATGCAAAACCGATCAGTGCTGCAAAACTGTTAAGCCACACTTCCTGCCCAATAGAAACCGCAAAAGGCGATACAGCCCATATCAATCCTGCCCAGAAGGCGGATTTCACATTGATCCTTCGCGAAATAAAGGTCATCAGCGGTAGCACTGCAAGAGCTGACGCAAGAGCTGAAAACACTCTTAAGCCTGCTTCCCCATTACCAAACAGCAGGGATGACAACTTGATAAGAATGAAACCCAGCGGAGGGTGCGGTGAAGCGCTCAGGGACATACGGATAATCTGAAGTATGCTGCGATCAATAATTCCTGATGCCAGAGCCTCGTCAACCCAGAGGCTTTTCGAGCCGAGAAAAAGAAGACGAAGAATCAATCCTGCAATGAATACAGACCCGAATATCAACCAGCTTGTTTTCCGATTCAGCAGTCCGGACTCTTCGTTGTGAAGCAAGATTTCCAATGCCCCTGTCTATACGGAATCTGAAGAAATATGTGTAACACTATCTGTAATTGTCCTGCAATGACCAGTATACTTAATCTTCCATTATCTACAATACCGCCCTGTGCCAGGAAAGCCTATCACTCATCAGCTCTGTGATTGACACTGCAGGGTTATTAACGGTATCCTTGTTTCCGATACTGAATTGAGATCGCAGGCTTATCCGGGCAGGAACGATGACATGCATAATTTAAGATGGTCCTTCTATCCAGGGAGCTGTTTTGTCTGGCGGCAATGAATATTCTGACCGGATGGTAAAGGGTCCGGAAATCAGGGCCGGTGCCTGCAGATTCGCGACCTGTGGTATCAGGCTGGCCCCTGGGCAGGATCCAGCAAAGGCTTTGAAAGAGCTGGTTCGCAACTGCCGGATGCCTAATGCCAACCATGTGAGCTGGGCCTGCAGGCTTGCGCGGGAGGGCAGAATTGACGACATGAAAGGTGACGGAGGTGAAAGTGGTGCAGGCATTGTTATCCTGGATGTGCTGCGTAAGTCCTCAACCGAGAACATCCTTGTTGCAGTTGCGAGATGGTACGGTGGGAAACATCTTGGCGGGTTACGCTTCCGAATTTACAGGAAGCTTACATCAGAGATGCTGGAAATGCTTTAATCAGTAGCTGTGAGGCGCTGCCCGGCAAGGAGAGCCTTCTTCATAAGCTCTTCATCTTCCATTACTTCCTCAGCGCTTTCGAGTGCGCAAGCCAGGACGGTTTCGATGATATCAAGACCCGCCATACTCCATGCCTTTTTCATGCTTTCGATCTGACTGCTGAAAAGCTCAGGATCATCAGCTCCCTGGGTCACGACAAGGATGGTCTTCTTTCGTCCAAGCCTGCCTTTGAACCCCTTTCCAATAAGGCAGAAAAGTCTGTCAGTGAAAGCCTTCATCTGGGCTGTCATATAGTAGAAGTAAATGGGAGTACCGAGGATAATGCAATCCGCTTTCCTCAATTCGTCGAACAGGGGCTTCATGTCATCATCGAGAATACAAACGCCCGTTTCCCGGCACTTCATGCAAGCGTGGCAGCCCATGATGTGAAGCAGGCCGATATGAAAGACAGCGGAATCGGCTCCTTTGTCTTCTGCCCCGCCCAGAACCTGCCTTACTATTGCATCGGTTACACCATCAGGTCTGGGACTTCCCACAAATGCTGCTACTCTCATAATCTTCTCCCCCTCAATAATCCCAGTCAACTCTGGGAGTTGGAAGCCGGAGTATCCTGTCCAGTTTTCGGATCAGCTCCTCCGGTCCAGCCAGATCATCAGTTACGCAAAGCCCCGTTGGCGGCCTTGATCCAATCCACATCCTTGAGAACGCGCCAACAGAAGCTTCCAACACAGGAAGAGATCTGTCATGCCCGCTCTCCGCATGTGATTCAGGTCCAAGTGTAACTACGTAACTGCCGGATATTCCATGCCATGGAGCGTCATTTTCAAGGTACTTCTCAATAGGATCTTTCAGTTTGAGGTTAAAAGTAACGGGATCATCATGAAGTACGGTTTTTTCAAGGCACTTTTCCAGGTTGCATATACGGATCTGCCAGTATGCCATTGCCTTGCTTGAGGCTTCGTATCTGGATCTCTCGGTTTTTCTATAGTTCCTGAAGGGAGTCTTCAGAAGATCCTGTATTTGAATTGCTGCCGGTTCGTTGAGTTTAATGAGGTGAACCTGATCGCCCAGATTCTTTACGAGCCCAAGAAGCTCCAGGAACTGAAAGTAATTCCTGTAACACATCCAGTTGATAAAGAAGGGACCGTGCTCACCCTCTGGGGACCTGCACCAGAAATGATGTGAGAGCAGTTCATTTTCAGCATCCATGTATCCGAGACCGAAACCTTTCTTGCTCCATTGCATCTCGGATCTCGTTATCTCTTCTCGCAAAAGGGAGGTATTACCGTGAACAAGCATTCTCTTCAGTCTGGACCTGTGAATCAGCTCCCAGTCATCCTTTGTAAGACGCACAGGCGGAGGGGGGGTTATGTTCAGATTCAGTGAGGCAGGGTCAAACCCGACAAAAGTCTCGTAAGGCCCGGTTCCGAATCCAAGTTTATCGTAATATCCCTGATCGAATATTCCCAGCCCTGCGATATCAGCTCCTTCGGCAACATCAAGGGCTATCAGCTCAGCTGTTAATTTCCCCGCAAGTCCTCTTCTTCTTCCCGCATAACTTGTTGTTACTCCGCATACGGCAGACAGGGGAATATCATTTTCAAGATATCTAATCCGGCCCGGTGTAGAGACAACCAGGGCTTCAGCGTTACCGTTGATATCACCCATCAGGACGCGGCTGCCCTCCAGGAAAATATCCATGGCTTTTTCATGCTCATCGTTTTCGATCCATGCTACTTCCCGCCATATTCTGTGGCAGGATTGCGTGTCCTTATCCGGATCAAATTCCCTGTGTATCATGATTCATCCATTCAGCAATGACGCAGAAAAACGAGCTAAAAGGCAGAATCAGGATGGTCTTTTTCGACCCTTTTCCCTTTTCCGTACAAGGAAAAGCTGGCTTCCCGCGGTTCTTATTACGTTTCTCCAGAATGGGCCGGTAGCCTCATCATCTAAAAGCTGCTTCGCATAGGTAATTACAGCCATCCAGAGCAGGGAAAGGAAAAAGACTATGGCAGTATACTGTACCACCATTTTGCCTCTCTTGGGGTAGGATCTGAGAGCGGACGGAACGGCGGGAACCAGAATTTCTATTGTAGGACTCTCCTTCGCCTCCTCCAGTTTAAGGGATTCAAGCTCCTGCCTCAGCATCAGGTAGATCACCCGTCGGGTCTCGAGGTCTATGGCAATGTTTTCGTACTCTTTGAGCATTGAAGGCATGTTGTCCAGCCCGGGGAAGAAACTGAGGCTGTCACCTGCAGCTTTGTCCATCATACTGTTTCTGAGGAACGCTACCCTCCTGGCTATCTCCAGATAGGCTGTACCGGATGAAGACATAGTACCGCTGACACCCGCAAGTTCAGCTTCCGCAAGAAGCAGCTCCGTTTCAAGTGTACCCAGCATATCTATGGACTGAATACCCTGCTCCTCGGGAAATAGCAGTCCGGTTTCCGCACGGAACTGCTCCATTCTGTTCTGGGAGATGAAAAGGGATTCCTCGGCAGCCTCAAGAGATTCTTCTGCAAGCAGTCTGCTTCTTCTGGCCCTGCTGGTGATTATGGTTGAAAGCTCCTGGTTGGAGAATTCAATTATATCGTTCACCACTGCTGCCGCCTTTTCCCGGCTGTCAGCTTCCATTGATACCACAAAGAAACCTTCGGGAGTAAGGAAAACTGAAACCCTCTCACCGAATTTATTCAGGGCATCGTCCATTGTGGCAACTTTCATGTCCGCCAGAAGATCATACTTGAAAATTACGCGTTCATGCACCGTTCTGGAGGAGAGAACCTGGAAAACAAGATTCATATCAAGGGCAGAAGACCCCATACTCATCATATTTCCGATGCCGCCCAGCTGGTCGGACAGCAGATCACCCGCCAGTCCCCCGATTCCCGCAAGACCCAGGGATGATTCCTGACCACCAGGGACAACGGTAATCGCAGAGGCAGTCCAGTACTGCTTTCTGGTGAGCGCCCATACTGACGATGCAATGGCCACGATAAAACAGAGTATTGCAATTCTGCGCAGGTTCAGCGCAATGCAACGAATCCATTTCCCCGCAAAGGATTTCTCTATATTCTTTTCCATAAACGCAATCTAGTTACTGAGCGCATAAATTGTTATACCAATTGACACTACTGACGTTAACAGAGAGATCATGGCCGCGTTCCTGTTGAACCAGTTGTATGACACGTTTACAGCATCTCCTGGAAGAAGACGGGCATTTTCGACATCTCCATCAAACTCAACCTCCCGGCCGTTTCTCTGGACTGTGATTCTGCTGCCGGCTGTGCTTATCGAACCACCGGCTGTGATAACATAATCCAGAACTGAGCTCTCGGGATTGTAGGGTACATAGCCCGGTATACCTACCGCCCCACCGACTGTGATCGAGTCTCTGAGCGAAACAAGAAATATAGTGTCACCTGGAAGAAGTTCTGTATTAATGAAACCTTCTGCCTGATTCCATACAGGAATGAGCGTTTCATCCCTCACTATTCTGGAATCAAGGAGACTGAGGTCCCCTGATACTCCACCCATTCGGGCCAGGAGAGATTCAAAATTCTCCTGCGGCTGCAGTTCACGGGTCTCCATGGCATTGGCAGTACTGAGAAGATAAACAGGATTTTGACAGACATCGATTATAATGCCGACATTGTTTGTAAGAAACGGATCGGAAACGTAAGAAACGCTTCCCGGGCAGATATTCAGATCAACGAAGAGTGTATCTCCACAATCTGAATACATTGTTCCCCTGCGGGAGCCATAGGTTGATATCCCGCCTGCCAGAAGAATCGCGTCAGATACCCTGTGCAGTGCTGTAAGCTGATAAATGCCCGGTTCAACAACCATACCCCCTAAGCTGACCCTTAACATCCGGGGCTCGAAAAGGGAAAGTGTAACGCGAATTGACGGATAATAACCGGTTGCTTTTCTCTGAAGAGATTGCTGAGCCTCATCGATCGTCAGGCCGTTCACGCTAAGGGCGCCAATTCCGGAAACCGATAGATAACCGTCTCCCCCTACTGTACATTCCGTCCAGGGATAAACGCCAGCACTCAGAAGAATCTGGCTGGAGCCGCCTTCAACCACGACTGATACAATATCTCCGGGGCCAAGTTCGTAAGTACTTCTGTCCGCCAGTTCAAGAACGGACGATTCCGAAGTCAGAGGATTCTGTAATAAAAGTGGTGAAGGTATACTTCCCGCAATTAGTATCAATACTGAAATCAACATATCAGACCTGTTTCAAATGTAAGACTTCCGCCAAGATCAATTCCGCCGTCAAGATCAATTCCGATCACGCTATACCCTCAGTTGCTCTTTGAAATACTCGATGGTTCTATCCATGCCCTTCTCAAGTTCCACAACCGGTTTCCAGCCAAGTTTCTCTATTGCCAGGGAAATATCGGGCTTTCTGACCTTCGGGTCATCCTCGGGTAATTCCCTGTAGACTATGGAGCTTCGCGAATCAATCCGATCCAGCACAAATTTCGCAAATTCCGAGATTGTCATCTCATCGGGATTACCGATGTTCACAGGCCCGGAAAAATCCGACCCCATTAAACGTATAAGGCCATCCACCGTATCCGAAACATAACAGAAACTCCGGGTCTGACTGCCATTTCCGAATACTGTAAGGTTCCTGTCGGATAATGCCTGAGAAATGAAAGCGGGAACTACCCGTCCGTCATCCGCTCTCATTCTAGGGCCGTACGTATTGAAAATTCTGGCAACCTTTGCATTCAGGCCATGATACCTTCTGTAAGCGAAGGTTATCGCTTCAGCGAATCTTTTAGCTTCATCGTAAACACCCCTGGGTCCAACAGGATTTACGTTGCCCCAGTAATCCTCCGGCTGGGGATGAACAAGGGGGTCTCCGTACACCTCGCTTGTCGAGGCGAGAATGTACCCCGCTTCCTTGACAAGCGCAAGTCCAAGGGTTTTATGAGTACCGAGAGAACCGACCTTCAGGGTCTGGATAGGGTACGTCAAATAATCAACAGGGCTTGCAGGAGAAGCGAGATGGAAGATAAAATCAAGTTTTCCCTGTACGAAAATGTAGTTCGTCACATCATGGTGTATGAAAGAGAAATCACCTCTTCCGGCAAGGTGTGCTATATTATCTGTACTCCCCGTGAGCAGGTTATCCATGGCCAGAACTTCGTGCCCGTCAGTCAGAAGCCTTTCGCAGAGATGGCTGCCAATGAAACCCGCGCCACCGGTTACAAGAATTCTCATCCGCTCTCCCTGGAGTTAGTCAATCTGTCCTCATACATGGACAGGTAATATTCCCTGAATTCACCGGACTTAATCTGCTCCCACCACGAACGATTCCTGCTGTACCAATCTATGGTCTTTCTGAGGCCTTCCTCAAAGTCTGTTTCAGCCTTCCATCCGAGTTCATTTTCGATTAGACTGACATTCAATGCGTACCGCCTGTCGTGACCGGGACGGTCATCAATGTATCTTACAAGGCTTCTGTCGGCACCTGTAATCTCCAGTATGGAAGAGGTAACCTCACTATTTGTATGTTCCTGCCCTGCACCAATATTATATATTCTGCCCGGTTCAGATCTCTCTATAACCATAATCAATGCTCTGCAGTTGTCCTCAACGAACAGCCAGTCCCTCCTGTTAAGGCCATCTCCGTAAAGAGGGAGATGCTCACCGTTCATTGCGTTGGTTATAAACAGCGGAATAAGCTTCTCAGGGTACTGGAACGGACCGTAGTTATTTGAAGCTCTGGTTACAGTTACTGGAACCCCGTATGTGGTCCAGTAGCTCATCGCCAGAAGCTCGCCTCCGGCTTTTGAAGCCGCATAAGGACTTCTGGGTGAGAGTTGGTCCGTTTCCAGGGAGCTTCCTTTTTCCACGCTCCCGTACACCTCATCAGTCGAAATCTGCAGGAAGAGTTGCCTGTCCTCCTTTCTGAAGGCTTCCAGAAGGACTCTTACTCCCTCGACATCAGTTCTAACGAATGAAGCGGGATCATCAATGGATCTGTCCACATGGGTTTCCGCCGCAAAATTAACTACAGCATCGCACCCTTCCATTGCCTTTGACACTCCCTTTTCATCGCAGATGTCTCCGTGGATGAATTTGAACCGGGGATCGTTGTCAAGATCCTGCAGGTTCTCTCTTCTGCCCGCGTACGTCAGTTTATCGAGAACGGTTATCTCCCAGTCAGATCTGGCTTTAAGCGCTATCCTGGTAAAATTACTCCCGATGAAGCCGGCTCCACCAGTAACAAGTAATTTCATATCGGATCACCACCGCGAAGTTTTCTGGCCATGATCCCTGCCTGAAGCAGACCATCAATACTGCATCCGGAATCAGCCCACCATCCTTCAATGATTTCTGCATGAAGTTTATTTTTCTTCAGGTAGGCGTTGTTGATATCCGTTACCTCAAGCTCACCTCTGGCAGATGGCTCTAGACTGTCGATAACCTTAAACACAAAGTTGTCATACATGTAAACACCTATTACGGCATAACTGCTTCTGGGGCTCTCCGGCTTTTCCTCAATCGAGATCACTCTGGTGCCATCAAGTTCCGCAACTCCGTAATCACTGGGGTTTTCAACTTTCTTAAGGAGGATTCTTGCTCCATCTATCTGGTCTTCAAAGGCAGCCACTTTTTCGGCAAGGGAATCCTCAAGGATATTATCACCCAGGATCACAACGAATTTATCCCCTCCTACGAAGGTCCTCGTAAGACCTATAGCTTCGGCAATTCCTCCCTCTTTAACCTGGTAGGCATAGTTCAGAGTACTGAGCCCGAATTCAGATCCATCCCCCAGCAGTCTTAGAAAATCACCGGCGCTGTTTCCACCGGTAACCAGCATAACATCCTTTATCCCGGCTTCAGCAAGTTTCTGCAACGGATAAAAGATCATCGGCTGATCGTAGACTGGCAGGAGGTGCTTGTTGGTTATACTTGTCAAAGGTCGCAGCCGTGTCCCAAGCCCGCCTGCCAGCACAACACCCTTCATATTAAATCCTCTTCCGGTTTCTATCGTACTATTGCCAGTTTCGTGAATCTGCTTTCACCATCCTGTGATATCCTTACAATGTATGTTCCAGACGCTACAGGTTCACCACTATTGTCACAACCATCCCATGAGAACATATCCCTGTTCTGTGACAGAGACTCATAAATAAGTTCTCCCGTCAGGTCAAACAGATGAATATCAAATTCCGTATCCGGCAGTCCTGCTACACCCAGAACCTGTCCATCTCCTGGTAAGAAAGGGTTAGGATAGACTGTAGCAGTTTCCATGCTGCCGCTCATACCCTGTTCAAGGGTAAGTTTCCACAAACCGTGATCGGTTACAATGTAAAGAAATCCATTATCCGCATCGCAGGCTATGTTTCTCACATCAAGTGATTGCAGTGGTGAATTCAATGTGTTGTACTCTTCAACGGTTCCATCGGGATAAATTCTGTAAAGCCCTTCTGGAATCCCACCCCAGAGATCTGAACACCCTGCCCAGAGGCAGGATAGATTATCAAAACAAAGCACATCTATATTGCCGGATACGCCTTCAACATCCGTGAACGTCTCTTCACCCGCTTTCATCACAGCTAGACCGCCGGTTGTTCCAACGTAGAGATCTTCATTTCTTGAAAGAGCTATCGATTGCACATCCACGGATGGTAATCCCTGCGAAGAACCTGCGGAATACAGAACCTGTCCCGTCTGCACATTCCCTTCCACAAGCCCATCTTTGCTGCCCATCCAGGCTATGAAAGATGAGGATGTCGGCGCGACATCCCGTACATAGCCTGATGGAAGCCCGTCAGATGGCTCGAAGGTTTTCCATGACGCGGTGGTTTCCTCTCCGGGTGTCCAGGAGAGTCTTACAACCCCGCTGGGTTCGGTTTCCGTTTGCCAGTACGGTTCCTGAGCTAACCACACTTCTCCGGATGACGAAATCGCTGCGTTCCTGATCTGATTATTGAGAAGACCGCTGTTCTCAATGTTCCAGCTTATAACAACATCATCATCCCTCTGAGGAGTACCATTCCAGTCAAGCCAGGTAACCCCAAAATGCCAGGGGGCAATGAATACGCCACCGGAATAATCTGCAAGACAGGCAAATACCTGATCCGCTTTCGGTAGTTCATCTATGAACTCAACCCATCCGTGCTCACTGTAAACCGCAGCTCCCCTTCTGTTGCTTGTCACCCATACATCGTTCCTTGAATCCACATCAACCGCCAACAGATCATTTGAGGGAGCGCCCTGAGGCCTTGAGGATACCCAGGAGTTCAGCGTACCTATTCCGACACCGTTACCGCTGGCTCTGTTCACTGCATATTGCGAGTACTGTCCGATTGCCAGGCTGTCACGTGATATCCAGCTGATTGCCTGAACGGCCTGACCTCCAAGACCGCCTGATCCGGAGATCCATTGCGATCCGTCAAATATTGCAGCATTTCCCTGACCTCCTACTGCAAGCCGCCCATCCAGCGAAGCAAGAGAAACTGGATAGCTGCCTGGATAAGTGGCGTCTTCCATCCAGTCCTGGCCAGCTGCCAGGTAGTAAAGGCCATCAGTTGAAGCCGCCCAGACGGTATCCCCTGCCACCAGTATATCCTTAACATTGAGGTTTAAAGCAGCAGGGAAACTCAGCCAGGAATCGGATTGTCCGGGGTACTGACCCGACCGAAGCATGACGAGGCCATCAGAAGTTCCCACAAATAGTCCTGAATCAATACTGGCAAGACAATTAACGATATTCGAAGGCAATCCGCCAGCGGTTGTGAATTCAGTCCAGACCTCAAAATATCCAAGCTCCTTGCTGCACAATCCTTCAGTGGTGCCGACCCATACGGTCGTATCGGCAAGAATGCAGTTTATCTCAAGTGATAATGGCAAACCCTCAAGCTGCCCGTAATTCACGCTCCCCCCTGAAGCGAGGACTACATCGATACCGCCTCCGTATGTTCCAATCCAGAGATTTCCCGAAGAATCCCTTTCAAGACATCTCGCATCACTGTGTGACAATGTTCCGGGACAGGTCAAGGTGGAATCCCACACGATTCCGCCGGGTTGAATTGATCCGAAAATAACGCCACCGCTGGTCGCGCCGGTCACCGAAGCACCCTCAACTAGAATATCACTGACTCCGCCAAAATGTGTATAATGGTTCCACTCGGAAATTCTGCCTGTCAGGCTGATACAGCATATCATCAGCAGGGTCATATTCCTGCCTCCCACCATGAAAAAAGTTTTCTGAGACCCTCTTCTCTATCAACCTCGGGTTTCCATCCCAGCTGGGATCGAAGCCTTGAAGGATCACCCACCTGGAATTCAACATCCGCTGGTCTGAAAAGGTTCGGGTCCGTTTCGAGTTCTATATCCATTTCGGAGATATCTATTAGCATTCTGACCATGTCACCGATACTGTTGCCCTTGCCTGTGCAGATATTGTAAACACTTCCGGATTGACCTCTGCTCAGAACATACCGGTAAGCTCTTGCAACATCGGTTACGTACAGATAGTCTCTTACGGGGCTGAGGTTTCCGACGCGAATGATGTTGTTACCACTCAGGCGCGTATCAATGATTCTTCTGCAGAATGATGGGAATGCGAAGTCCAGAGATTGCCTCGGGCCCATATGGGGAAACGCGCGCGTAACAACAATATCCAGATCGTAATTTCGTGCAAATTGAAAAGCGGCAATTTCAGCCGCGGCCTTTGTTGTTCCGTAAGGATTCCTCGGGCCGATTTCGAAGTTCTCAGAAATAAGATCATCCGATGACTTGTACACCTCTGCTGAACTTGCCAGAAGCATCTTCGCACCCGGACATTTTGAAACCATATACTCTAGTACCGATACGGTTCCCATTAGATTGATCTCATATGCCTTATGTATCTCCTTCAGGGATTTTGAAACCGAACTCATGGCCGCAAGATGTATGATGTACCTGACTTCTCCAAGCCTCTCGGGCGGAGGAGATGGAAGATTCCATCTGACTTTCGAGACTCCATCGGGAGCTTCAAAATCTACTGTTACATCAGTGGCAATATCACCCTCTCCCATACCGAGTTCTTTCATGAGATGGTAACCCACGAAACCTGCCGCTCCGGTTACGAGGATAGGTCCGGGCTCCAGACTGATAATTCCGCGATGGTGCATATCCGACATTGTTCAATTCCTCCGACCAAGATACCGGATCTCCTCTTTGAGCAGGATTCCGCTGCTCGCAAGGACATACTCCCGGACGATATCAATAAGTTGCGCTATATTATCAGATGTTGCTTTTCCAGTATTAAGAATAAAATTTGCATGCTTGCAGGAGACCTTTGCTCCACCGACAGTTCTCCCTTTCAATCCGGCATCTTCAATAAGTTTGCCGGGGGAAATTCCCTCATCAGGTTTTCTGAATACGCTTCCGGCGTTGGGATACTGAAGAGGAAATTTCTTTCTGCGTAGCTCCAGAATCCTCTTTCCTTCGGATCGGAGAATGACAGGATCATCAATCCCAAGCAACAGTTCCATTCCTGCTATAACTGATCTCTCCTTCTGAAACCTGCTGAATCTATATTCAAAACAGCATTCTTCTCCGACAATAGTTTTCGCAGAACCTCTGTAATCTACTACTGAAACACTTTTCAGGACATCAGATATTGAATTCCCGTATGCACCGGCATTCATAAATACAGCGCCGCCTGCTGTTCCGGGAATACCAATAGCAAATTCCAGTCCTGAATCTCCCCTGCTGTAGGCAGCCCCGGACAGTGACGGCAGGTGAACACCTCCACCGATTATAAGACTCCAGCCATTTTCGGAGCGATGCCATGAGGTCAAAGCCATATCCCCCGAAAGCCTGATAATAACTTCTCTGCAACCGGAGTCAGATGCCAGTACATTCGATCCCTGGCCGCGCATGAACCAGGGAATCCCTTCTTTAAAGGGCAGGCCAAGCAGGTCTGAAAGCATCCCGGAAGAGGTTACAGTTACTGAAACGGCAGATCCTCCGGTCTGCCAGGTGGTCAGGTTTCTCAGCTGAAGAATTTCAGTCTCTGCGGGAAAATGCTCCT
>JAUWMQ010000113.1 GCA_030613065.1 Candidatus Aegiribacteria sp. | reverse complement strand
GGGTTCAGGGGAATCCTGAAACCATATCCGGTTCTTTTTCCAGTTTTCAAAGCATTCATCGTAGCCGCGCTTATTGAAGAGGGTTTGAAGCTGTTTATCGTCCTCAGAGTTGCCTACAGGAAGAAGTGCTTTGATGAAGTTATGGATGGGATTATCTATGCTGTAATGGCCGGTATGGGATTTGCCTGTCTTGAGAATATTCTATACGTGCTGGGAAGAGGGCTGAATGTAGCCATTCTCAGAGCTTTTACTTCAATACCGCTTCACGCTGCGGTTTCCGTAATAATGGGATATTATATCGGTATGGCGAAGTTCTCTGAGAGTTGGGTAACCAGACGCTGGTTAATCTGGAAAGGTTTTCTTCTCGCAGTGTTCTTTCATGGACTTTATAACCTGTGTATCTTTGCATCTCCAGTATGGGGTCAGTTCACGGTGCTTGGGATACTGCCAGTATTGGTATGGGTGATAATTCTGGCCAGACGGAAAATTAAACTCGCACTCAGGCAGGATCTGGAAGCAGGCAGAATTAGAGTTAAAGCCTGAAAATCTGGCAGATACAGATCCGATAATGTATATTACATCTGACTGTGGCGAAGCTAATTCAGGCTTCGTCCTTTAATATTTCGCTTCATTACAGACAGGATGCCCTGAGCATTATTCCGGGAGTTGATTATTATGAATATCAGGCATGAAATGCAGGATTACGCTGGTATTCTTGCGGGTTCCGTATTTTTTGGAATTGCCTATTCCTGGTTCTTATTCCCATTCCGGATTTCACCTGGTGGTGTTGCAGGGTTGTCACAGGTTCTCTATCACTGGACAGGTGTCACAGAGAGTATCTGGATGTTTGGTTTTAACATTCCACTCTTTTTTCTGGGGTATTTTGTTGTTGGAAAACAATTCGGTATCAGGAGTTTTGCTGGAATGCTGATGGCCAACGCTATGTGCTGGGTATTTCAGCCTTCTCACCTCTCATTCCTTTCCAGTTACAGCGAGATAGTCCATAATGTTGCCGGAGAAGGGGAACTGCCCAGGCTTGCTATGTTTCTCTCCGGCAAATTAGAAACAGACATCCTTCTGGCTTCTCTGGCTGGTTCTGCTCTTCTGGGTGTGGGACTCGGTTTGATTTTCAAATTCCGGGGTTCTACAGGAGGGACTGATATCCCAGTTGCCATTCTGAAAAAGTACACTGGAGTATCAATCAGTACTGGTTACTGGATTGTGGAATCTCTCATAATTCTTGCAGTGGGAGTTGTTTTCAAGAATCCCGCAATCGTAATCTGGGCATACCTGAACCTTTTCCTAACAAGCAAGATGACTGATTTTGCTTCGGAAGGAATGCCATATATAAAAGCTGTAATGATTGTGACGAATGCACCGGATCAAGTTAGGGACGCGATTTTTGAGAAGCTTAACAGAGGCGTTACATTCCTTAAGGCCGAGGGCGGGTATAACCGCGCCAAAAAAGATGTCATTTATGTCTGTGTTCATCGAAGACAGGTAATGATGCTGAGAAGAATTCTGAAGCGTATCGATCCGGATGCTTTCATGGTTCTTCATGATGCCTACGATGTAATGGGATATGGGTTCAAGCAGCGGACACTTACTTTCTAGAAGAGCAACCCTGGACAATATCAGTTTGCCTATTGAATGTTAACACTGTTCAATACAACTGATTTCTGACAGGAAGAATCCGATGAAAACCATACAGTATTTCGATACGCACTGTCATCTCTTCATAGAGCCCCTTCGTGGAGATACGGAGGGGATTCTCCACCGCGCGAGGGAAGCAGGGGTAACCCGGCTAATTGTTCCTTCTGTTGATACTGAATCCTGGGATCAGGTAAAAGCTCTGGCAGGGAAACCGGAGATATATCCTGCGCTTGGTATTCACCCCTGGAGTGCTGATGAGGAACTTGATACTCAAAATCTTGAAAATGAACTTACAATTACCTCGTCAGTAGCTGTCGGTGAGATCGGACTGGATTTCAAAGTGGAAACTCCTGACAGGAATACTCAGATACGGGTTTTCCGGCAACAGCTGGACATCGCGCTGGAGCTTGATCTGCCTGTGATATTACACTGTCGAGGAGCATTCGAAGAAATGCTGTCGATTTTGTCTGAAGACGGTTATAGGGCCAATATCCGGGGAGTCGTCCTTGCGTTTTCAAGCGGAACACAGCTTGCGCGACGATTTCTTGATCTTGGATTCTTCCTTGCCTTCGGTGGTGCGGTTACGAGACTCCGTGCCAGGAGAGCTAGAAAATCCTCTGTTTTTGCTCCTTCAGACCGAATGCTGCTGGAAACTGACGCTCCATCAATCGGAATGGATGGGCTTGCCCCAGGTGAGGTGGAGCCTGCTCATGTAATCAAAGTTGCCGGTGCGATTGCTGAACTTCGCGGTACAACAGCTGAAGACATTGCCTGGATAACATGGACAAATGCCTGTAGACTGTTCGGGATTGATTCGGATGACTGAGAGACGATTCGACCGGGTCGTGGATTTCCTTGGAGAGGAAACTCACAGAAGACTGATGAAAGCAAGAATTGTTGTTATCGGTCTCGGTGGTGTCGGCTGTCATGCTGCAATCGCGCTTGCCAGATGTGGAGCTGGAACTCTCAAGCTGGTTGATTTCGATCTGCTGACAGAAACTTCACTCAACAGGAATCCAATTGCCGGGCTGAGCGATATCGGTAAGCCGAAGGTGGAAGTACTTGCTTCACAACTCAGAAAAACCTGCCCCAACACCGAAATAGAAACAGATGTGGAATTTTTTCATGAGAATACTGCTTCGAAAATCCTTGATCCTCCACCGGATATTGTTGTCGACGCAATCGACAGCCTTAATCCTAAAGTGGCTCTTCTTGAATACTGCATCAGGAATCGTATTCCTGTCGTAAGCAGCATGGGTGCGTCAGGGAGAAGGAATCCTTCACTTGTAAGAAGGGGGGATATCTCACAGACAAATAACTGCCCTCTTGCAAGACAGGTGCGCAAGTACCTTCGCACAAGAGGAATATCAGAGGGTATTCAATGTGTTTACTCGGTAGAATCCGCCGGGAAACATGCTCTACCACCGGACACGGATGATCAGACACTGATAAGAGGAAGAATCCGGAACCGCATCCCAAGCCTGATTACAATGCCGGGTATTTTTGGATATGCTCTGGCTGATCTTGTGCTGGAATTCATAGAAGAATAAAACAGATTGGTTCCTGTCTATGGAGGAGAAATGATAGAAAAAATAGTAATGTTGCTTATCACAGTAACTCTGACCTTCGCGGACTCTCCGATATCACCCGATAACCCCCCGGAGCCCATGATAGATATAAACATCACCGTTCTCAATACTTTCGCATTCGAACCTGGCGCTCCGCACATGATCCTTGGTCTGGATTACGACGAGGCCAATGATCGCCTTGCTCTCGGTAGTGCCAATGCTTTTGATCCCGAGGTAGGCTTTTATGACCCGGATGATAGCAGTTACCTGGGTGAGGTGGCTTACAGCTCTGCTCTGCTCAATTTCGGAGTCTGTTTGAACGATGATGCCTCGCGCATCTATCTTACAGAATGGAGCAATGGCAAGCTCTTCACCTATGACTGGTCGAGTTGGAGCATCATTGACAGTCCCGCTGGTACAGAGGGCCGGGGAATGGATTACCGGGACGGTTACATCTGGGTAGCGAGAGGATTGAACAAAGATGTGATGCGCTTTCTCCCTGACGGAAGCGATGTTTCCACCTTCTCCACCCCTCAATCCAACGCCAATCTCAGCGGCCTTACCACCTTTCCTCTGGGAACCGAAACCGGAGTTCTTCTAACCAGCTACTATGACAGTCGATTCTTCTTCTACAGCTTTGATGGCACCAGTCTGACCTATCTCACAGCTGTTGATGTACCACTCTTCTGCAACACACCATTGGGTCTGGCCTATTCCGCCAGTCGTGACAGCTTCTTCTGGTGCTATACCGACGGAGCCGTCTATACAATCAGTGAGCTGGATATTGAGATTGAAATGACCTCACTTCAGAGCTATTCATTCGGTCGCATCAAGACCTTGTTCTAAATCATTTAAGGAGCAATGGAATAGCACTGAATGAATACTTCTGCGATAGTGCATGGCTTCATTCCAGTTTACCAGGGTCATCCCAGCTCTTCGCGGAAAGTTCCGCATATCGACCGAAGAAAGCTTCGGGTCCCTGAACGATAGTCTTGATGAGGACCTGCCTTCCAAGCTCTCTTTCAATTCGATCCGCTATCAGGGCACCGACCCGATACCAGAGCCGGTCACCGGCTGACATCCGTTCTAGGATTCCCCAGTCTTTCCCTTCAAGGGGACGCGGATCTACCTCAGCCAAGCTTCGGTACAGTCTGAAGAACTCCTTCTCGTAAACAGCCATTCGTTGCGGATCCAGGAGGGCAACATAATCGGAGTCGGTTTCCATTGCACCAGCTTCAGTGCGCCATCTCCGAACCGCGTGGACTGCCTGCCCCTCCATAGCTGTTAAACACCTTATCAGATTGGCAAGATCGCTGGTCGTCCTGATGTCAGTCATAATCGGCAGCGGATTATATTTCTGGAAACCGACGTGGTGGAGCTCGTGGATAGCATAAAACAATAATTCCCCTGGGTTCGATGCGAAATGCTGATGCGCCAGATTCAGGCTGGCCTGACCGTCCATTGCAACTCCGATATCGTAGCCAACTGTCAGGTAGAGGACAGCTCCGGAGAGGGCACCACTCGGTAGGTAGGCTGCCGACTCGTTCCAACAGCGAAGGTAAGCTTCAGACTCTGTCTGCATCAACGAAAGCCTGATCCTTATCCCTTCTTGATCGACGTCTGACATTGTACTTGAGGTCAGCAGTTGTACGACCAGCTCCCCAGCGTCTGGTCCATCTCCAGATCTAGATACTCGTCTGGAATGAGCCTCAAGAAAACAAGCGGCAGGGGTTCTGGCTATTCTCTGTAGCAGTTCTCCATCTCCAGTCTCCAGGAACTCGATCGCCAGGTGCGCAAACGTCGTATCTAATCTTGGGGAGACCACTGAACTACCCTTTCTATTAAGT
The DNA here is from genome assembly GCA_030613065.1 of Candidatus Aegiribacteria sp. Classification (GTDB taxonomy): domain Bacteria; phylum Fermentibacterota; class Fermentibacteria; order Fermentibacterales; family JCC-6; genus Aegiribacteria. The sequence continues at coordinate 4,606 of JAUWMQ010000113.1, read as the reverse complement.
ATGGTTGCATTGCATCCATAACAGGTTGAGACTCGGGAGCATTTGAATCCAGAGCTCACGTTCAAGTTTCATGTACCGTACATTCGTAGCTTAACGCTCTGCATAACCAGCACAGTGCTCAGAATAACCTGTCACCGAGTTGCTGTGATCGGTTCATGCGGTTGCTCTACGCATTTTTTTGTCTTTCTTCATTTATTTGATCAACCACTTCCCTGAATTCCTTGCGGACGTTCGAAACGGGAAGGGATGTGATTTTTTCTCGGAATAGCTCATCAGCTCTCGCATCATAAACCTTACTGCCATCAAGGGGAGTAAGCTCAACATCAAAATCGGAGAACATCATTTTAGTCAGATGACTGCACAGTGTTTCTCGAACATTGTAAAGAAGGAAAAAGTCCTCATACTCCCCTCGCAACTCGCGATGAAGATCGATCAAAACATGACTGCCAACTTCGTGGAGGATTCCCTCGAAAAGCAGCGGAATATCGTAGTAAACCCAGTTCTTTCCATATCCAAGTGAGTTGAATCTGGGAGCATTTTTCATTCCGGAGCTTAGAATGTACTCATATTTCTCATAGTTGAAGGGGAATCCGGTTGCATTTTCCCATCTGGCAATAGAATCCACTTTCTCTAATTTCTTGTTTATTTCAGCAGCTTTGGCAGATACTGAATCCTTTTCGTTTGGCCAGACATTTTTCTCAAAGTTTTCCCAGTTCCTGCATAGAATCTTGCTAAATCGAACTATGTTCTCTCTATTGCTTTTTAGCATTTCAATTGCATCGGGATGATCCAAGCGTCCCCACTGCTCATGGAAACGAATTAGTGAAGGGAAGTTGCGCAGCATTTGATCGCAATTCCCTGTATCAATAAGTGAGATTAGCGCATCGAAGTATGATTCTATGCCAACTGTTCCATCCGGATTCACATAACCGAGAATGAAGAGTCCATAACTTGTCAGAGAACCTGCTTTTCCATTTCCCCACTTGAAAAGATCTTCATTCTCCTTTAGCCATTTCACGTCAGCAGGTTCTATTGAAGATGAGTATCGATCTGAATAATCGCTTTCGAAACCAACTCTAGATACGCTTAGGATATGACCAAGATAGCTTGGAATATCTTCTACAATGCATTGAACCTGTTTCTTTTTCATTTTACTTTTATTCATGGCATCCATTCACGTAGAACATTATGGTTCAGTAGATTGTACAAGCATAGGATTCGGAATTGCCAGCACTATTCCACTGCAGCCTTTGGTTATGGCTTCTATCTCAGTAGACACAAGCCAATCGTTTCAGTTGTCCCGTCTGACTGAATTCTGCATAAATACAAACCAGCTGAAACGGGGGCTCCGTTAGCATTTTCTCCGTTCCACCGAATTGATTCCTCTCCTGCAGGCATTTCATTGTTCACCAATGTGATAACAATTCTTCCGGCAAGATCGTAGATTACTATTGAAGTGAATCCAGGTTCTGAGAGTTCGAATGAAATTGAAGCAGTTGAACCAAAGGGATTCGGGGTGACTGTCAATTCGAGAAGTCGAGTGGGTTCGAGGCTGATCCCTGTTCCGGTAACGGTGAAGTTGATGGTATCAGCGGCGACAGCCGAACCTTCATCAAAAGATGTTACAATAAGCTCGTTTGACCCCACCTGAGCATAAAGATCATCAATGTAGGTGTACTTGAAACCGGTGCCGAAGGCGTAGAGATTCCAGTCCATACCTGCAATGTACACAACGCCGTCTGTGATTGCAGGACTGGAAAAGATCTCTGTTCCTCCGGTCTGGTAAGACCAGATCTCCTCCCCTGATTCACAGGACAAAGCGACAACTTTCCCATAGGCTCTGTCAGCCCCTTCTCCGTAGAACACCATTCCATCTGCTATTCCGGAGGATCCGTGCTGAACTCCTGGAACTGACCAGATGGGATTACCGGTAAGTGCATCCAGACAGTGGAAGGAATCAACCTGATCAGCAAAATACAGCCTTCCGTAACCATAAGCAGGGGTAGCGGCTATGTAGTGCACACCTGGTGTGATGCCTGTCTCCCAAATAGTGGTTCCTGTTTCACAATCAATACCTCTGGTTACTCCATCATCACCGCAGATGTAGATCACATTATCAACAACAACAGGTGATGAATCCCAGTAACCTGTGGGTGAGTCGGAATTCTCCCAGATGATGGCTCCGTCACTGATATCCAACACATACAGTTTCCCATAGTAAGTAGGAACATAGAGCTTGTTACCATGAAGGGTTAAACAGCCTGTAGAGTAGAAGGGAATCTCGGTGAACCAGATCTGTTCACCGTTCTCGGCGTCCAAAGCGTGGACTTCCAGGGAGCTGGAGTTGGGCGCAAAACTGAAGTAAGCCACTCCATCCCCAAGTGAAGGAGTTCCATTCATCTTGTAGTAAGACGAAGGCTTGAAAGCCCAAATCTTTTCTCCGGTAAGTGCATCAAGGCACCAGGCTGAATCAGCTGCCACATATACTTTTTCCTCGTACCATGTAACAGCATCATCCACATGATTCACTACATCATACTGCCAGATAATGTCACCTGTGGCAGCGTCCAGCGCAAATGCAATAGACTGTTCATCTGAAACGAAGTACACCACACCATCTACAATTACAGGGCTGCAGAACTCGTGTGTATCTCCTGTAACCGGCGCCGTCCAGAGTATTGTGTTGTCAGTTGGGGCAGGCGACTCAGAGTAGCCATGATGCACGTCGTTCTGCATGTACGTATACCAATCGGTGTTGAGCCTAGGGATCTGCACCACTGACTGCCCGTTAAGTGAGTAATGGACATACTCAGGTATCTCATTCTCATTCTCCACAATGGCCCTGACAGTAAGCCAGTCACCGTCATAGGTCTCTCCGTCAACAGGTTCTGTGATTGTAAGATTAGTTGTGGATATCAGGATTGATGCAAGGAGTATTCCGAAATTCATTCTTTCCTCCTATTAAACTCCATAACGTCTCAAATCAGTAGCCGGTAATAACTCAGCATATAACATAGCTACATCGGCCTACTGAATATGGTTGATATGTGACATATTCCTTAAGTTGCTCTGCTGTAGTCAAGTGGTTGTTGTATATTTAATCAGGCTTGTTCAAGATACGGGAATTCGTTTCTCTTAGATTCCCATTCATCTCGCAAGATGCCCATTGAAATCCGATCGTAGAATCGGCTTTTAACTAGACAACTCCTCCTTATTCTGGCTTCTTCAACAAAACCGAGTTTCTCTCCAACCCTTATCATCATTGGATTGCCCTGCCAGGTAGTAAAACCAATACGGGTTAAATTCATTTCTCTGAAGAGATAATCAATCCATAACGCCAAAGCTTCTGTACCCATGCTCTTGCCCCACAGTTCATCAACACTGATGTGGATACCTATTGCAGTTGCATGAGGATCTCGATCGTTGTAGTATGCATTTACCCAACCAATGTGTTTTCCTTGTAGAGTATCGATCTCCATCGAGCGATAGGGAGGGCTTATGTCTTGTGCGAGTTTCTTCTTTCTGGATTCTATGAGGTTGTCCAAACTTTCATTTTCATACCATGGTCCGTCATACTCGAAAGCCTTTGAGTTTGGATCATTCCAGCTTTCGTAATCGGCAATATCAGCTTGCGCAATTGGGCGCAGCCTGATTTGGTTGCCTTTGAGTTCGAAATGCTCAGGCATTATTTCCTTTCGTTTCTTCTTTTCGCATAACATCTCGCATAACCGGCTGGCATAATTCTTGGTGCAGATCGATGTAGCATCGCCAGTCCGTGTTGATGCGATTGATCCTATTTTCTCTCCTTTGCCTTGGTGTACACTAAACCTCGGTCTCTTTTTCCGATAGCAATAACGTAGATCAATATTTCCTCATCATTTACTTCATAGACAAGCCGATAGCGTACTGCACGCAATTTTATTTTATATACATTCTTGAAACCACGTAACTGGCTACTCGGAACATGTGGATGCAAGATTCTTTCTTTCAGTTTCTTCTTGAACTGCTTTGGAATTGGAGGAGCAAGTTTTTTCCACTCTTTCAGTGCACTCGGTAGAAATTTGACCTTATAGATCATCGATTTCGATTTCTATGGCATTTTCTTTCTCATGTGCACGATTTATTACGATCTGAGCCAATTCAGCGTCCTCAAGCCTTTCCATGAGCCATTCGTAAGTTTCTGCCGGAATAAGATATGCAGTAGGTATATTATGATTTAGAATGGTAATTGGTGAGCCCTCTGCTTTATTTAGCAGCGCAGTTGGGTTTTTCTTCAGTTCTGAGATGCTTGCAGAACACCTTGAGAGAATTTGTTCCATGAAAATTTCTCCTCTTTTGGAATCATTCTATATTTCGTGCTATATATAGGTCTATATTATGGTCATGTCAAGAGTTTTTCCGGTGTCATATTTTAACGCTTGCATAACCAGAACAGTATTCAAGAGCCAAGAACATCGTTGTTGTCTCTGGTTGATGCGGTTGTTCTGTGTTCTTATTAAGCGAACACGAGCCGACGGCCTTTCGGCTCAGGGATGGGATCTCCAAACTCCTTGGCGGTGTCGAGCCAGAGCTTTTCTGCTATTATTGAATTGGCTAATGCCTTTTC
>JAUWMQ010000118.1 GCA_030613065.1 Candidatus Aegiribacteria sp. | reverse complement strand
TTATTATACCATATTCACATATTACATGCAATAGGCATATAGCCTATCTATACATCCAGTTCGGAAATCTTCATGCTGATATATGCAGATTGGAAGACTAGAGAAATTCCCTGTTTATTGTAATGTTATATAAGTGCGGTTGCTTAGGCATAAAACCAAGTAAATGTAATTTACATGTGTACTGATATAAATGTGTATGCTTTTATCATATATGTTGTCAGCATAGATAGGGCGAAGTATCGGAGGTTTTCAAAGGATACTACAGTCTTGATTATCTATAATAAATATGTTATGAATGAATTTTTATTGTAATATGTTGTCTTTTGTAAGTGTACGATGTTACGTCCGACCCCGGGTCTCGGAGATGATAATTCTCGCAAGTGATGACGAGTCGTTCTGGAAGTGGTGTCTCTCATATGGGCGGACAATAATGACGTCTCCCTCACCAACCATGTGCATCGCTCCGTCACCATCCATGAAAAGAAGCTCTCCCTGAAGCACAGTTACCACACGCTGGAAGTCGAACTCCGTTCTGGGCAGCCTTCCATCGGGTTTAATTGTGAGCAGTCTTATGGAAAGGCCGCCGCAGCCCTGGGCAGGCCCGGCGAGAATTCTTGAAATCACGTTCCTGTAACCCTGATTTGATTCACGGTCGGCCCTTATCGAATCGGCTTTTCTAATCAGTGCCAGTCTCTACCTCCCTGGTCCATACGTTGATAATGACCCCACTGATACTGTCCATCTGCTGTGGAACTCTGAAGACCACCCCCAGCCGACTGAAGCAGGACCCATGGGTGTATCAAGCCCGGCTGCAAGACCGGCTCCCCAGGTCCATTCGCTCTCTTCGATTTCGAGGAGAGATTCCCAGTCGCAAATCGCGCCGGCCTCAATTGATAGAAAGAAAGGCCCGTTCAAACTCCTTCGGAATCCCGCAAGACCAGCAATCCTCTGCCTTGACGGAAGAGAATAGTAGGGCATCCCCGGGATGATCCTCGATGCCGTGAGCCGACATTCCTGCCAGTTCCAGGTGGTTCCTGCAAGCAGCTGCCCCCAGACATTGAGAACCATCGTCCCCTTCCTGAGGAAAGGAACCGCACCCTCGAAATCGTATTCAATGCCCAGATGCTTATGAGTCATGAGAGGAGCCCACGAAACCCTTGTTTCGAATCTCACACCTCTCTTCGGATGTACGGGATTGTCCATGGTTTCGGTGAGATGGCTGAAAAATATCGAGGTAAATCCCTGTAATTCATCGGATCCGTACCTGTGAATGATACCCGAAATACCGATTTCGTTAAGCCCGGACCAGCCTGCGGAGAATCCACGCGCAATATCCCCGTGGCCTTCAGTCACAACGATGGAGGATGAACTGCCATCCCTGTCGAAGGCATTTACCTTCATCTGATAACCAGAAAGCGAGTAATCGGCGAACCATCTTCTCCTTCCGGATGAAAGGTCGAGGAGCCGTAATTCAGTGTATATGTATCTTTCCCCGCCACCGGCGTTCAATATCAGGTGATCGCCATTGTTCAGGAAATTCAGGTGTCTGTAGGTTATCCTGCCATCCAGTCCGAACTGGTTGTTGTAGGTCATCCCAATACCGATAGACGAGGGTTCCTGTTCGGTAAAAGCAAAGATGATTTTTACACATCCGGAATCAGGAGAGGGCTCCAGGGAGTATTCAATTGTGTAAAACAGCCCCGAAGCGTAGAGTTTTTCGGCTGCATCCCGCAGGTTTGCTGAAGTAGCTTTATCACCTGCAGTGAGAATCATCCAGTCAAGAACCGCATCTTCTGACACTTCCACCAGTCCTGTGTATTCTATTTCGCTTATAACTCCGGCCTGGAATTCATCAGCAGATGTTGATGAAGAACGATTTTCATTCCTGGGTATCTCAGGATGTTCCCGCAGGAATTGAAGCATCTGTGTATATCCCAGTTCTATCAGACTGTCGGCGGCTTCATTTGTAAAATTGTAACTTTTAGCGTTTTGCAGATCCGGCCTGAAGTAATAATCCGGCTGGGCACTGTAGAGATCGTTAATCCTTGCCGAAAGCGCACTGTAGGTCAGGCTGCCGACCTGTACCATGGTTGGGTTTTCAGGAATCTCTGCCGGATCCGAGGAAATATCAACGGCAAGCACCGGATAATTCCACGTCTCCAGGGCTACATCAACCGGGATATTATCTCCCACACCACCGTCAACCAGCAGCATATCTCCCATCCTTACAGCAGGAAAAACCGCCGGTACAGCCATTGAGCTCAACTGGCATACAGCGAGGTTTCCGGAGGAGTGTATTATCCTCTCATAACTTACAAGATCAAAGGCCACGAGCCTCAGAGGAACCGGAAGGGAATCGAAATCCAACCCTCTTTCAACCTGGATCTGACAGGTAAGGGATGACAGGAGTGATCCCACTCGCTGGGTTGAAATAGCGCTTCTGGGAAGAAGAGGTGAGAATCCCTTAACCCGCAGCCTGAGAATGTCATGGGAATTTGAAACTCGAAGAGGCAGCATTGTCAGTCTGCTGTCCGGTCTGGAAGAAAACAGCCAGCCCCAGTCTGTATTCCTGACCATGGAATCAATGTAAGCGGGAGAATAACCGCAGCAGTAAAGTCCCCCGACCAGGGAACCCATGCTTGCTCCGGTTACGCTCCGAATGCAGACATTCTCCTCCTCAAGAGCAAGCAAAACTCCAACATGGGCAAACCCACGGGCACCGCCGCCTGAAAGAACCAATGAGATTCCATCACTGCTGTTCTCGGTTTCAGCAGATAATAATGTAAGAACAAGCAATAAAATCTTATGAAAAACCATTAGGCTGAACCCTTTACGCCGGGAACCATATTTTGTATGCTATTGTTTCATAAATACAACATTATCAAAGAGAAGTACATTTCTAATATTACACACTCCTTCATGAAAGGAAAAGGCATGAGATTCCTCTTCTGCATAATACTTCTTGTTTCCGGGGCAGCCCTCGCCTCCGGACTTACAACTATTGAATCATCGGCAGACGGTATTGTTTTTGAACTTTCGGCTTCCCAGCCTGTGTTCAGAACCCTGAGCATCAGGGAAGAGAACTATTCCGCCGTTGCCATTGACGGCGCCGAGAATGTTAGTGAATTCTCGTATCCCAGGATGCCGGTATACCGCGCCTGGCTTGAGATCCCTATTGGCGCGACTGTTGAAGTTTCGATTACCGAAGAAAACATTATGAACATCAGCGGTCCTGCATGGCCCATTAATCCGGGTATCCAGTCCGCAACCAAGAGCCAGCCACGCGAGAGTTTTGTTATGGAACTCAATGATGAAGTTTACACCTCCAGCGCGTTTTACCCCAGTGAATGGGTAAGGGTCGTATACGCAGGTCAGATGCGCGGGCGCAACCTGGCTCTCGTTGAGGTTCTTCCACTTCGCTGGAATCCTTCGAGCAATAGATGTGATCTTCTTTCAGAAGCCACCATCTCACTCTCATTCGAAGGCGGCGACCTTAGTGCAACCTACGCAAACGCGGACAGGTATTTCGCTCCCCCGTTCGAGAGAATGCTTTCCGGCATGACAGTCAACTACGGTACTTTCGAGGGTGGCTGCGACACCCCTCCGGCTCCTTACCTTATTGTGACGCATTCGAACTTTACCTCCAGTATGACTGATTTCGTAACCTGGAAGGAAAGCCTGGGGTTTACAGTAACCATGGTCGACCTCAGCGTAGCAGGCTCTACTTCCGCCGCCATCACAGCCTACATCCGGGACGCCATCTCAACCTGGCCTAACCCTCCTCAGTACGTACTTCTGGTTGGTGATACCGGGTTCCTTCCCGGCGGCAGCGCGACTGAGTACGGTGGTGTGACCGACCTGTACTACTCCTGCAGTGATGTCTCCGATTTCCTCCCCGATGTCTTCCTCGGCAGGTTCTCCGTGACAACAGCAGCTCAGGCAGAATTAATGGCCGACAGAGTGATTGATTACGAGCAGAATGTAAGCGGCGCAACAGGATGGGTGCAGAATACATGCTGGCTGGCAAGCAACGATTCCAATAATTGGCAGGTTTCGGAAGGAACTCATAATTACTGCATAGATAATTATTTATCGCCCCTCAGCTATACATGGGACAAGGTTTATCCCCATTCGGGAGGAACGGGTGCAGATGTGGTCGCTTCCGTGAACCTCGGCGTATCCATGCTCACCTACTCTGGTCACGGCAACGAAACAGGCTGGCCTGATGTCGGTAGTCTCTTCATCCAAAGCCATTTCGACCAGCTTACAAACGGCAGCATGCTTCCCGGCGTACTTTCCCATTGCTGCTTGACTGGTGATTATGACTACAGCAGTACTGCCTGGTGCGAAACCTGGACAAGAACCCCAGGCAGAGGTGGTCTCTGGTTCTGGGGCTCGGTGCCAAACACCTATTGGCCTGAGGATGATATTCAGGAAAAGGGAGAGTACGACTTCTTCCTCGGACAGACCATTACCTGGTCCATGGGCTTCCTTAACGGTGGAAAAATGGCCGTGTTCGTTGCTTACAGCGGCGGTGGAAGAACGAAGTATTACTTTGAAGGTTACAACCTCATGGGAGACCCCTCCGTCCAGATGGCAATCTGGGGAGGCACCGGAATGGAAGAGCAGCACGGTGGCGCTCTGCAGAATACAGGCATTCTGGTCAACAATCCTGTAAGGTCCGCGGCAGTTGTCACACTCAGTGGAAACGGCCCTGCGGAGCTCAACGTATTCGATCTTACTGGCCGGCTTGTTGCAACTCCTTTCCAGGGTGAGCTCAACGGATCTCAAATGTTTAACTGGAACGCCGGCGACCTTGCACCCGGAATGTACTTCCTCCGCCTCGAGCAGGGCGGCGAAGTGTCAACTACAAGGGTAATGGTCATCAGGTAATACTGCGTCATTGACCAGATGCGGGAGGGCTCGGCCCTCCCGCTTTTTCATACAATTGACTTCTACTGCTTTCCTCTTCATTTTAGTAAATTAATGCGTTTCCTGCGCTTTTTGGCGATAATAAGGAGGAGAGGATCATGACTTACAGTTATATATCCATATTTGCGAGGTTACTCGGTTTTCCATCGGCTCTTGCTTTTCTGCTTCTTACAGCAACATGCTCGGGGGGAGATTCGACCGGTCCTGAAAGCGGAGGTCCAGGTGGCGGCAGTTTCGCTGGCCAGATAGACCATTCCTGTACCGATCTTGGTGAAATTCCGGTACAGTGGATCGACAGCGTTCAGGTAAATATCAGCATGCAGTACGCGCACACATCTCATGGAGGACAGCTTACAACCGGCCTGGGGCTGATAGAATCTGATCTCCCCTTTTGCGATGTAGAGATAGGCAGTTCCTACCTGCCGGATATTGTCGGTGCCTTATGTATCTTCGACGGCCAGGAGGGTGATACATACATCGGGCCTGAACTTTTCTGGGAATCCTCAGATGGGATGAACATGACCAGGGACGTACTCACGAACAATCCGGCAATTAATGTCTGCATGTGGTGCTGGTGCTGCCAGCTGGATTACTACGATGAAAGTCAGGTACAGGCGTATATCGATTCCATGTCCGTTCTTGAAGATGAATTCTCCGCTGTGACTTTTGTATACATGACGGGCAACGCTCAGAGTACAGGCAGTGACGGATACAATAGATATCTTCGCAACCAGCAGATAAGAGAGTACTGTGAGAACAACAGCAGGATACTTTTCGATTTCGCCGACCTCGATGCCTGGTGGTATAATTCTTCCACGTCCCTGTGGGAACAGAACACGTACTCATGGTCGGGGGGTGCAATCCCACTTGAGCATGAACAGTTCAACGGAGACGAGGCCGGACATACAACATTCGAAAGCTGCAGGCAGAAAGGCAGGGCAGTCTGGTGGATGCTGGCCATGATTGATGGCTGGGAAGGTATTTAAGCATTTGCTGTTCATTTATTCGTACTGACCACACTTCGAGAGGAGATCGAATGAGAAAATTAGTCCTTACAGCCGCGCTGCTGCTGGCAGCGGCAGGTACCGCTGGTGCCGGATGGCTTTACGCCGTCGATGGAGACTATCTGTACAGTGTAGATCCCTGCGACGGGGAATGGGTATCACTCTCCTCATCCTGGACAGGGACCTTCCTGCTGACCGCGTGCCAGGGTAACCTTTACGCCATTCAGGGGGACAATCTATATGTAGCTGACCCTGATGATGGTGAGTGGGAATCACTCTCTTCAACATGGGAGGGTGCTAACGCTTTGACTGCCAGCTCCAATACCCTGTACGCCTGCCAGGGCGGCATCATTTACGAAGTAGACCCATCAGATGGCGTATGGGCAAGCATTCCCGGAGATTATGAGGGAACAGAGTTCCTTGCATGGGCAGGTGGAGCTCTCATGATTATTCAGAACGGCGTTCTCTACAGGACGGATCCTGACACCGGAAACTTCACAGAACTTCCTTCATCCTACGCCGGCACAACAGCGATTGCCGGAAATTCCAGCGCTCTCTTCGTGATCCAGGGAGGAAATCTCTACAATGTGGACCCGTACACTGGAGATTATACCGACCTTGGCGGCGGATACAGCGGTGCCGAGGAAATGGCTGTTGTAAATGGTCTTGTGTACACTATCTGGGAAGGAACCCTCTGGGTCGTTGATCCGGATACAGGCGAATATGAAGGCCTTACAAGCGGATGGGGTGGCGTCACCACTTTCTGTTCATTGTAATCACTTCTTCAAGGGGCGGGATGAATAATAGATTCCCGCCCTTTTTCATGTCAAACACAAGGAAACCAGCCTCTCACTACATTTACGGTTACCCAAGCAGATGTACGGAAAACACAATATACTTCGAGATGGTTTCAATGCCTGACTGGACAGATAATAAGCATGCTCCGTTTAAGACTCTTGTAGATGCATATATCAATTCTTTGAATAACAGAGCCGTCCTTGAGACCTTCGCGTTTCTAATCATTACTGCAGCTCAACCTGTACAGAACACTTGCCGGGAGTGTGTGATGCTATAATATTTACTGCGATTGCAGTACATTACTCTGCAAATGTAGTGAAATATGCTGCATTTGCAGCGAAGATCACTGCGAAGGATGGAATATGCTCGATATACTATTCGGCTCCAAGGTTCGTGCAAAACTCCTTGAATGGCTCTACACCCATCCGGGAGAGAGTTTCTATGTTCGACAACTTGAAATTCTACTCGAATTGGACTCCACCAACATCAGTAGAGAACTGAACAGGTTACTGAATCTGGGGATTGTGTCGCTTAAAACCGTTGGGAACCAGAAGCACTACTCAGTCGACCAGAGCAGCTCTTTTTATGAAGACCTGAGGAATGTCGTGATCAAGCTAGGTGTTGCTCCAAATGTTCTCCGGTCTGCAATGGAGCCTCTGAACGAGCGTATTAAGATAGCATTTATATATGGTTCCTTTGCACGTGGGCAGTACAATTCAGAGAGTGACCTGGATCTCATGGTAATCGGAGATGTGACTTTGAGGGATATCTCTCCACTGCTCCGTCAAACAGGGCAGACTTTAGGTCGAGAAATCAATGCAGCTTGTTACACGGTTGATGGCTATGTCCGGAATCTTAAGAGAAATGGATTCCTTTCAAGGGTAACAGATGGTGATAAGCTCTTCGTGATTGGAGATGAGAATGACCTTGCAGTCATGGTGTACAAAGAACCACTGGCTTGAAGTTCATACCGCAACAGAAGATGAAATACTTAATCTGATTGAGGGTGCTGAGCGGAATATTGAACAGGCGTGTCTGACGGGGATCCAGCCGGGTTGGCGGTTTCGCATGGCTTATGAGGCTATTCTCAACTGCGCCAGAGCTGCCCTGTATAAGTCCGGGTATCGCGTTGATAGAAGAGGTGGAGGTCATTTCAGGGAGATTGCAAGTCTTGAGCTGACGTTAGAAGTAGAACCCGATACCATCAGTTTGCTTGATGCATACAGAATGCGGAGAAATCAGGTTGTCTATGAAGGTATCGATCTGACCAGCGATAACGAAGCCCGAGAGGCACTAGAGGAAGCAGAAAAGCTCCTTCAAAGATTGAGGATCTGGTTGGAAGTCTGATGGTCATCTGGTATTTAAATGTACGGAGAACCGTACAACTGTTTTCTCGGTGCAAACGTAGCCGGTTTCAGCAGGATTTCAGATGCAATGATCGCTCATGGTGATGTATGGAGATCCTTTGAATCAGCACAGCGGTTTATTCCGGTATGACAGCGTGAACGATTTCCTCCCTCAGGAATACAAGATATCCATATACCTGAACACCGAAGATTTCTGAAATATCGCGAAGGTAATGCCGCTGCTTCTCGATATAATCCTGTATCACCTGTGCGGCGGAAGACCCTCTGAAGCTGTCCGTCTTGTAATCGACAACCGTGAGCTTCCCGTTATCCCTCAGAAGAAGGTCTACGTATCGTTTCCTGATTCGACCGGACGTTTTGACAACGTACGCGTACTCCCTGCCAAGGATCTCTGATTTCCTGAGATCAAACGGCAGTTTCATCCGGAAGAAATTGAGAGATAGTTCCCTTATCTCTTCAAAATCATCTCCATAGACCCTTCTAAGGAAGTTTTCGTTATCCATGAACCACTGTTCCGGAGCGTTGAAATCGATCTTCTCCATTACTGAATGAACGCTATCACCGATTGCCGCTCCCACCGGCTGCCAGTTCTCAGGCTTCGGATCAATTTCAAACAGGACATCTTCATCGTTTTCACCGAAGTTATCACTGATTTCAGCAACCGGCCTCCGGACAGAAGTATGATACGCTATGTCCGCTGGAAGAACTTCTTCAATACTCAGGCATCCGGGGTCGGATTCCGCTGCCGACTGCAGATTATCCCAGAGGATCTCGCCGGGTGAATTCTTCTGCACAGGCGGCGACATTACGAAAACAACAAGGGAATCCCTTGGCCTTGTCACGGCGACATAAAGAAGCCTTCTGAATTCAGCCTTCTCCCTTGCCCTGACAATCTCGGTGATCTCCGGCCAGTAGGGAGATCTCATTTGGGATTCATCTGAACCACCCGGGAATATTCCAAGGTTGAATGCTGCTTTACTTTCATGATCGTAAGAAATCACCCTGTCCTTACTGCCCTTCCCTGACATTGAAGAGGGGGCCGCAAGAGCTACATTCTTCCACGCCAGCCCCTTTGCTCTGTGTATGGTGGTAACGGTAACAGCTCCTCCCTCGGCGGGAACAGTCGAAGGCTCCTCCTGCCTTGCCGGAGCCAGATTCTTATCAAGAACAATCAGCAGTTCGGCAGGATTCTTAATCTCTCCGGAAAGTACCCGGTCAAGAAGAAACTGAAGGTTTCCCAATCTTCTTGATTC